>JAAEOP010000327.1 GCA_024223125.1 Chloroflexota bacterium
ATTATCAATCGTGCCCCCAGCATATCCAGCAATTGCTCCCAAGGTTGTGCCCACGAGCAGGGCAAACGTCACCACCATAAAACCAACCCGTAACGAAATTCGGGCGCCATAAAGAATGCGACTATATTGATCGCGCACATTGCCATCGGTTCCCATAATATGTTGTGGTTGATCTTCTGGGCAACCCAATAAGTGAATACACGGGGCGGCACGCTTTTTTACATCTTCCTTGCCAATCAACACTTCGGTCGGATCATAAGGAGCCAAAACCGGGGCAAACACGGCGATAAAGACAAGGGTTACTAAAATAATCAGGCCCACAATGGCAGATCGCTGACGAAACAAGCGGCGAGCTGTCAACCGCCACAAACTATTGGCTTTATAGTCGCCAATATCGGCTACATCATCATCTGGTATTTGAGCAACATTCGAAAGGGTGTCTTGGGTTGTCATGGGGAATTTTATCAGTCTAACCTGATTCTGGGGTCAAGAACGCCATATGATAAATCAACAAACAAATTCATGACCACATAAATAAAAGCAATGACGATAACGAAGCCTTGAATGACTGGGAAATCCCTGGCCGTGATGGCTTCAAAGACACTTAAACCGACACCGGGCAGCCCAAAAATGGTTTCTGTTAAAACAGCCCCACCCAGAATACCGGCCAATTGCAAACCGGCAATGGTCACAATGGGCAGCAGCGCATTACGAAATGTATGCTTCATGACAACAGCCCGATAATGTAATCCTTTTGCTTTGGCGGTACGAATGTAATCAAGTCCCAGGATTTCTAACATGCTGGATCGGGTCATGCGGGCAATGATGGCTAAAGGAATGGTAGCTAAAGCAATGGCCGGCAGAATGAGGTGCCTGGAAGCATCTTTTAGCACTTCCCAATCACCGGTAATAATCGAATTAAAAATATATAACTTGGAAATAAACAGGTAAATAAGGAATTTTGCCGTTCCTTCTTCGGCTGGAGCTAAGTCATAATATTCAAAAAATGGAATTGGAGACACACCGGGCGATAAACGGCCGGAAGGGGGTAAGACGAAAGGTGTATCCTTCAAAAAAACAGCAAAAAAGTAGATCAGCAAGAGTCCCAAAAAAAAGACAGGCAGAGAAACGCCTAAGTTTGCTCCCATCATCGTCACCACATCTATGGATGAATTACGACGAAGGGCAGAGATAATGCCCATCGGGATGCCCACAATTAAGGCTAAACTCATGGAGGCAATGGCTAATTCGATGGTCATGGGCAAACGTTCGGCTAGCATAAGCGTCACCGGTCTGCCGAAGCGGATAGAGTCTCCCAGGTCGCCTTTCAATATGTTTTGCATGTAAATCAAGAATTGCACATAAATGGGATCATTAAAGCCATTTTCTTCCATGAACCGTGCGCACACTTCTGGCGTAGCCTTTTCTCCCAGGATGGCAGTACAGGGATCGCCGGGAACAGCCCGCGCTAAGATAAATACAACCACTAATATGGCGAACAATACGGGGATAGCCAAAATGGCTCGGCGAATAGCAAATAAGATCATGGAGGAAAATCCGTAAAAAAGAAAAGTACGGGATGGCTTATTTTGATAGTGCCATCCCGTAACTCTTTATTTCAGGCGTTTTGACCAATTTAAGATAAACATTCTACAACTTTGACTATTCTTCGGCCTCTGGGGCGTTGATTAAGCCGTCCCATAGGTAATCATAATAAGTAAAGGTACCGGTGTTACCTACGTGATTGGCATTAGCGGCATCAATGCCCGCAGCCCAAGAAGCAACAACGTCATTTGCATCCAGGTGTGATCCATCGTGGAAGGTGACGCCTTCACGCAAGGTACAGGTGAAGGCAGTTGAATCATCGTTGGCTTCACAAACAGTGGCCAGCGCCGGGCGTGTGTTCCCTGAATCCAATTCATAATCAAACAGGGTTTCAACAACTTGTTGACACGGCCGTAATGATTCGCCATCTGACTCATCAGCACAGTACAAGCTGATCGGTTCTGCATTTTGCATAAACACAACCGTATCGCTACCATCACCAGGTTCTAAGAGATGGAAGTATGTCGCACCAAACGGCCGTTGTTGAACGCCGTTCAAATCTGCTAAAGCAGCATGGGCGGCAATACCATGAACAATCGGTACCATCGGCACCAACTCTTTAAGAGCATTGTTTGCTTGTTCATAGAGCGGGGCGGCGGTGGCTTCATCAGCAATGGTAGAAGCTTCCAACAACGCTTCATAAACTTCTGGCAGCGCATCGCCAAATTGGGTTGTACCTTCGGTGAAGTGGTAATCCAGGAAGTTAGTGACATGGGGGTAATCAGCGCCCCAACCGAGCAGGTAAAATCCATCCAGGTTGCCCGCTTGAGATTCTGCAATAAAAGCGCCAGATTCCATCACCTCAATATCAATTGTGATGCCCAGATTTTCTTCTAACTGACTTTGGAAATCAACAGCAACCAGGCCGGGTTCTGGCAGGTAACTGCGGAATACGTCACGATAGTAAATGGTTGATTCGAAGCCATCGGGATAGCCGGCATCAGCCAATAGTTGGCGAGCAGCTTCAGGATCGAATTCGTACCATTCTTCGCCCTGGCAGCCATTGGGGATGGAGCAAGGAGTGAAGTGGGAAGCAACCTCTGAGCCGGGAGCATAGAAGTTGTCAACAATACGCTGGCGGTCAATACCCATGGCAATAGCCCGACGGACATCTACATTGTCGAATGGCTCGAAGGTATTGGTCATGGCCAGATAGAGAATATTTGGATTGGGGTAGGGCAACAATTGCAGATTCGGATCGGCTTCAACCGTCTCGAAATCATCGGGGCTGACATTGGTGATCTCGTGTACTGTGCCTGCTTGCAATTCTATCAAACGGGCGGCCGCTTCAGCATTCCACCGGAGTACGACTGTTTCGGCAATAGATGGGTCACCCCAGTAATTATCATTCCGTTTGTAGATAACTGAATCACCACGATTCCAGGTGTCAACCATCAGGGGGCCGGTGCCGATGGGATGTTCCAAAAGTTCGCCTGTACCGCCTGTTTCTTCAATCCATTCCGCTGGTTGAATGCCAAAGGGAGTAAAGGCGATCTTGGCCAGGAAGGCCGGGTCTGGCTTACACATGTTGAAGACAACAGTTAACTCATCAACCGCTTCAATAGAAGAGATTTTGCCACCGTATTCGCAATCTTCTGCGGCAACGGAAGTTCCTTCAAAAGCCATTTCCTCTTCGGCCATTTCCTCTTCTTCGGCCGGCGCTGCTTCTTCTTCGGCCGGCGCTGCTTCTTCTTCAGCTGGCGCTTCTTCTTCGGCCGGCGCTTCTTCTTCGGCCGGCGCTTCTTCTTCGGCCGGCGCTGCTTCTTCGGCTGGCGCTGCTTCTTCGGCCGGCGCTGCTTCTTCACCAGAAGTTTCTTCACCGCCACCACCACCACAAGCAGCTAAGGCTAAAGCCATAACTAGAAACAAACTAAACAAAACCAACAACTTTCTATTTTTCATGTTCTCCTCCTTTTCAGAGATATGAAATTGTGCTGACATTGATACCAGTTACAATGCCTGAAATTAGGATAGGTGCGTATGGTAGCATGGCTTTAATTAGATGACAACCGAACTGATACGGTATAATCGTGAACCGTAAACCGTAAACCGTATTCCGTATTCCGATAATAGATTACGGACTACGGACCACGGGCTACGGAATACGGAATACGGACCACGAACCAATGACAATTAGCACAACCTCCATCTTCAGCCGCGCTTTTGGCGCTTTAGAACGAGAAACCTTAGATACTTTGCGTGAGGTTGCCTCTCGCCATACCTACGATGCCGGCGTTATTTTGTGCCATCAAGGTGAAATTGAGCATATTTTTTACGTCATCGTGCAAGGTGATATTGTTGTGACCCAAACTTTGCAAGATGGGCAGGAACGGATGCTTAATGTCATTGGCCCGATGGGTTATTTTGGCGAGATGGGATTGATTGATGACGAACCTCGCATGGCTAACTGTACAACCCTGACCCCGACTACCGTGTTGGAAGTGACCGAGGATAAATTTGACCAGTTTATTGAAGAAAGTCCGGCTCTGGCCTATGCCGTTCTGCGTAAAATATTGGCCACCACGCGCCAGATGGATAACCAGTATATTGATGAATTACAAAAGAAAAACAGCGCCCTGGAACAAGCGTATACCGATCTACAACAGGCGCAGGCCCGGCTGGTAGAAAAAGAACGGTTGGAACGGGAAATGGAATTGGCCGCAGCCGTACAACGCAGTCTGCTGCCGGATAATTTGCCACAGTTTGCTGATTATGGTTTTGCCGCTTATTTGCAGCCCGCCCGCCAGGTAGGGGGTGATTTTTATGATGTAGTGCAGATTGACGCCGAGCATGTGGCTATCCTTATTGCCGATGTGGCCGATAAAGGATTCCACGCCGCTTTGTTTATGGCTGTGTCGCGCACGCTGTTTTTGCTGGAGGGCAAACGGGAGTTATCACCGGCCAAAGTGGCTACGGCCGTCCATCGAGGCATGTTAGAAACGTCCACTCATGACACGTTCATTACCGCTTTTTATGGCGTTTTGCACCAGCCCAGCGGCCGTCTCACCTATGTACGAGCGGCGCATGACCGGCCTCTGTGGTTTCGGCCGGGTCGGGGGGTAGAAGCATTGTCGGGCAACGGCCGTTTCCTGGGCATGATTGATCCTCTAGAATTGAGTGAACACACCATCCACCTGCAACATGGCGACCGGCTGATCATGTTCAGTGATGGCGTTCCCGATGCTGCTAATCCCCAGGATGTGCAGTTTGGCAATGAGAGATTGACTCAGCTTGTGGCCGCAGCTGGCAATTTGTCGGCCGTTGAATTGACCCGTCAACTTGCTCAAGAACTCAATAATTGGCGGCAAGACGCTCCCGCCTTTGACGATTTGACTTTGCTTATATTGGAGGCAAAATTATAGATAATGGCTCGTTATCAAAAACCTCCCGATCCCCGCGATCCAAATGAAAAACGGCCGCGCCGTCTGCGAGCCGATTCCCAGAACCCCACCCCCTGGCGCTACCTGCTGTTGGGCATTGTCGTCACCATTGTCAGTATTGTGATTGCCCTGGCAATTGCCAATGTGTTGCTTTCCCGTTCCCCATTGACTGTAGTCCCGTCTGAGCCAACGCTGATTGTGCTGACAGCGCCACCCAGCCCTGTGCCTTCGGCTACGGCCGTTTTGCCCACCCCCTCTCCCATTCCTACCTTTACGCCCATACCGACGCCAGATACGGCCGTTGCTCCCCCAGAAGTTACCGTTGGCTTTTACGCTCAGGTCGTCAACACCGAAGGCGCCGGCGTCACCGTGCGCGGTGGTCCCAGCACCAGCAACGCCTCCATCACCATCGCCAATGAAGGGGACATCTTGCTCATTATTGGCGGCCCCGAAGCTGATGAACCGAACAACCGCGTCTGGTGGCAGGTAGAACTGGCCGACAGTACGCAAGGCTGGGCTGTGGGTGATTTTTTGCAACCGGCGGCCGCTCCTTAATCAGTTGACAGTGTTTAGTTTTCAGCCCTGCGTGACTATTTCTCAAGCGATTTTTGGAGCAGAAGTAGCCTGTTTCCGTAGCTCATCAGCCTGAAATTTGAATTTCTCCAAAACCTTAGCAGTATTACGATGCAAGAGCCGAGGCCATCGAATACCAGTTTCAACAGCCTCCAAACAGCGAGAAGCGGTACGGTAAATCCAAACAGGAACTTGGGAAACCATTTCCATCAACATTTCCTGATTAGCAAAATTAGCACGTAAGGATACCTGTCCAGTAATAGCCAAATCAGAGGTGTCAGCCTGCCCATTTAGCCGACGCTGCTGGCGACGCGCATCACCGAAAAGAGCTTCCGTGCCTAGATTGCTGCGGGGCAACCCCTCAATATCATAGCAGTGATATAGGTCGTCCTCCCACCGTTCTAACATCCCCTTCCAATTTGTATGCAAATCTTGAATGACAGGATTATCATCACCTGATTTTTCGCATTCCGTAAGCAAATCATGCATACGTTGACGCTGCTGTTTAACCAGAATAATGTGGAAAAAGCGCTGGATGGGATACGGGAGGTACTGCCCACCCGCACGCCCAAAGTGGCCGACAGCGCCGCCTGGAACCAGGTATGGCTGGCCGGGGAGATGATGCTGGTGGTGGGCACAGACGTAGCCCGGCAAGACAGTGTGGGCTGGCAAACATTGCCCCGGCTGCAAAAGATGTTGGCCGCCCTGCTGGAAAACGGCCGCCTGACCGTACCCCAGCGGGCCGAAGCGGGGGAACTGTTGGGGGCGCTGGGCGACCCCCGCCCCGGTGTCTGTACCCTGGAGCCGGAAATGATAGAGATTGCCGGCGGGCCATTTTTGATGCACGATGAAAAGTATACCGTGCAGGTGGGAACCTTTGCCATCGGTAAATACCCGGTGACGAACGCTCAGTTTAAGATGTTTATAGATGAGGGCAGGTATAAAAACAAAACATTTTGGACGGCCGAGGGGTGGACGTACCGGCAGCAGGAGAATTGGACACGGCCGCGTTATTGGGAAGATGTCCGGTTTTCCACGCCAAACAAACCGGTGGTGGGGATAAGCTGGTATGAGGCGCTGGCTTACTGTAACTGGTTAAGCGCCAAAACGGGGAAGCCGTACCGGCTGCCCACAGAAGCGGAATGGGAACGGGTGGCGCGGCATACCGACGGCCGCAAATATCCCTGGGG
>JAAEOP010000328.1 GCA_024223125.1 Chloroflexota bacterium
AATGGCGCTGTCTATGAACATGATACGGATGACACCTATATGAATCCAGTCACGCCTGACCCGTTGCAAATCCTCTTTTTTGGGCAAGCGGTGGGAAGTCGGGTAGTGGGGAATGTGGTGGACTTTTTCTGGCGGCCGCAGGGTTTTGCCGTGCAGCGAGAAGGATTGGCGATGCTGGACAGCGACGGCGCTTTGATTACCTATCAACCAGGCATTAACAGCGCTTTTGCCGTACCGCTGGATTTGGCGGTTGATTGGGTGAACCCGGTAGCTGTCACTGGTTTTGATGAGCGCATTTATATTCTGGATACGGGTGCGGCCGTCATCTGGAAATATTTTCCGGACGGGGAAAGTTTTATTGCTAAGGCGGATGAACGCACCTTGAATTTTAGTGATGAGTTAGATTTGGACCTGGGCAATGCGGTAGATTTTGACTTGTATAGTGAAGATGGCAGTCTCGTAATTTTGTATAGCGACGGCCGTATTCGCTATTATGATACCCGCAGCGGCCGTCTGGTGTGGGATGAAAACACGCTATTGGAAAATGGTCTGACGATACCGCTGCAAAACCCAACGGCCGTTGAAATTGTGGGTAAAGGGTTGAATGCGACCTTGTTTATTGCGGATGGGGGGAACGGCCGTGTCATCCAGGTTAGCCGTCCAGTCGGGCAGGTATTGGCGCAATATCGGGCGACGGCCGAGGATGGTAGCGAGCTCTTCATCGACATCACTGACTTTGCCGTGGTCGAACTGCCTCTGCGCCTCTTCGTTACCAAAGACCACACACTTTACAGTGCCATTCAGGAATGATTCTGTCTATTTAGGGCTTGCCCGTAAATAACATTTGAGTTTCCAGATTGGTTCACTCTTTCGAGAGTGAACCAATTTTGCCAAGTTAAAAACGAGCGTTCCCTTAGCGTCAGGAACGACATACTATGCAAAATAGATAACAGAACCTCCAGGAGGATTGAGCTGATGAAAAGCGACAAATTTTTTCATGAGCTGCATCTGGGGCACGAACCCTGGCAAGTAGTCATTCTATTCCTGAATAAAGCACACGACCCCAAACCGGAAACGCTGGGGCCACTCTATCCTGGCAGTCACTCATGGTTGACACGGGCTGTGCTTTTTTGATTTACTGGAAGCAGTAGAGAAACCACCGCCTGTTTTGCATGTGTTACGGCCTTGCCGAAGAGTCAACAATACGCACCGAAGCGGCCGGGTGGTTGGCAGAGTTGAGGCAGGCAGAGACAGTGGATGTCGCTCACAGAGAGCGATTAGGTGAATTATTGGTGTAATTAGTCATACAGCGGTTTCGGGAAATGAGCCGGCAGAAGATTGAGAAAATGTTAGAGTTAACACCACTTGAAGAAACAAGAGCTGTACAAGAATGGATTGAGCAAGGGATCGAGCAGGGACTTGAGCATATGTAGCCGGGGTTTTCATACTCCGCAGAGCGAGATTTGGAAATCTCGGCTACTCAATATTTAGCTGGTAATGGGCTGTTTCCAAAGTCATGGGGGCAGAAGCGGCGACGATTAAGATGGCGGGGGAGCTGCTTTCGGGGATGGAGAAGACGGCCGACCTTTCCTCCCCCACGTCCAACCGTTGTACTTGGGGCACATTATTTTCAAATGTAATGAGGATGAGATGCCACGGCTGCGGTAGATAGCCTGTCGCCCGCACAAAACCGTTCCCCTCCCAGCCAGCGTCCGATTCAGCGTCATCGAAAAAGCCAATTTCGGGAATGCTGATATTGTCCAGCGCTAACCCCGCGTGAGTCAGAATGGGATCGGTGACATATTCAAAGCGTAGTAAAACCTTATGTCCGGCAAAGGGGGTCAGGTCAATTGTCTCTGGCGCCCAATCGGCCGCGTGGCCGGTATAAAAACGTTCTGTCAGAGCTGAATCGGAAGGGTCATCTTCAAATTCTGCGCCTTGCATTTGTTTTCCGGCCAACGGCCGCCACGTTTGCCCCCCGTCTGTAGAAAGGGTGACATAGCCAAAATCATAGCCGGTTTCAATGTCGCGGTAGACATCATATTCCAGGGTGGCGCTGTCTATGGCCGACAAATCAAATTCACGGATGAGCCGGGGGCTGCTATAGTTGGCCCGATTAGCCAACCACATCTGGCTGCCAGATGTGGGCTGTACTGCCAGCACGGGCACATGATTGCTGCCAGTGAAGCTGACAGTTCCTGTTTTGGGTAGTTCGTAATAATCGGCGGCATATTGGGAGACGGTAATTACGGTAGCGTTGGAGAGGGGTTGGGGCACGGCCGTGTTCACGCCATTAGCCAGCCGGTACTTTTCTGGCGTATTGGCTTGATTGTGAATTGTTGATGCCACCAGCCAATCCAGCCACAAATCCAACCCGCTCTCATAATCTGTTTCCACATGGGCGGCAATGTCACCTAGCGCGGCAAATGCCGGTGAAGGATGTTCGGCAAAGGCGCGGTACAAATCTGGCCCTAGACGGTTGTAAAGATACCGGTTCAACAGATACCCCTGACCATAATGGGGTAGGGTGTTTCCTTCTGGCCAGCGGTTTAGCTGTTGGTCGGGGTTTTGCAGGAATAAGTTGGCCCGCGCTACGCCATCTCCCGGATAGCCCAGCAGTTCTTCGGCCAGCATCGCCGACCCTTCTACTTCCCAATCCCAATCGTTGATATCACTGTTTTCTTCGATCATGTGGCGGAATTCATGAGCCAGGGTATTGAGATAATTGATGGCGCCGAAGGAACGGCCGTTCATCACAAACATCTCTCGCGCATTGGATGTAGGGTCTACACTTTGCGGAACCAGATCATGGGAGCTGAAGTAACCGGCCAGCCAGCAGTAATCTAGCTCATCGGCCGTAATGTCACACAAATTTAACGGCGAGGTATTGACAATATGAATGCGCGGATCGCCATCTACGCCAGGATTATCTTCCGAACCAAAGATGCGGTGACTGTTCTCATAAATCTCATCAAAACCAGCCCCCATGGTCTCTAATTGGGATTTTGTTGGCGCCTCCAAACCGGGGGTGGTATCAAACCAGAAATAAGCATGATCGCTCACATACTTCAACTCAAATTCAGGCGAGGTGTTGGTGTTTAAATCGTTATTGTTGACGGTGATATTTTGCCGGGCGCCAACGGTTAAAGGTTCGGTCACGAGAGGGGGGGGATCGCTTGACGGTACGGCGCCCCAGTAGATTTGGGCCAAGGCAATATCATCCCGCGCCGGGGGGCTGTTATTGTTCAAATATAAGCTGGCAGCACGTTCGGCGTCTGTCACTGGGGCACGGCTGAGAGTGTCGTAGGGGGCGGCTACGACAAGCCAACCGGGGAATGATTGGGACGAAGAGGGAGTAGGGAATGCGGGGCTAGCAGATGGGATGATAAGGGATGTGGGAGTGGGTGACGGGGGGATGGGAGGCAAGGTAGCGGTAGGTGGGACGGCCGTGTCAACGGCCGTTGCTGCCGGCTCCTCTTCAATTTGATTGATACAGGCAGACAGCAACCAGATGAACAACAGTAAAGATAACAGTTTCAACAATCGCTTCATAATTTGCTTAACATTTTGTTTGATTTTCATACGAACTTTTTTTCAGGCTTTATGCCTGAGTAGTTTGACAATGTTAAATTAGGCTCAGGAGAGCCTTTCTCTGTAAAATACGCATATGAATAGTCAAAAAAACAAATCACAATTAGCCCAATGGGGCTTAAATCTTGATGAAATTGAAGACCTTCTAGAACGCCTTATCAAATTTCACCAAGCCTATCGTCCTTGGATGCGAACACGCACCCGAGATACCAGCCAATATGGGCTGGATTATATAAGCGGACTTTTACGAAGAAGGGTTTGAATACTACGCTGATGTACCCCACAACACAGAAGTGTACTTATCACCACCTCTTGTGACCTATCCGCCAACTAAAAAGGGAAAACCCGCTAAGAATCCAGAGATTA
>JAAEOP010000329.1 GCA_024223125.1 Chloroflexota bacterium
GCCCCATTCCCCGCAACTGCGTACAATTTAGACGATGATACAAAACGGCCGTTTACCCAGTCACAAAAAAAGGAAAAGCCACCTATGAACCACACCGTACACAACCGCATCGTCTCCTTCATCTGGTCAATCGCCGACGATTGCTTGCGCGACGTTTACGTGCGCGGCAAATACCGCGACGTTATATTGCCCATGACCGTCCTGCGCCGCATTGACTCCCTGCTGCAAATCAGCAATGACGCCGTGCTGGAAGAGGTGCGCTTTCAGCGCGAAGAGATGGAATTGACCGAACTTGAACCCGACGGCCTTAAACATGCGTCTGGCTACGTCTTCTACAACACCTCCCCCTTTACGCTTAACCGATTGGCAAAAACGGCCAGCAACAACCAGCAGCGGCTAGAAGCAGATTTTCAAGCGTATCTTGATGGCTTTAGCGACAACATCAAAGAGATTGTGGAGAAGTTTGATTTGCGGGCCAAGGTGCGCCACATGGCAAAGAAGGATGTGCTGCTAGACGTGTTGGAAAAGTTTACCGACCCGACCATCAACCTGACACCCAAACCAGTCACCGACCCCAACGGCCGTTCCCTCCCTCCACTCACCAATCTGGGCATGGGCTACGTCTTTGAAGAGCTGATCCGCAAATTTAACGAAGAAAACAACGAAGAAGCGGGCGAGCATTTCACCCCGCGTGAAGTCATTCAGCTGATGACCCATCTCATTTTTGAC
>JAAEOP010000330.1 GCA_024223125.1 Chloroflexota bacterium
ATTGACACGCAAGATAACCCTTTGCTATTAGAAACAAAGAAGCTTGAGCATGGGAGGGGACTGTGGTTTGCTCCATACTCAAGCTGATAGTAGCGGAACCTAATCTTCAATTAACCTCCACTTATGATCCATATTTCCTCCACAAGGCCACTGGATAATACTTGCCTCATTTTCTTCACTGGCGTTTTCGACTGCCAAGCATTGTCCGCTACGCATATTGATGATTTTATAAATACCTTCACCTTCTAAGGCTTTCAGCTTCCACTTGTGGTCTTTGTTATCGCCGCACGGCCATTGAATTACGCGTGCGCCTTTTCGTTGGCTACCATCTTTTACGGCGAGACATTGTCCGCTGTTCATATTGACGATTTTGTAAATGTCGTCTTCTACTGCTTGCAGTTTCCATTTATGGTCTTTATTTTTACCGCACGGCCACTGAACTGCACCCGCTTCAGCTTTTTGACTTGCGTCATCTATCCCCATGCACTTTCCACTATTCACGCTAATAATGCGATAAATGTCAGCATTGTCAGCAGTCGCAGAAAATGCTACTGTAAGAACAAATGTGATGATTACTGTTAACAACATATTTATCATAGGAATTCTTTTCATAACCAAACCTCCATTTGTAATTGAATATGATGAAAAATTAAAGTGAACTGACCAACATGCCTAAGTAGTATCTGCTGAATTTCTCTTTTAAGCGAAAAATAACTTGCACTCTGTTACCCCCCACATGCAAGATGCTATTGTCGTGTATTGAACAACAGAAGAAGCAACAACTCGAGAGATGGTTCTATAAAGGAGGGACATCCTATGATGCAAGATACATATACAGACGTATTTTCTTCGGAGTGGATCGCGGCCAACATCACCGACCCGATTCATGAATTGGTGATTCTGGGCAAGGTTATTCCCTGGGGAAACATCAGCACACGGCTTCGAAAATACTATCATAGGTCAAAGGGGCCGCTGGGGAAGCCGATTCGGATGATGGTCGCCTTACTGATTGCCATGAAATTGCGGGGACTGAGTGATCGGGGCGTGGTGGCTCAGGTCAAAGAAAATCGGTATCTCCAATATTTCTGTCACGTTCCGGTCGAAGGGCTGCAGACGTGTTTACATCCGACCAGCCTGGTGAAATTCAGACAGCGGCTTGGCACAGACGGCATCGCCGTCATTGAACAGGAAGTCTGTGATCGTTTTCGTCGAACTGGCGTGATTCAGGGAGATGACGCCCTGATCGATTCGACCGTCTTGAATAACAACATTGTCTACCCAAACGATGTGCACTTGCTCGTGAAGGCCTTTAAAAAAATGAAACAATGTGCAACACGCCACCATATTCCGGTCTGGTGGGATGACGACGAGATCAAGAAACTCTGGCGTGCCTTTGGGTTAGCCAAAGGGGCGGATCGAGCAACCTGGTTACGCGCCTTCCATCAGCTCTTTTGTCCGGCTCTGGACACCTTCAAGACGCACGTCCAGTCGCTCCAGACCACCCCAAAACGCCAACGGAAGGCAGAGAAACTCCTCTGGCTGCTGACCCTGTTGGACGAGCAGACCCGTGACAAGCTGGCTGGTGTGGTGTCGATTCCCCATCGCATTGTGTCTCTGGACGAACCCGATGCGCGTCCGATCAAGAAAGGGAAAGTCCATCCCGCCTGTGAGTTTGGGACCACCCTGCAATTGGCGTTCAACCGTGATGGGTTTTTGATCACGATGGAAAATTGTATCGGCAAGCCGGATGATACCACCGTATTTCCGGGGACGCTTGCGCTGTATCGCCAGCGGATGAAAGCGCCTCCGGACACGGTCGTGACGGATTTGGGGTACCGAAGTGCCAAGAACGTGATCGCCGCGAAGGAGAGTGACACCGTCTTTTTGGGACGGACGCAGGATGTTCCCGCTGAGCAGCAGGCCTTCTGTCATTCGGCTCGATCCGCGACGGAAGGCTTGATTGCGGTCGCGAAACATCTTCGCGGCTTCGGACGCAGCCTGTATCGAGGGTTTCACGGTGATCGAATCTGGTCGTTACTCTGCCAGACCGCGTATAATGTAAAGAAATTTCTCCAGCGGTACGAGGAAGAACTCCTTGACGAAGACAGTCTGGTGAAATTACACTTGGCGTAAACGCCCGCCCATTACAATACGCCGTCTCACCTTGGACATGCGGTATCCAGGAAAGGGACTCCTGTGCCCACTTGTGGAGCAGATTTCAGCCAAAAGACCGCACACGCCAATTGAGACACGATAGATACGATTTCTAAACCATCTATGGAAGACTATGGGGTAGGCAACAATAATGTCTTAGGATCGAAATTCAGCAGATACTAGTTAAGCTTCAAAGAGTGCTCTCCTCCACCTCTGCCTCCAGCCCAATCCCCTAAAACGCCTGTTGGAGAACCTGCTGCTACATAACTGGCACCAATTCCATCAATATATTGTCCAGCATTAAACCAAATTGTGTCTATTCGAGTGTATTGGATGAAATTGAAATTGCCGCCGCCACTACCCCCAGAAGGGCCAGCGTCAACAGCTCTGTAATTATTGGTTGTAGACCCCACTAAAAAAACTCCTATGGCATCAAGGTATTGGCCTGCACGGCCCCAAAAACCATTTATTTTGTAGCCAGGAGGAGCCTGATAACGAAAATTGACACTACCACCCCGACCACCAAAACATCGATAGTCTCTATTGGTGCGGATACAGAGTTCATCAACCAAGTCGCCGCCATATATTCCCTCTATTGCTTGAATATATTCACCTTGCATAAAGTCCCATACAGTCAACCCTCCACCTTGACCTCCTGCAATACCTCTTTTACCA
>JAAEOP010000331.1 GCA_024223125.1 Chloroflexota bacterium
GAACCGTTTTTTTAGCAAATGGCTCCGGCGGTTTAAAGGCGTTCAACTACAATGGAAATTCCTTCAACACCACAGCCATGATAGATGAAGGAAGTGATACAAGGGGTGTAGCAATTGGCCCTGACGGAACCGTATTTGTTGTAGGTGGTCAGGGTGGTTTATGGGCTTACAATTATGATGATACTTCTTTTACCAATACAGCCCACATAAATGTTGTTGGAAATGCCGTTGATGTAACAGTAGGTCCGGATGGCACTGTGTTTTTAGCTAATTGGAGTAATGGCTTGTGGGCATTTAATTATAATGGTTCTTCTCTTATCAACACTGCATATGCACCTATTGATAGTACAAGGACCAGTGGGTTAGCGGTTGGGCCTGATGGTACAATTTATTTGGCCATCCATAGGGGAGGTTTACGGGCTTATACTTACGATGGCTTTTCCTTTACTAATACTGCCCATATCGATGACGGAGGGGAAGCCCTGGGCGTTGCAGTTGATTTTAGCGGGAATGTCTTTTTAGCCAATGGTGATGACGGTTTACGGGCCTACAGTTATAATGACACGTCCTTTACAAACACAGCCCATAGGAATGGCGTAGATGCACAAACTATAGCGGTTGATTCAAGCGGAACAATATTTTTGGGTTCTAACGGCCTATATGCTTACAGTTATGACGGCGCATCTTTCGCCAACACTGCCTACATTAATGATGGAGGCGATGCCGATGCCGAGGGCGTAGCAGTAGGTCCGGACGGGACAATTTTTCTAGCTAATGATGTAGACGGTTTACGTGCCTATAGTTATGACAGTATATCTTTTACCAACACAGCCCATATAAACTTTGGTTTAGCGATTAGTGTAGCGTTGGATTCAAACGGGACAGTTTTTTTGTACAATGGCAGCGATGGTTTGAGGGCCTATAGTTATGACGGATCAGCCTTAATAAATACCGCCCATGCTATTATTGACAGCGGAGGTTATTACTCTACCCTTAATTACCCTAGAGTAGCGGTGGGTCCTAACGGGACGGTTTTTTTGACCAATTACTATGACGGTTTGCGGGCCTATCGTTATACCGGATCAGCCTTAATAAACACTGCCCATATTAATGATGGAGGTTATGCCTATGATGTAGCGGTGGATTCAGCCGGAACTGTTTTTTTAGCAACCGGTATTGACGGTTTGCGGGCTTACAGTTATGACGGCTCATCTTTTTACAACACCGCCCATGTTGATGACGGAAAAACCCATAATGTCGCAGTGGGTTCTGACGGAACTGTATTTGTGGCTGGTGATAGCTTGTGTGCTTATAGATATGACGGTTATTCCTTCACTAACACCGCCCAAATTGAAATAGGTATTACTGCCGCAGATGTTACAGTAGGTTCAGATGGAACCGTATTTGTTGTAAATGATTGGGCTGGTTTATTTGCATATGAGTATGATGGTTATTCCTTCACTATCACTGGTACTGGCCTTGTATGGTGGAGTATGTATTGCTCGGGAATAGCAGTGGGCCCAGATGGTATAGTTTTTCTGACAAATTTTATTTGGGGTTTAGAAGCCCTCATTTATCATGGAACTTCCTTTTCGCAAACCGCTCATATTAGAGAC
>JAAEOP010000332.1 GCA_024223125.1 Chloroflexota bacterium
CTGACCGATGTAGGTGAGAAGATTCGTGTTGTGATTGTTGATGATGAGCCGTTTATCACGGGAAACATCAGCAAAATGTTGCAGCAATTAGAAATAGAGGTGGTGGGCACGGCCGTTACCTGCGAAGAAGGGCTTGATTTAACCCAAAAGTTACAACCGCACATTGTGTTAATGGATCGTTTAATACCCGGCATTGGCGGATTAGCTGCCAGTCAGGCCATTACAAAACAAGTTCCCTACACCCGGATTATTATGACGGCCGTTCAGGGTACAGAATCATTACGCCGTTCCATGTTAGCTGGCGCCCGCGACTGTTTAAGCCGGCCATTCGGCGTAGGCGATTTATCACAATCCATTCATCGCGTTTACGCAATGGCGCCCTATCCAGTCAGCGGTTGACCCATCAGCCTTCACTGGCCGGCGCACTCAGAAGCGTCTGGCGGAAATCAAGGAAATCCTGGATATGCTGGTGATGCTGGGTTAGGCAGCAGATGCGGGAGAGGGCAAGTATGCAGCAGGTTGCAGTTACATTGTGATGAACACGATTGCTAGAAGGGCGATCAGAATCCCGATCCATTGGGCTTGATTTAGCCGTTCGTGCAAAAAAAGTTGGGCCAGCAAAACGGTTGTGGCCGGATAAAGTGAAGCCAGAACGGCTGCTAAATCCAAACGGCCGAATCGAGCGGCCAAAACGAAAAAAGCATTGCCCAAAGCATCCAATACCCCAGCCAAAATGATGGGCGGCATTTGTGAGCGTAACGGCCGTTCCCAAATCGTGCGCACGAACACAACCACCATCAGGCAGCTTACCGAAGTGAGGCGGGCGGCTGCCAGCGGCCAGAAAACCGCTTTTTCATTCGCCTGATCAATGAAGATAAAAAAGAGGGCAAACCCTGTCCCTGCCACCAGAGCCAAACCTAGCTCAGTTGGCTGCACGGCCGACCTTCCCCCCACACCCGAAAGCAGCCAGACGGCCGCCAACGCCAACCCAAAACCAATCATTTGGGCAATAGACGGCGCCCCTTCGCCAAACAGGCTAAACAGGATGGGAATGGCAGCGGAGAGGACGGCCGTTAAGGGAGCGACAATACCCATACGGCCGTCGGCCAACCCACGATACAAAGCCAACAAACCCACAACGCCAGCCAAACCAGCCACTGCTCCCCAGAGCAACGCTTCAACTGGCGGAACCGTTTCCCGAAATAAGAGCGCTAACCCTACCAGAAAGAAACCCCCCACAATTTGGGAGATGAGAACAACCGTGTAAACAGTCGTCTTCTTGGTTGCCAGCCCGCCGCTAAAGTCGCCCGCTCCCCAGGTCATTGCCGAAGCCAAGCCAAAGAATATAGCCAATGTCTCAGGATTCATTCGAGTACTATATTCATTTTACGGCCGTAATACCAGTGGTTGGGTTTTTTGTTGATAGACAGCAGCCAAAGCCCCCACTACTTTCGGAAGTACCGGGGACTTAGGAATGAGGATTAAATAATCCCATGAACTTTAATTTGTCATTCCTGCGAAGGCGGGAATCTACTCGACTAAAAAGATGGATACCTGCCTTCGCAGGTATGACAAGTTCGGGGTTTAATAAAATCCCCATTCCTTATCTTACTTGATTTGGGGTTATGTGGCTCCGCCCACATCCCCGGCCCACAAACGCTGCATTTCTGTACAACGTTCTAACAGTTCGTCTAATGAGCCTTCATCGCAGACACGGCCGTTTTGCAACACCATTACATGATCTGCCCGCCGCAGCGCCGGTTTACGATGTGATACCACCAGACAGGTTGAGACATCCGATTTCTGAAATAAGCGTTCCCACAACTGCTGCTCTGTGTTCACATCCAGAGCGCTGGATAAATCATCAAACAGATACAGTTCTGGTTGGCGGGCAAACATGCGTGCGGCGGCCGTGCGCTGCATTTGTCCGCCAGAAAGTTTGACGCCGCGTGTGCCCACCATCGTCTCCAACCCCTCTTCCAGGTCTAACAAATCTTGTTCCATGACGGCCGATTCGATAGCCGCTTGAATATCAACTTTTTCCGGGGGGATCCCTTGCAAAATATTGTCGCCTAACGATTCACTGAACAGGCGCGGAACCTGGGGTGTATAAGCAGTGCGCGGCGGGGTAAGAAAATCGGCCAGATTAGGGATGGGCGTTCCATTCCACAACCATTCCCCTTCCGCTGGCAGCAGCCCCAGCGCCGCCCGCAGCAGGGTGGTTTTGCCGGAACCGATACGGCCGGTCACAACCACAAAAGCGCCACGGGGAATTGTCAGGCTTACATCTTCAATGCCCCGCTTTGTGTCTGGGTATTTGTAGGTGAGGTGGCGCAGGCTGAATGATTGTAGGTGGTGGACGGCCGTCTTTTCCACATAAGGCACATCCGGCCAGCCACTATTGCGGCGCAGGTAAACTGGCCCCGGTTGGAATAATCGTTCCGGCGGCCCGCCTTGCAGCACATCAATCATCCGTTTAAGAGAGACGGCGGCCGTTTTGTGCAGCGCCAATGTTTGCCCGAAAAAAGTCAGCGATGTGGAGACCGGCAGCAGTAATGAGGTAAATAACACAAATTCAGCCAGCGTAAATTGGCTGCCGCCGGCATTGATCTGGGCGGCAATTAGCAGCAAAATAATGCCGATGCTTAGGCTGTTTGTGTTCTGCATAACCACCGTTAACAACTCTTGAAAGAGACTGTCTTTCAGGGCCGTATCGCGGCGGGATTCGTTGATTTTGCGAAAACGGCCATCTACAAAACCCTCTGCCTGGTTCACTTTAATCGCCTGTACCGCACCGAACATCTCGCCTACAAAGCCGGTCACGTCTCCTTCTGCCCCACGAGCGGCCGACCGGTATTGGGCAATCCGTTTGCGAACGGCGTTAACCAGGAAGATGGAAAAAAGGAGAGGTAACAGCACCAGCACAGTGGCAATCGGAGATAAGCGAACCATGATCCCCAGACCAACCAATATGACCACAACGTGCATTGTGATTTGCAGGGCTTGCAGGGCTAGTTGGCGCACATTGCGGGCATCGCCGGCAAAACGGCTGACCATTTCGCCAGGAGTGGTGAGTGTGGCTGCCGCGCCGGGTAGTTCCAGAATTCGCTGCATCATGTTTTTACGCATGAGGACGGTTAAGGAAAAGGCGTAGTAGAAGTCGAGGATGTGAGCGCCATATTCTACGGCCGTGCCCACCACTGCCACTGTTACCAATAAAGCAATTATGGAGGGGAAATCTAGCTGAAAACGGCCGTCGCCTACCAAAATGCTAAACGCTTCGGCCGTTAGAAAGGCCAGAAAAATGGGGAATAATCCGGCAAAAATGTAAGCCAGGGTATCCAAAGCAAACAAACCCGGATTAAAGCGAATGAGCAGCCAGGTCGCTTTCCAGGCGCTAATAGGGGGAGCTTTGTAATCGGCAGTGCCTAAGCGGCGCCGGCCTTCACCATCATGAGCCATTATTATCTCCGCAGCGTTTAATGAAAGTGTGTACTTGACCAATGGTAGGTCAGCCAGCCAGAATGCCAACCGTACAGGGCATGTGTATGCTGTTCACCAGCTTCTAAAATACGCGGCTGCAACAACTTTTTGTACACATCCTTATAATTCCCGGCCTCACTTTTCGCCAGAGCCTTTAATTGCTCAAATGTGGAATCGGGCAGTTTGCCAACATCTGTGGGAGTAGATGTTAAAGCTGTGTCGAGCTGTCCTTTTAAGTAATCAACCACCGGCTCCAGTGCTTGTCTTAGTTTAGAAACTGTCAGGACAATATCCCCCCGTTCATCCCGGCTGGCCAATTCCGACAAATTATCTTTTGCTATAGGCGAGAAAAACCGTAACTGAACCCCGGATATCTCCTTAATATTAAACTTGGCTCGGAAAAAAGTGTCCCAATCTGGCGCCTTGGGATTAGGTTTTGTTAAGGCGCGGGTACGGAGATACGGCCGTACACAATCAGGTGGATGGGTTCCATCATTTATCTTCAAATCATCTTTCTTGCCTGTGCGGGAAACGATAAGCTTTTCATACGATTTGATAAACTCGGCCCCAGCCAGCCGCGTCCCTACTACATCGGCAAAGATTTCCTCCACCCAATTCAAGACA
>JAAEOP010000333.1 GCA_024223125.1 Chloroflexota bacterium
AACGGCCGTGCCGCCAGTCACGGCCGTACCATAATCTAAACACCTCTGAATTCGCTTTGGAGCCGCTTCTTTTAACGACCAGCCCCACTCACAAAACCCCATAGCCGAAGGGTAGTAGGTAATCCGACCGTCTGGCAATATCATCTGCCCGATGCGCTTGGCTCTGTACGGCAAGTATGGGTATCTCCCATTTTCGTGCGTAAATATCCGCTAAGGATTCATCATTTCTCTTTCTGAGCTTGCCACAACTCAAGCAATTCTGCATCTTGACGAACAAAATATCGATAGGAAGGATAGCTAATTGGCTTCTCCAACTGTCGATTAACGACTGTGCGAATGCGACTTAATGAAAGCCCCAGTTCGAGATACTCCTTAATTTGTTCCCGATGCGGATCCAACACCCTCTCTTTATCACGGCTACCTTTTGGTCTCCCCAGTTTTTTACCACTCGCCTTTGCTGCCGCTAAGCCCTGCTTGGTTCGCATTGAGATAAATTCACGTTCCGCTTCCGCAAAATAACTGTAAATCGCTAACAGCAATTTCCTTTGCGGCCCGACCGTTGACAATTCTGGTTGCCTGACAAAAATCACCTCTACCCCATTCTCGCTCAACTGATTAATGATATTGATAACTTCAAACATATTGCGGCCGAGACGACTCAATTCCGCCACCAACAAAACATCGCCCTCATTGAGCCTATCTAATAATTCATCAATACGACGTTCTTTCGTGCCTCTCCGTGATGAAATCTCAATGTTGATGAACTCGCTAACCTGCAAATCATGCTGTTGTGCGTACCTTAACAGCAGATGTTCCTGCTTTTGTAAATTCTGTTTATCACTGCTGACTCGAATATAGCCAATAACATTCATAAGCGTTCCATATCCTTTTTGAATAAAGAAAGGTGTTTTTGGTTATTGTTTCTACCATAATGGAAACAACTATTCAACCCATTCTATATCTAGTTTCGATAGAAACAAAGGAGCGTTTGTATATGTCAACCGTAAGATTTTCCCATGAAGAAATTGTCCGCGAAGCGAAATTCAGTTCCGAAGATATGGCTGAAATTCAAAAGCGACGACGCGATAACAATCGTCTTGGATTTGCTTACCAGTTAGCTTTTGTTCGATTGGCACACCGTTTCCCAGAACAGCAACCTTTAGGAATCGTTGATGAGTTATTGACTTATGTCAGCATGCAAGTGAACATCTCATTTGAAGTCATTGAAATATACCAGCAGCGTCAACAGACATTGGCTGAACATCGTTCAACGATTCTCAATTATCTTGGCTTACGCCGGTTTGGCGAATCTGAAATCAAACTGTTGGAAAAGTTCTTGTTTGCAGAAGCCTCTCGTTTGGAACAAACAGGGCCACTTTTGATACAAGCCAAGCAGTTCCTCAAGGAAACAGGCATCTTGTTTCCAGCCGATGATACGCTGCGCCGTCTCATTGTTAGACAGAGACAAGCAGCCAGAGAGCATATCTATGCCCGCGTCGCCGATACCCTTTCATCTGACTTCACAGAACTGTTAGATGGGTTGTTAACGGCCGGCGATAATCGCCTGACTCCTTTTCAATCACTCAAACAACCGCCAGGCAAAGCATCCCCGAAAGCCATGCTGCGTCTGGCGGCAAAGTTGAAGCTAATTCAAGCGACAGGCATTTTGAATATAGACCTCTCCTGGCTGAACAATAACTATCAGCGTTCTCTGACTCGTTATGGCCGCCGCTGTTCGGCCGACCGGATGCGAAAACTCAAAGAAGAACATCGTTACACGGTTCTGGTTTGCTTTTTGTGGCAAGTTTATCGTGACACCATTGATCATATGATTGAGACACACCATAAATTGATGACACGAATCTACAATCATGCTCAAGATGATGTGGATGCACAAACACGTAAGCAACGACGCATGATTCGCAATTCATTGACCACCCTGCACATATTGGGGCAGATGATTTTGGATGCGGCCATCGCCGATGAATCATTACGCCAGACATTGTTCAATAAAGTGGATAAAGAGAAGTTAACGGCTCAGATGGTTGATGTGGAAACGTGGCTGACCGGCAAATATAGCCATGTATTCAATTTGGTCGTCGAGCGATTTCCTTACATACGCCAGTTTGCGCCTACCTTATTAGATCGGCTTGATTTCCGCCTGGAAGAGGGGACACAATCTACCATCGTCGAGGCTGTGAAATTGCTCCAACAAATGAACGAAGACAATAAGCGTAAGCTGCCAGATGATGCCCCGCTAGGATTTATTCCCAAGAAGTTGCGGCCTTTGGTAGAGAAAAACGGCGAAGTCAGCAAACGGGCCTGGGAATGCGCCTTGCTCACGGCCGTTCGGGATGAAATTAGAGCCGGCAACATTTTTGTCCAACGCAGTAAACGATTCGGCCGTTTTGATGATTTCTTCATCGCTGATGCCAAGTGGGAAAAACAGCGAGAGAGTTTTTTCACTCGCGCCGGTTTGCCAACAAAAGCTGAAGATGTGCCGGAGCATCTTACCCAACGCCTGAACCAGGTTTACGATAATTTCCTGGAATCACTGCCAAAGAACAGCTATGCCAGTGTGGGCGAAAACGGATGGCAGCTATCGGTTGACCCGTCGAATAAGCTGGATGAAGCGGGTAAACAGCAACTGGAAGAGTTGAAGGCTTGGCTGGCTAAAAATATGCGTAACATCAGGTTACCTGAGTTATTGATTGAGGTGGATAACGAACTACATATAACCCACCACTTCATGACACCCCAGCAACAGCAACAACGAACAGCCGAAGATGTTTGTACCATTCTGGCAACCATCATGGCTCATGGTTGTAATGTTGGACCATACACGATGTCCCGACTCACAGAAGGCATCACCTACCGCCAAATCAAGTGGGTTACGGATTGGCAATTACTAGAAGACGACCAACGTCAGGCATTAGCACAAGTAGTGAATGCCATCAGTAGGCTGGATGTGACCCAAGCCTGGGGCGAAGGAAAAACCTCCAGCAGTGACGGGCAGCGGTTCAGAATGAAGCGTAGACTGTTGCAGCAAACATACAGCCCCCGCTTCAACGACTACGCCATCGAGTTTTACTCGTTTGTGGCCGATAACTACGCGCCTTTTTACAGCACGGTTATTCAATGCACGGATCGGGATGCGGCTTTCGTGTTGGACGGCTTACTTTACAATGAAAGCGACCTTGCTTTGGAAGAACATTACACTGACACACATGGTTACACTGAGATTAACTTTGCCGCTTTTGCTATGCTGGGGCGACGATTTGCACCGCGTATTCGCGGCTTGAAAAAGCAACGTATTTATCGCATTGACAAAGAAAAAGAATACGGTTCGCTAACACCCTTGGTTGACCATTGGGATCGTACAATTCATCTCGATTGGATTTGTGAGCAATGGGATAGGATGGGGCAGTTCTATGCGTCGCTGGAAAGTGGTCATGTAACGGCTTCGACAGCCTTGAAGCGATTGGCATCCTATTCCGGTAAAAATCATTTCTATCGCGCCAATCGTGAATTGGGTCGTGTGTTCAAGACAGAATTCATCCTAAAATTTATGTCAGACCCGCTTGTCCGCAAACGGGTTCGGCGTGGTTTATTGAAGGGCGAAGAGGTCAATGGCCTGGCGCGGCAGGTGGCTTATGGGAAACACGGCACGATTACAGCCCGCGATTTGCAGGCGCAGAAAAATACAGCCAGTTGCTTGACATTGATCATGGCTTGCATCATCTACTGGCAAGCAAAGGAGATAAACCGGGTCATTCTGGAATGCGATCCAGAGGGTGCAGGAGTTGATTTGTCTTTGTTAGAGCACATCAGCCCCATCGGTTGGGAAAATATCATTCTGTACGGAGAATATGTTTTGAATAGAAGCCTAATTCAGTAAGGCAAGAGGTGTTCATTCAATGGGTATCTCTCAAATTCCTTAGCGGATATTTACGCGTGCGACTTGAAAAGTCGTGTGAGTAGCTGTTACACCAACCTAATAATCAAGGAAGGATGTAACCTGATGTTCTGCCATCAGTACCCTACCAGAGCATGCGTCGGCGGCAACTCCGGGGTGTGAAGCCTCTGGGACAAT
>JAAEOP010000334.1 GCA_024223125.1 Chloroflexota bacterium
GTATTACCCTGCAACATTTGCGCCATCCACGAGAATCATTTGTTCATTGTCTCATTGTTCATTGTCTCATTGTCTCATTGTTCATTTGCGGCTTGGCCGTGCTATGCATCATCCATTGCTTGTGCTTTTTGAAATAGATTAAAGTCAACAATCAAGCCGATGACCAGCAGAATAAAGCCCACTATCATAATCGGGAAGCCAATTCCCCCAAACAGCAGCAAAATAACCCCGACAAGGCCAATAGTCAAACCGGGAGCTAACAGCGCCCCCACAGTCAGCCACACTTTGAGCCAATCGACCGGACGTTGACCGGAAATTTTTCCGGTTTGACCATTGACCATAACCTGGAAGGTTTGATTTTCATACGTGTAAACGGCAATGTAAAGCGGTAATAAAATGTAACGCCAGCGCTCATCCTCAAAATCGAGTTCCATACCAAAGTTGCGAATTCTGTTGGTGCTGGCCTGGGCTCGACAGGCATGACGCGTCTTTTCACGCATTTCATGACGAGCGGTTTCCCAAGTTGTTTCCAACGGAACATCGTAGGCCTGGGCCTGAA
>JAAEOP010000335.1 GCA_024223125.1 Chloroflexota bacterium
CTGTCTCTGCTGGATAAGTTGTGTTAGAACTTCACCACTCCGTTGCCCAGAGATAATCTCTCTACATTTGCTAAGATTATCTCATATCTAAATATCATACAAGTTGTGCCGATTGCGGGTTTGCAACGGATGTTACAATTTTACAGCAACTTTGATGCCCAATCAACTTTCAATAAAAAGCAAGATTAGCAATTCGCTACCAACGATTTGTTATATTGCCCACCCCCAAACTATTTGCAATCTTTGAAACAAAATGCACAGTTGTAAGGTGGTTTTCATTACCCAAAATTGACATATTCTGTTACCAGGTCTTAAGGTGAGGTATAGGGTTCAATTACGGCATCCTGAATAAAATACCCGGCCTGAGCCAATTCTGTTGTTGTCCCATCAGTAGTTAATTTGCCCATAACCCAAATTGGATTATACGCGTCCTCAGGCTTAATGCCTTGCCCGTCATCGGTTACTACTAAAACGGTTTGGTTAGCTGGTGGGGGCGGCGTATGAATACATGCTCCAAAATAGGGAACCAGCAGAAACTCGGTGATGATGTTGTCTGTATATTCAAGGGGGGCAATAAAGCCGGGAATTCTGACAAAGGTCTCGTTGAGAGCCTCGTTTACGGGCGCATCATTAAATTCTTCCTGCATTTTTTCGTACACAGCTACGGCATCTTTAGAGCCGTCTTCAAATTGGGCCAGTTGATCTTGGTACTTAGCCATAATTGCGTCGGGCGTAAAATCTGTGGGAACCAGACCATCCCACATAATTTCCTGATAAATGATGTCGTTCAATACAAATGGTGTAGGCTCCTCTGTTGCTACGGGTTCTTCTGTTGGCGGGGGCACGGTTGCTTCCGCAGAAGGTGTCACTTGGTTAGAGGCGATTGTAGCTGTTGGCATTGTTTCTGCAACAGCCGTTGCCGGAGGCGCTGTGGCCTCAACCTTTGGTTCAGCAGGGGACATAGTTGGCGTAGTATCGGTCTGGGTTGCATCTTCCCACTCGCTTAATGAGGCCCCATACTCCACCGGCTGCTCTGATGCGGGAACCGTTGTATTCTCAGCCGCCGGCGGAACAGATTCTTCAGCGCTGGCGCAGGAGACGGTAAAAAGCATCAACATACACACCAGAATAAGCACACTATTATGTTTTGTCCGTTCAATTCTATCCATTGTAAGCTCCTTTTACTTTTTTATACTTTAATAGCCAAACCATCTTGTAATGAGCGTTTATAGGCAATAATGCCGGGTACTAAACTAACTAGAACGCCAAGAAAAAGCACAACTGCAAACAACAGCCATTGCTGGGTATCTGGCGGCGTAACGGCAATGTTGATGCCGTAACTTTGCACAAGCATGGGCTGGGCCAAATATAATAGCAGATACAGGGCACCCCCCCCCAGCAAACATCCGGCTAACACAATAAACAGGGTTTCCAGCATAAACAACAAAATAATATGGTAGGGATGGGCGCCGATTGCCCGTAAAACCGCCATCTCGCGGCGACGCTCATTTAGGGTGGATAAGAGGGTGGTTAACATGCCCAATAGTCCGGCAATCAGCACAAAGCCGGAAATTACCAGCAGAACTTGTTCAAACACCGAAATGGTTTGCCAAAGTTCGGCCAGGGTTGCCCCCGGTATAATTGCCAGCAAGGGTTCTTCATCATACTCTGTAATTTTGCGCTGTAAGCGAAAGGTGTTGAGACGGTTATCCAAACCAATCATAAAGGCGGTGATGGTTTTGGGTTGTAAACCCATCTTGCGGGTCTGCTCGGCGGATAGTTGTAGGGGAGAACGGGCGCCGCCTTGCCAGTCAATATGAATGGCTTCAATGCCTTCCAGCGTAATGTGTACGGAGCGGTCAACGGGGGTGCCTGTTTTTTCTAAAATTCCCGTAATCACAAAGGGCTTGTCATCGTGCGCAGAAAATTCGGTAGAGACCAGGCCGTGGGCAATGATAATCTCATCACCCACCTGATAATCAAGTGAGCGGGCCATATCAGCGCCGATAACGGCATCGAACACATCAGCAAATGCTTGCCCTTGAGCAAAGGTCAGATGTTGCTCTTGCCCATATTGATAGTGTTTAAAGTAATCGGTATTGGTTCCCATAACGCGGTAGCCCCGGTGAGAATCACCCAGAGAGATGGGGATGGACCAGGCCACTTCATCAAAATTACTTATCTCCTCATAGCTTTCCCAGGAGACATTGTTGGTGGCGTTGCCAATGCGAAACACACTGTAGAGCAATAAGTTTACTGGCCCACTACGGGCGCCCACAATTAAATCGGTTTGGGAGATGGTGTTGATAAAGCTGTTTTTGGTTTCTTTGCGAATTTTGTCTACACCCAGCAATAAAGAAATACTAATGGCTATTGATAGAACGGTTAACATTAAGCTGGCGCGCCGATGCCAGGCGCTTTTAAGCACAATTCTGGTCAATATCATCACATACTGCTCCCGGCCTGGTTAAGGTCATTTAAATTGATGACATGCTGAAATTGGGTGGCGATATGCTGATCGTGACTGACAAAAACCAGCGTACTTCCTTGCTCTTCAGTTTCCTGAAACAGCAGTTTCAGAAAACGGTCACGATTATCACTATCCAGAGCTGAAGTTGGCTCATCGGCAATGACAATTTCCGGGTTACCCATAAGGGCGCGGGCCACGGCTGTGCGCTGTTGTTGCCCCACACTGAGCTTGGATATTGGCTTATTTAGCAACTCTGCCGAGATGCTGAGATGGGCCAGCAAGCGTATGGCGGTCTCTTTGGTGTTGTCTGCATTGGCTTTTTTGCGTTGAGAAAATCCGCAGGGAAGTTGTACGTTTTCCAGAATTGAAAGGTAGGGCAACAAATTAAATTGCTGAAAGATAACGCCCAAATGGTCGGCCCGAAACTGGTCGCGTTGGCTGGTGCTTAAACGCTCTAACGGGGTTCCCAGCACAATAATGGAGCCGGATGTGGGAAGGGTAATCCCGGTAAGCAGGTTAAGCAAGGTGGTTTTTCCACTGCCGCTTGGCCCTTGAATAAAAAGGTGTTCACCCTTTTTTACCGTTAATTCAGGCAGATAGAGCATATCCGTCTCTTGTTCGGGCCAGCGAAAGCGAAGGTTTTGCAGGTTGATAATTGCTTCGGTCATATATTTTCCAGTTCATCAGTTGCCTTCCTGAAAATGTAGCTTCTCATTTTCAGGAAGGGGTTTATATCAATTAATTTATTTTAAAGCCTCAACAATGGCTGTAGTGTTGTAGCGAATAAGCTCTATGTAACTATCCGCGCCCTGGCCCGCCTCGCTCAGAGAGCCGGTGTATAAGGGGACCAATTTAATGCCGGTGTCCGTTGCAATACGCTCTGCCAGAGTGGGGTTAACCGTGCTGCCGACAAAAATAGCCCTGGCCTCCGTTAGCTTGATTGTTTCCTGAAGGTCAGCAAATGCCTGGGCAGATGACTCAGAATTGATGCCATAAGCGGGAACGATCGTGCCTATGATTTCCAGGCCGTAACGATCGGCGTAATAAGCAAAGGCATCATGATCCGTAACCAGCTTTCGATTTTCGGGCGGAATAGTGGCGATTTGGGCCATAACCCAGGCATCCAGTTCTTCCAATTGGGTTTTGTAAGCGGTGGCATTGGCTTCATAGGTGGCGGCATTGCTAGGGTCTAGTTCACCTAAAGCGTGTTCAATATTTTCAACCATCACCAATACATTGGCCGGAGATAGCCAGATGTGAGGGTCGACCCCTGAGTGAGCGTGTTCTTCATCTTCATCCTCATGTTCATCATGATGGCCTTCTTCATTATTTTCTTGATGGTCTTCTTCGTGGCCTTCTTCGCTGTGTATCGCCCCATCCATTTCCTCAAATTCCTGGGTATCTACATTAAGAGAGAGGGATACAATAGGGACTGTACCCAAAGCATTGCTTATCAATTCTGTCAAAAATTCTTCCAACTGTAAACCATTGATAAATACAAGATGAGCATCCACCACAGCGGTTATATCCTGGGGCGTGGGAACATAGGTGTGAGGGTCGGCCCCCACTGGCAACATCGTAGTCAAGGCAATCTTATCACCGCCAACGTTATGTATAAGATCATCGACAATATTGGTTGTAGCCAAAACTTTAAGTTTTTCTCCCTCGGCCAGGTCAACAGGTGTTAAGGCTATGGTTTCCCCAAGGTGGTCATCATGGTCATGCTCGTTTGGGGTCGTCGGTTGAACTTGGGTATTACAAGCTGAGAGCAACATTGCCAGTAGAATCAAAGGGATAGATATTTTTAATTTCAAAGACATTATTTTCTCCGCAACGCAATTGCTAATTGAATGAAAGGATAGGGTCGTCAGGGGTCAGGGTTTTGGCAGATTGCGTCGCGTCAGAAACCCATTGGGCGCGTAAATCTTCAAAGTTTGGGAATTGGGCAAATAGCTTGCTAAGGTCCAATGATTCAAGTTTGTCAGGATGTTCACATTGAATATTGTAGGCAACGTCAATATCAGAATGTGTTTCTTCTTCATCTTCATGCCCTGTCTCTCCTTCTTCATGGGCATCTTCTTCGTGGATTTCTTCCGCTAATTCGGTCTCAACCGTGGCGGAAGTAAGCGTACAGTTTGCATCGGGGCTAAACTGTAAAATCTCACCGGTCTCTAAAGCCGCTACGCTCTCGGCCAGTAAAGTTTGTTCGGCCTCTATGGTGGGGGCATATTCAAAGCCAAGTACGTTGTAAGTGGGTGTTTCAAGGTCAACGGCCAAGTCATTGCCCGACCAAGCAATCATCAATTCAGCCGCGCCATGTTCGTGGGCTTCATGTTCCCGATGATCCCCCTCGTCTTCATGCCCTGCTTCATAGTCATCGTTGTGTTCTTCTTCATGCTCATGTTCATCTTCCGCTTCATCACTGTGTTCTTCATGTGTTTCTTGAGCCGTGATAAGTTGTGGTTGGGATGCCGGTGAAGTGCAGGCAATCGTAAATATAAGCAATAAAGCAATAAGGAGTACGTATCTAAACATTATTTCACCTGATTGTTATTAATTGAAATTGATTAATTATTGAACAGTGGCGAGTTTATCGGGCACCGCTACATGTGACAGGCGCGGTAATCTTCGCCAAACTTCAAATGATAAGCTTGTGTGGGCATTGGCCATAGCAAAGCTAAAGACAAGCAGGAAATCAAATCGCAATAAGCAGTCATAATGCCCATAAGACAAACAACTCTTCAATGAGCGATATTTGTCTTTCTACTATTAGGTTTTTTTATGAGTAGATACGTGGAGGAGGATCCAATGAGGGCAGATAAACGGTGGAACCCTGTATATAATAAGGGAGCAGATCAAAAATCAGCGGGATATATTGCACAATGAGGGCAACACTGATATTAAAGAGAACATAAACCAGTGTCTTAATATCTAACAAACACAGAACATTTTCTTCATGGTCACTATGTTCACCATTTTCTAAAAAGAGATTTTCTGTATCCTCAAAATAAAGAGTTGAGGTGTGAGTAAAGATAGGAATATGTGTATGCGGCCTGACGTAGTATTCACTGCCCAACTGGTGATCCAATATCGGGGTGTAGACGTATAAAACTACCCCAATTACCAATAACAAGTGGAGATAGCTTTTTTGTTTTTGGGCTGATGGGGCTAATTGTGATAGCAATACTTACTTCCTTTTACCACATAATAACAGATATATTACACAAACTTTCTGTTAGACTACTTTGAACGAAGGCAGTTTACTCGATACCTAAATATCTGGCAAAAACTGAAACAATCTCTCTCAGGATTATAAAACGCCATTATTGCATTCCGACTGGTACAAAAGGCCGGGGGCGCTTAGGTTTTGTTGTGCTATGCAATATAACAATTCCAGATAAGCGGAGACCCGCCAGAAGACACAAAAAAAAGGGCTGCTCATGTGCAACACCC
>JAAEOP010000336.1 GCA_024223125.1 Chloroflexota bacterium
ACCCAGGCAAGCCCGCCCCAGCCGCTCAAAGCAAACAGCAGCGCGGTGGGAATAAAAGTGCGAATAGAAGGGGATTGGTTCATCGTTTTATCCTGTTCAAACAGGGTTGATTCTAACATATCTGCCTATCGCAAAATATGATTTGTTTCATCTTACCCCAAAGGTGACTGTCACTGGGGATAGGATCCCAAAAATTCTCAAAACCTGAAACCCAGTGACAGTCACCTGACTTATCTGCCGACTTTTGCGGTATTGCGCCCAACCCGAATAAATCAGAATTAAAAGGGATTCCGGCCAGCAGATTCTCGCACAAAAACCAAAGAATCGACTGGTTCGGCCGAATCTGTTGCTGGCTACCTGGCGTTCACGGCCCAGGAACCGGTGTACTAATGGGCCGAAACATGTCGGTTAAACTATCAGGGTCGAGTTCCAAATGAGCCAGAACAATGTTGGGGTACATGTCCTCAATTCTGTACGTTACATTGATCTCAACTCTGAGTGTCACGCTATTATGCATTCTAAAGCTTTTATCATTACAAGTGTCATAGAAAGTCATGGCTAACGTGCCATCATCTGAGTCTCCGTAATAACGCATCCCTTCAAAATGAACATAGACACAACCACTCGGGTCCTCTTCCATCCACCACTTGTTCCAGCCACTCTCCCAGTAATAATCTCCACTTTCTCCTCCACTTTTTGTAAATACCTGCTGATAGGTGTCATCAGCTTTGATTGTGAGCGTGTCAACACTAGCCGTCCCATATGAGGCCTGCCAGGTGCCCACCAGGTTTTCCGGTCCGAAAGTATCAGGAGGATGGAGTTCGGAAGGATAGGGCGTTGGCCCACTCACAGTGCAAGCGAGAGCTATTGCAAGAAGACAAAAGAGTATGATTAGGATTCTCGATTTTCGCATGTTCTCACCTCAGCTCAATTTTCGACGGCCATTCATATAAGTCATAGCTTGCTATCTCAAAATAGTCAATCTTTTCAGTCTGTGTGCCTATTATACATGGGGGAAAAGACGGCAAGAGAACGTATTCTTCTGTGGGCGCGCCTCCTCTGGGGGCTTTCGTTTTTTGATTTTCTCTGCGGCTTTGCATCTCCGCGTCTCCGCGTTAAAAAATGCGCCGCCTCGCGCGCCCATTTGCAAACCGCCCCCCACTTATGTTATGCTCAAAAGCATGGAACCCGCAATCACCCGCCGGGTATGGCTGTTTGGCCCGCTCCGCGCCGAAAACACCGCCCGCGAAGGCCCCGCGCACGAAGGCCCTGCCAACGCCCTCCACATCCCCCCAGGGCACGCGCAAAGCCTGTTCGCCTACCTCGTGCTGCACCCCGCACCCCACCCCCGCGAGCGGCTGGCCGATATGCTCTGGCCCGAAGCCCCGCCCAACCGCGTCGGGCGCAACTTCTCCAGCCTGCTCTACCGCCTGCGCAAAGCCGTGGGCGAAGACTGGCTGATTGCAGACGAAGACCAGGTTGCCCTG
>JAAEOP010000337.1 GCA_024223125.1 Chloroflexota bacterium
AGCAATACCTTGATCGCTGTACTCAAATGTTGTCTGACACCATTCTTTAGACACTTGATGTGTACTGCAAATTGGGACGTGTTTTTTATCTGTTGTCATAGATATGCCGTTCCGTTGTCAGACGGCCGATTCAGCAATAGTCGCCTGCTTTAAGACATCGGTAGCCCATTGGTTGATACTTTTGCTATTGATTTCGGCCGTCGTTGCTACTGCCATATGAACTTCCGGCGGAACCCGCAGTGTCAATTTGCCAGAATAAGACCTTTGTGGTGGCTGTCCAATTTTTTCACATACTTCCAAATAGTGATCCACTGCTTCACGAAATGCCAACTCCAATTCATCAACAGTACGGCCGTGAAAGCTAACAATGTCTCGAATGCCAATAATATGTCCTACAAAGATTTTATCTATGGAATCATATTCAACCTTGGCCGAATAGTTTTGGTATGTCATTTCATTCATGGTGCCACACCTGCCCTCTGCAAAAATTTACGTACATCTTTAACACGATAGCGAAGCGCTTCCTTTCCGGGATGTGGCCGATGAACATCCACACGCTGACCTTTGAGAATGAAAGTAACTCGTGACCCGCTCCCCTCAATAACCTGACATTCCAGTGCCACAAGTAGCGACTCAATACGATGCCACTCAATATTGCCATTGATCGGGTTGGCAAAGATTGCAGAAAGGGTTTTACGTTGCTTTGTGTTCACACTCTTTATGATAGCAAATTACGCCGTCACTTTCCACAATTACCAACCGGGCTTTGTGCCATCGCCTCCGTAACCGGGTGTGCGGGCAGGGGTGTGGGTAAGGGCAAACCCCTGGTTGTAAGCGGCACGGGTGATGATGGTGAATTTCATTTGCCAGCCGCCGCCGAGAGCGGTGAGTCCGGCAATGATGAAGGTCACGGTCGTCGCCAACATAGATCCAATCGGCAAAATAGGAATAATCAGCAGCGCCAATAATGGGAGTAAATGCCCCACCCCCATCAACATTTTATTGATGCGATTTAAGGCGGCTGCGGCCGCTAACGGTGCGGCTCCAGGTTGGGTCAGTTTACTCCGATAAGAATGCCATACCCACAACCGTAAGAGGAGTAAGAAAAAGAGGGTAATGGGCAGCCAGATTCCGATGTCGCCAAACACGGCTACTTCGGCACCGCTCAGTACAGGCGTAATTGCCAACAACAATCCCGCCCCCTCTACCAACCCCGTCAGCACAATCACGGGTACAAGTAATGGTTCGCGCCAAACGGGAATACCCATTGATGTGTTTAACATTTTCGCCTGGGCAAAGAGAAATCCCAGGCCAAACAAAGCGGCCGCCAACGCCAACAGCGGCGATTGCCAAATCATAGCCGCCAGACCTAACCCCATCAGCGGCAGCGACAGAAACGCCTCCCGGCTCATCCAGGAGGTACGTGGATTGAGGATGACGTACATAGCTCGCCAACGCTGGCCCAGCTTAATCCAGACAGAAGCCAGACCGATAGCGATAATGAGTAAAGACAACCAGCCGGTGTAGGTGAGCCAGGCTGGGTTTTGGAAGGAAGCGACGGCCGTAAACAACAACAAACCCGTCCCCGTACCCCCACAACTAAATTGTATGCCCGCTCGCCAATCCCAGGGTGTTTGATGTGCTGGTTTTTCTCTCATATTAATCCTCAGAGTTAGAGAGATTGGAGATTAGAGATTGAGAGATTAAATCTCCAATCTCTAATCTCCCTTTTTCTCCCACAAATAATAAAAACCCGGTTCCGCCCCTAATTCTTCGTGCATACGGAATTGTTCATTCTCGTGCAGCAGGCGGGAAACGTTACTGTCTGGGTCGTCTGCATCGCCAAAGTGCAGGGCGTAGGCGATGCAGGAGTTCACGCAAGCGGGGGTGGCCTCTGGGTCTACACCCGGCATCAGGCCATTGGCAATCCCCTCGTCAATACGGTCTACGCAATAGGTACATTTGGTCGCCACCCCCATGCGGCCGGGATCGGAACGAACAATCTCATTTTCGATGGGACGGCCGTCAAATGCAAAATGCTCTTTTGTCACCTTGAACCGGGCTTGATAGGGGCAGGCTACAATGCAGTAACCACAACCAATACAGAGGTTGTAATCAATCGTCACAATACCATCCTGACGTTGGCGGGTAGCTGTGGTGGGGCAAACTGTCATGCAAGGGGGATTGGCGCAATGTTGGCAGCCCACGGGGACAAAGGTGCGGCTCACATTAGGATATTCCCCACTTTCTATATCCAACACCGAACGCCACTGCACACCGGGCGGCGTGGCATTCGTATATCGGCAAGCGGCCGTACAAGTCTGACAACCCACACAACGACGTAAATCTGCAACCATAATATATCGGGTCATTCTCTTTTCCTCACACGAATCACGGAATCTGTAATCCGTTGTCCGTAATCCGAATACGGAATACGGAACACAGAACACGGATTACCGATCACCGTTCACTGCCCTCACCGCCACTGGCACAATATCGGCCGCCGAACCGGTAGCGTCTGTTAAATCCATCAACATGGGCACAAGGGCGTTCATACTGGGCATATCAAACTCCTTGGCCTGGGGGGTAGCCCAATGCCCAAACTGCCCAATCATCAACACCACATCAGGGCGGATACCCTGACGCAGCACGGCCGGGCCACGCGCTGACCGCAGCGGCGAACGAACTTCAATGAGATCGCCATCTTGAATGTTCAGTTTAGCGGCCGTGCCCGTATTGATAATAATGCCCTTATGCCCCTTCACATTGTCGGCCACCTCTTTCATGACAGGAACAGCCACATTGGCGCCCCACGCATATTGCATACTCCGCGCCGTCAGCAGCCAGAACGGGAATTCCGCCTCTGTGCCGCCCAAATTTTCCACCACAGCATGGCGGATCATCTCTGGGAAATTGTGCCATTTGGGTAAGGGTTCATACTCTGTCAACTGTTTGTCCCACCATTCAATGCCCTGCTCATGCAGCCGGTTGCGAAGCTGGCTACCAATGCGGTAAAGGCGTTCCTGATAAGGCATTTCAAAACGCAAACCCTGGTCTTGTAAGGCGGGATAGAGATACCACAAGAGGCGGGGAAACGGCCGTACCTTAAACCCATTCTCCTTATACCAGCCCAACCCTTCACTGCTCTGTCCGTCACTCACTTCGGCGCTGGCTGCCTGACAAACCGCATCCCAAATTTTCTCCACAGAATGTGGCTGGCTTTCATCCAGGCTGAAATCGTAATCCTTGCCCCGCAGAGACACACTGGTGGCTCCTTTGTTGATGGCCCGGTTGTACTTTTCCAGCCGGCCAATACGCTGCGCCAATTCCGTGGCAATCCAGGTAAAGTCTCGCGTTCCTTCGGCCGGGGTTACGGCTGGTTGGCGTAAAGCAAATCCTTGGTAATCCCAAAAATACTCCATATACTTGGTTCCCCCCACCCGGTACAACTGCAAACCTTCCAAATCGGTCGCTTCCGGCAGCAGCACATCCGCCATCCAGTTCGTCTCATCTACCGTGTAAGCAAAGGCAACCACAAAGGGGAAACGGGCCATCGTTTCGCTTAACTGATCTGTGTCCCAAAATGAAACGGCCGGATTGGTACGATACACAAACCAGAGATCAGGCATGGTTGGTTTAGGCCAATGAGGGAAAGGTTTTGCCTGCTGCATCCAGGCCAGATGTGTGGGGCCAAGTGACTGGCTCCAGGGGGAATTGGCCGCCAACGGCACCAGAGTTTGGTGACCGTGTCGTACTGTCGGCCGTGAGATCCAGCCCTCTTTATCCGTCGGATTCCAGGGATATTCCATAAAGCCATCGCGGCCGGGTCTGACGCTTTTATGGCGATTCATGGCCGGGCGATTCAGACGCACCGTTGTCCCCAACGTGCCGCCGGGCACATCCAATCCGCCAACCAGGCAAGCCAACAAGGTGCGTCCCCAGGCACAATCATAACCGCCCCACCCATTACTAACTGTCTTGCCCAAGACGACAGCCACCGGACGGAAAGGTAGCGTCCGCCCTTCTACTTCCACCGTTTCACCAATGTGAGCATGGGCTAAAAATTCGGCCGCAATACGGCGAGTAGTGGCCGCAGGTACATCACAAATCGCTTCCGCCCATTCTGGCGTAAATTGTTTTTCATGGGTCAACAATTTATTGAAGCCGGTAGTACATAGAACCTCATCGTAATGCCACACATCTTCATCGGCGCCAATTTCCAGGCCGGAGACGGTAAATTCCCCTTCCATAGCGGGATCGGTGTTGGGGGTGTCGAAGGGTACGGCCGCGTTCCGATTTCGGTCCCACAGCAGCGGTTTTCTACTCTTCGGGTCACGCATATAAAAACCATTGGGCGCCACCAGATAGGGCGAAGCTGTCATCTGTTTTAAGAAAGCCACATCCAACTTTTCTCGCGCCGTTTCGTGCAGTAAAACATGCAGCAGAGCGTGCATGAAGGCGGCGTCCGTTTTCGGCCGGATGGGAACCCATTCGGCCGAACAACCGCCAGTGATTGAGAGATGTGGTTCAATCTGCACCCGTTTGGCTCCTCGTACACGGGCATCGGCGTGCCGCCACACTCCACAAACACCACTGGATGCTTCCAGGTTGGCCCCAAAGGAAAGCATATATTCCACCCGCGGCGTATCCGCAGAAACAGTAAAAGCGCGGTGCCACAATTCTCCGTAGAGATGTTCTGAATGGTAGCATTTGACTCCCTGCCCGCTGCCGAAGCTCATATCAATGGGTCCCCAGGCAGCCATAAAAGCAGGAAAAGTGCCCATGTATGCTGTCGGCGTTCCGGCGCCGCCAAAGCTGGCTGCCACCCGCGGATACCCCGATTCATCCAACACCCCTTGCTGGCGAATATCGTTGAGCTTATCGGCCACCAGAGTCAGCGCTTCATCCCAGGAAATGGGCACAAAGCCGGGGTCTTCATCGCGCCCTTTGTGTGGGTTGGTACGCTTCATAGGGAATTGTATACGATGTGGATTGTACGTTTTTTCAATCAGGCCATACGCTTTGACACAGACGGTTCCAGCGGCCGGATGGATGTCGGCCGCAGCGAAGTTGGGTTCTATCTCGGTAGCAACTCCCTCTTCCACATTGACAGTCAGCAGGTCTGGTCCGGCAACGCATTGGTAACAGTAGGTGGGGAATTTTTTCATAAGATTCTCCGCAGTGTTCAGTGTACAGTGTACAGTTTTCAGTGTGCAGTACCGAAAACTGAAAACTGATTACTGAACACTGAAAACTTTCTCCGCTTTCGCCTTAAAGCGGGCGGCGCTTTTGGCTTTGTCTACCACAAAACGAATATGTTTGCCGCGGGCGACTTTTTCCAGATTGTCACGGGCGGATATTTCCAGGGTGATGCGACGGCCGTCTACGGCCATTACATTCGCCGTAATCTCTACCCACATCCCTAACATCGTCGCCGCCATGTGGTCTAGCTCAATGCGGACGCCGACAGAATCTTCGCCTTCATCCAGATGTTCCAGCAGCAGATCGCGGCAGGTGATTTCAATATCGCGGACAAGTTCAGGGGTGGCATAAACACGGCCGTCTGGCCCCATAAAATCAATTGTGCGCTCCTCATCCACCGAAATACGGTTAGTGGTCGTGAGACCGATAATTAAGCTGTCTTTCATAATTCACTCCTTCAAAAAGAGATTGGGGATTGGAGATTGGAAATTCGCCTAATCTCCAATCTCCAATCTCTACATTTTTACGGAATAACAACCGAACGAATCCCCTGACCAGCTCGCAGCACATCTAGCCCGTCGTTAATGTCATCCAGAGCAAATCGGGCTGTCACTAATTCCTTCACCTTGATTTTACCTTGCCGAGCCAATTCCAACACACGGGGATAATCTACTGCTCGGCAGCCGAGGGAACCAATAATTTCCATTTCCCGGTACATCACTTTGCCCAAATTGAGGGTGGTAGGCTTATCGGCAAAACCGACAACGACAAAACGGCCGCCCGTCCTTAGCGAATTAAATGTTTGCTTTTGCACCAACGGATTACCAATCGCTTCAAAACCAATATCCGCCCCGCCGCCGGTCAATTTGCGAATTTCTTTATCAATTCGCTCATACTCAGTAGCATTGAGCGCTACATGCGCCCCCATCTCCTGTGCCCAGGTTAGCTTTTGCTCAATGATGTCTACAGCGATAACTTGCGCTCCGACAGCGGCCGCAACCTGCACTACATTCAAACCAATGCCGCCACAGCCAAAAACCACCACCTTATCACCTGGCTTCACTTGCCCCCGATTGACCACCGCATGGTAAGGGGTGGTGGTGGCATCGGCAATAATGGAGCCTTCTACCAACGGAATTTCATCGGGCAAGGCAAAGATGTCTTTGGCCGGGGCAATCACATATTCAGCGTAACCGCCATTCACATTATTGCCAAACATAATCATGCGCTCACAAATGTTTTCACGGCCGAGACGACACATCGTACATTGACCGCAGCCATAAACGGCCGGCAGCAGTACCCGCTCCCCCTCTTGCCAATTGACGCCGGGACCACAGGCCGCAATTGTGCCCGAAATTTCATGCCCCAAAATGAGAGGCGGCTTCTTAAACGTGGGCGTACCATGATCAATATAATGCAAATCAGTATGACAAAGGCCGCAGGCGGCTACTTTGACCAAAACTTCGCCTGCTTCCGGTTCTGGGGTGGGCACTTCCTCCACCGCCAAAGGTTTATGCGCTTCATAAAATATAGCTGCTTTCATGGGGGTTCCTTTTATGTTGCTAAATAATTGTTAGGGTAAATTCTTTTTTTGTATACACGGATGGGAAGGAACACTGTTTTTAAATCCGTACCGGTGTTCTTCCCTATCCGTGTATACCTCTCTTTAATAATGCTGCCAATTGGGTTTGCGTTTTTCTTGATAAGCGGCCAATCCTTCGTGGACATCGGCCGTAGACATTAAATCTTGTAGGTAGAGGTTTTCAACCGTTTCTAAATGCTGCCAGTTGTCTTGGCCCTGATTGAGCGCCTGTTTACACAAACGGAGTGCGGCCGCACTTTGTGAGCGCAAATTATCGCTGAATGTCGTTACGGCCGTCTCTAATTCAGCGGCGGGGACAGCGCGGTTGATGAGACCAACTTGGGCGGCGGTGGCGGCCGTGATGTTTTCACCGGTAAAGAGGAGTTCGGCGGCTAACGGCCGTCCCACCATAGCCGGTAATCGCAGAGCCGCAATAGGAGCAAAGGTTGCCAACTTTATTTCTGGCTGGCCGATTTTGGCGTGTTCGGCGGCTACAATCAGATCGCAGCAAAGGGCCAATTCACAACCGCCCCCCAGCGCATGACCATGAACGACAGCTAATGTGGGAGTGGGGAAATCAGCAACCGCCTGGCATACCCGATGAAAAAGAGGAATCATCTCGCCCACGCGCTCGGCCGTGTGGTCGCCTATGTCTACGCCGGCGGAGAAAAACTTCCCGGTGGCTCGCAGCACCAACAGACGCAGAGAGGTGTCTTCGGCCGCAGTTTGCAACCCGGTTTCCAATTCAGCCATCATGGGGATATTGAGAATATTAAGCGGGGGACGGTTGAGCGTTAATGTGCCAACGCCCTTTTCTACTTGCCAGGAAATAGTGGATGGATTGCTACTCATATGAATTCCTCGTCAATCGAACTTGCATCTTGATACACGATTTGAAAAATCGGGCTACAAATATTCATTTACAGTAGTCAGCAGAGCCAGTGAAGTTTCTTCCTAAAAATGCGTGGTGCAGCGATTATAGGGGGACATTTACCAGATGCCACCATGACATACATCATACAATCCTCATGATAATTGTCACTTCACAAATCTGCAAATATTCGTGAAAAAGTTCGCCAAGTAGACAATCTGACGACAGCAGCGTACAATTAAACACATGATGACAAAAGCAACGGCCGTCTCTCCACCCACTACCCTTTTCTCTATTACCGCCACTTACTTGCCGGATACAGACCAGCAGTTTGTACGGCGGGCATATGATCTGGCGGCACAGATTCATGCCGGTTTTGAACGTATTGATGAGTCGCCTTACATTGATCATGCTACGGCCGTTGCCCACCGTCTGGCTGCCTGGTACGCTCCCGCCGATGTGATCGCTGCTGGATTACTGCATGACACGCTCAATCCTCATTACGCAGCCAATCTGTCTCTGGAACAAATCGAAAAACAGCTCAACGGCACTGTTGCCAAATTGGTACAAGATGTGACCCGACTCAGCCAATTGGGAGCGCCTTTTTCCTACGATTTGGCCAGTCCGATCCAAGATCGGATGGCGTTTGTAACCAGCCAACTTCCCTGGGCGGCCCTTATTTTGCAGCGTTCTCCACTGGCTGTAGTCATCAAAATTGCCGACAAACTGCATAACTGTGAATCCATCGCCACCCTGAAACCGGAGCGGCAAACGGCCTTTGCCACCGGCGTTATGTCTGTGTTTGTTCCCTTTGCCGAGCGGCTGGGGATGCGGGCTGTCAAGCGTCATTTGGAAGATGCAGCGTTTGCGGTTTTAGAACCAGACATTTTTGCCCGGATGCAAACCTTATACCCGGCACAAAAACGACAGGCTGCGGCCACTCCCCTCGTTACCCAGCTCAAAGAAGCCCTTTTAGCGCAAGATGTCGGGGCGCAGGTTTTTACACGGCCGCGCAGCTTTTATGATATGCACCGTCTGGACGCAGAAACAAAAGGAACTGTACCGCTGCATCTGGCCGATCCGTTGATTGTGGTCACGGCCGCAACCCCCATCTGTTATCAAGCTCTAGGCATTGTCCATCAGTTATGGCCGCCCAAGCCAGGCCATCTTTTAGACTTTATTGCCGCGCCCAAACAGAATGGCTACCGCGCTCTGCACACCCAATCCCATTACCAGGCCGACGAATGGCTGACTGTGGCCATCCGCGACCAGGAGATGGATGTGGCCGCCGATTACGGAATTACGGCCGCGTGGCAAGGCATCCCCTTCAATTTTCATTCCACCTTCCCCACCTGGGAAGAACCGCCGCCCGGTAAAATTGGCGTCCTCACCCCGGACGGCGATTTTAAGACCTTGCCTGAAGGGGCAACACCGGTAGATTTTGCTTATGCCATTCATCTGGGATTGGGGCATCAATGTACGGGGGCATTGGTCAACGGCCGTCAGACGTCCTTAGACCGGCCGTTAGAAACAGGCGATGTGATTCACATTTTAACCAGCAATGTCAGCGTTGGCCCATCCCCAGAATGGCTGAATTATGTCAAAACCAAACGTGCCCGCGCCGCCATCCGCCGTTGGCTAAAAGCGGAGAAGCCAGACGATGCGGCCGAAAATGGGTGGCTGCGTCTGGATGAACAACTGCGGCTGGCAGGTATGACTCTCTCCGCCTCGCCGGTGATGAACCGTTTAACGGCCGTCGCCGCCCAATTGGGCTACCCTTCCTCCGACGACCTCTTTTTAGCGTTGGGTTTGAATCAAGTGGAAACGCAGAAAGTAGTGGATGTGTTACAAGAAATGGAGGCTAAGGGAGACGGCCGTCCCGCCTTACAAGCCACCATTCTTTCCCTGAGCGAAGCGGGGATGCCCCAACGATTAGCCGCCTGCTGTCGCCCTGCCCCGCCCGACCCCATCGTCGGCTATCTCACCAAAGCTGGCGTTGTCACCATTCATCGCGCCGATTGCGCCCACGTGCGCCGGCTGCGGCCCCATATTCAAGCCAAATGGGGACAGCTAGACGTACAACCCAAATCGGAAGTGCAGATGGTGGGGCTGGATCGGTCTGGGCTGGTGCGGGATGTCAGCCAGGTGGTCACAGTGGCAGGCGTCAACATGACCAGTTTCCATGCCGACCGGATGTCGGATGGGTCGGCGCGTATCATCATTGGCCTGGGGGATTTACCTTTGTGGCAGTTGGATCATCTGGAAGCATTATTGGGCAAACTGCCTGACGTGCGCCAGATAACACGCAGCCGCCCCACCATGTCTACTCAAATGTCGTATGATTCGGTTCTGGCACGCCATTTTGAAAATCCGTACACGCTGCGGCCGGTAAGCGGGATTGGTTTTTTCGGCCGTAAACGAGAACTGCTGGAACTGATTAACAATTTGCGTGATGTGCGACCGGGGGAAGCAGTCTTGTTGTGGGGGCCGCGCCGCATTGGCAAAACATCGCTGCTGCTGGAATTTCAACAACGGGTGATGGCTTCCCAGGATTATGTATTGGTGTTTGTGGATATGCAGCGCTTGAGCGGCCGTTCTACCACTATGTTCATCCGCGATATTTTACGCGCCATCGCCAAAGCGTTAAACAACAGTGTCAGGACACCTCGCCTGAGCCATCTCAGACGTGACCCGCTCGGCTATTTTCGTGGCTTTTTAGAAAATGTTCCCGCCCTGCAAAACAAACATCTGGTGCTGATTATTGATGAGTTTCAGCTTATTTCCAATCTGCAAGAAGAAGAAGTGTCTCTGGCCGATATGAACCGGGCTTTCCGCAGCCTCATTCAACATCGGGGCGGTTTGAGCATTATTTTTAGCGGTGGCGGAGTGCTGGATACGCTGCTACGCCAGCCAGACACCTCCTTTATGTTGGAGGTAGCCCGTTACCAAAAAGTAGATTGTCTGGATGAGGCTGACGCCCGCGATTTGATTACGAAGCCGGTGCAGCGAGCTGTTTACGACACGGCCGTTGTCGAACGCCTGCTCCAGTTAACAGCCCGGCACCCGTACTATTTACAATGGTTATGCGGCGAACTGGTTGCCCGCGCCGACCGCGTGGAAGACAAGATGATTCAAGACGAACATCTGGATACGCTGTTGGCTGAATGGCTGCCGGAGCAAGGTGAGCAATTTTTCAACCATATGTGGGGCAGTTCCACCGGATTTTCTTACGCACAACAATATTTGAGCAAACTGGCGTTGGTGGCAATGTCCACGGCCACGCCGGCAAGTGAATGGTGGACAACGGCCGACTTTACCGCGCTGTTAGGAACACATCTACCCCAAGAGCCAGGCTTGTGGTCAACACTCCACGATCTGGCCCAGATGGACACCCTGCTAACAAACAGAATCAACACACAATACGCCGTCCGTATGCCCCTGTTCCAACTTTGGATACAGGCCAATTACACAGTGGAACGGGTGGTAGAACGACGGAATACGGAATGCGGAATACGGATGACGGATGACGGACAAAGGTGCAACGATGACAACATATTTAAGTTATGATCCTGTTTTAGATGAAGATGGGTTTATCGGCCGTCAGGCAGATTTAGATTGGCTGATTAGGATGCTGCAACGGCCGTCGCCACAAAATTGCAACTTGATTGGGGAACCGAGGATAGGGAAAACGTCCCTGTTGTATCAGGTGAAGGCGCGTCGAATTGGGGCTGCGGCCGAAGGGAAATGCATCCATGTATGGCTGCGTCTGGCCGAGCTGCCGGACCGCCAACCCGTCAGCTTTTGGCGGGCAATGTGGACTCAATTTCACGGCGCGGTGAAGGAGGTTGGGCTGTCTGTGGAAGGGTCGGCCGCTGCGCCAGATGAAGCCCGCGACCTGTTCGACGAAGTGGACGAGGCCATAGA
>JAAEOP010000338.1 GCA_024223125.1 Chloroflexota bacterium
TATCGAACAGGTCGGCAAAATGACGGCCGCGAGCCGGGTCTTCGTCGGCAATACCGATCATTTCGACACCGGGAATAGCCCGTAGATTTTGAATGTACGCTTCGGCGTGGTGGTGGGCAAAACTTAATATCCCTATTTTCATGGCAGCGCCTCCGGGAAGGGTTGTAAATGGATAGGCTGGCCGGTTTGGGCCGATTCGATAGCTGCCAACGCGATTTGCAAGGCGGCTAACCCATCGGCGCCGTTGACAGGCACGGCCGTATCCTTTACCAGACAGTCATAAAACGCCTTAATCTCCGTCGTGTACGGGTCTTCACTTAACGGACTGCCGGGCAGAGGCACGTCAGGAATCTCTTCATCTTGTTCCGGGCGCAGGTGCAGCTTGATGGCCGACATCTCTTCCGAACTGTATTGCAGCCAACCATTGTCCCCGGCAATCTCAAAACGGGTGCGGAACAAGGGCGGCGGATAAGCCCACGACCCTTCCACATGGGAAATCGCCCCGCTGCGGTGCGTAAGAATTGCTAGGCCGTGATCTACAGTGACTCCGGCAAAGCTGCTACTAATATTCTTGGCAAAAACCGTCGCCACATCCCCGGCCACCCAACGGGCATAATCCAGATCGTGGATCATTAAATCCAGCATCATGCCACCCGATTTTTCAAATTCAACAAACCAATTGTCGGCCGCTTTTTTGGGCTGGAATGTGCCTCGCGTCAGACGCAAGACGGCCGGTTTGCCAATCGCCCCCGCCTCTACTTGTGCTTTGGCCTGGGCGTATTCGGGGAAAAAGCGGACGACGTGAGCGACCATTAACTTGACTCCGGCTTCAGCAACGGCCGTGAGCATGTTTTGCGCTTGTGTCAGGGTGCGTGCCAGCGGTTTTTCACACAGGATATGTTTTTTGGCGCTTGCGGCCGATAAAACCATTTCTTCATGCAGATGGGTGGGGGTACAGATGTCTACCACGTCCACATCCGCCAGCATGGAAGGTAAATCTGGATAAATTTGGGCTTGATATTGGGCAGCCAGAACGGAGCCAGTCACCTCATCTCTGGTCACAAATCCGGCAATTCTAGCGTTGGTGGCAGCCCAGGCGGCCGCATGGGTACTGCCCATGAATCCTGTGCCCACAATGCCAATACGCATAAGTTTTCTCCTCACATTCAGTAAGGCGATTTGCCAAATTGCCCTACAAAATAGTGTCTAGGCAGGCCAGCCAGAAGGCGGTATATTCTGACCAGCAAATAAAGTTGCAGCCCCAATGCGGGGCCGGGTCGGACATATAGGCCAGTACCTTCCCTTGACCAAATGACCCGGTCGTAACCAGCGGATCACCGGTTTCTTTGACGGTTAGCAAGACATCGCTGCCAGGGCGGGGGTGGACTTTGTTGTAACCGAGGATAGGCGGGAAGGTGGCAAAATCAATGGTGGATAAGGGGGAGGATACGGCCGTATTCACTTCGGCCGTAAATCCTTCGGTGCTTTCGATGAGGTCTTCATAGTCCAGACATTGCACAGGCAATATTTCCCGCAAGCGGGTACGGTTCCAGCCACCTTTGCCCATCTCGCCGGTGAAGGAAAGCCAGCCGCCTAAAAACATCAACCGTTTGCCAGCCAGCGCTGCTTCTACAGTTAGCCGCACCCGATCTGGAAAGGTGAGGATGGCCGTGCCAAATTTCGACCTGTCAAAAAAGCTGGGCGCCAACTGGAAATTCTTAGCCTCCACATCGCTGAAGATAATCACGTCGTACTCATCCAGGATGCGCTCGTACTCCCCTGGCCCTAATTTATAGAAATCCCAGGCAGGCACGGACGTGACCTGGTGTTGGTGGCTGGATTCGAGGGCGTCTTTGAGGTAACGGCCGTAATCATACATATCCAGCCCTTTGTACGCATAATTAAACGGCGTCTCGGCAAATACCGGTCCCAAACTAAGCGCCCAATCGCCCACATAATAAATCTTTGCCATAATTCTTGAGCCTAAAAAATTTCGTCTAAGGCTTTTTCAAAAATTAAATGATCCTACCCGTTTTGAAAAAGCCTCCAGCCAATTCCCGAAATGACATCAATTCGGGATCATTATTTTCTGGAATTGGCCTAATTCGTCTGATTCGTGGCAAAAAAGGATTTTACTTCACCGCCCCGGCCGTAATCCCGCGAATCAACTGCCGCGAGAAAATCAGATACAAAATCAAAATGGGAATCATCGCCAGCGTCAGCGATGCTAAAACTGCATTCCAGTCGCTCACAAACTGACCTAAAAACTGCTGCGCCCCCAGTGTCACCGTCTTCGTTTTCTCGCCTGGCGCCAAAATCAACGGAAACCAAAGGTCGTTCCAAATAGGGATCATCACAAACACCGCCACCGTCGCAATTGCCGGACGAACAATAGGCAGTATCAGCCCAAAAATACGGTACTCGGTGGCGCCGTCCACCCGCGCCGCTTCCTTCAACTCACGCGGCACTTGGGCCATAAAATTTTGCAAGACAAAAATCGTCAATGGCAGCCCTTGCGCTACATAAACCAAAATCAAAGCTGTCAGGGTATTTACTAACCCTAGCGACGAGATTAGTCGCAAAATACCCACCGTTCCTAGTCGAATCGGAATCATAATGCCCAACGCTAGGTAAACGCCCAACAATGCGTTGCCTGGAAACGAATATTCTGACAAGGCAAAAGCCGCCATCGCTCCCACCAACAAGACCAGAAAAATAGACACCACTGTTACCGTCAGGCTGTTAGCAAAATAGAGAGGAAATCCGGCTCGTTCCCAAACTGTTACATACCCTTCCAGGCTAAACGTTTCCGGCGTTGGAAACATTACCGGGTTGTCAAAAATCGCCTTTCGCGCTTTGAACGAGTTGATAATAACCAACAAGATTGGGAACAGGGCAATGACCAGGTAGGTTAACAAAATAGTGTGGGGGACAATCGATTCGCTAAACTGTCGTTGTAACTTTTTCACACGCATAATTTATACCTCATACGTTTGGATGCGGCGTTGCCAACCAACCAAATAAAGGATAACGCCCATTAAAATGATCAGCAGCATCATCGCCGCCACCGTTGCCCCCATCTCCTGGTTGCCCAACTGTAACTGTTGCCCGAAGAAGGTGCGGAAAAAGAGTGATCCCATGATGTCAGTAGAGAAATTCGGCCCGGCCAATGCCCCCTTGACAGTGTAAATAAGGTCAAAGGCGTTGAAATTGCCTACAAACGTTAGAATGGTCACGATGCCTACCGTTGGCAGGATGAGGGGAAACTTGATACGCCAGAAAACTGTCCAGGCGGAGGCGCCATCCACATAAGCCGCTTCCACCAATTCGTCGGGAATGCCCAAAAGTGCGGCATAAAAGAGCAGCATGGGAATGCCCACAAACTGCCAGACGGAAATAAGCGCGAGGGTGGGCAGAGCTGTGCTTTCCAGTCCCAGCCAGGGTTGGAACAGATGCTCAATGCCAAAAATAGTCATGAATCCTTCTGACACGCCCCATAGCGGGCTTAGAATAAGCTGCCAGATAAAACCAATGATGACGACAGACAGCATGGTTGGTATGAACAGGAGGGTGCGATAGGCGCTTGTCCAGCGCAGTGTACGGCGGCTCAAGAGCGCGGCCAACAGCAACCCAATGGAATTTTGCACCAGCATATGAATGATGAAAAAGACGAAATTGTTTTTTAACGCGCCCCAAAAACGCACTGACCATAAGTCATTGGTGAAAAGGGTTTTGTAATTCTCAAATCCAATAAATCCCCCGGTTTCATTAGAGATAAAGCTTAGACGCAATGAGTCTATTAGAGGATAAATCATAAACAGGGTGTAGATAAGAACGGCGGGTGCAAGGAAAACGATGATGTGGGTGGGAAAAGGTTTCCGCTTTTTAGGACGAGGTGGCGAAACTTGCATAGAATATCTCCAATTTGGGAGTAGGAACCAGGTTTCTTTGAGAAACCTGGTTCCTGATAACGTCAGTTCTTTACGGAGTATACCAGGAGTCTAATCCTTCTTGAAGTTGTTGCCCCGCTTCTTCGGGGGTGATGTCGCCGTTGACGACCTGCGCGCTGACGCGCCACAGCTCATTTTCCAAGTTGGGTTCGCCGCGCGATAAAATTTGGTAGGAGTTGCGGATGGTGGAACTGCACTCGCCACGCCAATTTACAAATTCTTGGGCCAACGTATCTTCTAGCTGTACCGGGGTGTCGGATAGAGAGAAGAAGCCGGGCAAGGCGTTGCTGTACAATCCCGCAAATTCTGGCGAGGCGACCCAATTGAGGAAAGCTCTGGCGGCGTCGCCGTTTTCGGTGGCGGCATTCATACCCAGAGCGATGTCGGTATGGTCGCTGATGTAGCAGTCGTCGCCGGCATTGGCAACGGGCGGCTTGAACGCGCCCAAAGCGAAGTCGGCTTGATCATTGAAGAGGGAGATGTCCCAGGAACCAGCGGGGTAAATCGCGGCCTGCCCGAGTGTGAACAGATTTTGCGAGTCGGGGTAGGTTTGGGCTTGGAAGCCGCTGGGCAGGTAATCGCCCCAACGGGCTAATTGTTCAAAGACAGCGATGTATTCGGAGTCGGTGAGTTTGCTGTCGCCGCTGATGAGAGCAAGACGGCCGTCTTCGCCCATCCAGTAATTTGGTCCCACATTTTGGAAACCCATCGTCGCCGCTTCCCATTGATCGGCCGTGCCCATGTCCAATGGGGTGTAACCGGCCGCTTCGATAGCATCGAGGGTGGCAAAGAAGTCGTCCACCGTTTCCGGCGCCGAGACACCCGCTTCGTCAAAGATTTCCTGGTTATAGATGAAGCCGTGAATGACAGAAGCCATCGGCACACAAAAAGCGTCGGACCCATCGTCTGTTACCCAGGCGCTTTTGGCGACAGAGCCGAAGTTGCCCATGCCTTCCAAATCGTTCAGAGAGGCCAGGTAGCCGGCGTCAAAGAGAGCCAGCGAAGCGTCGAAGGGACGGCAGGTGATGAGATCGCCAGCCGTACCGCCTTCCAGTTTGGTGTTCAAAGCGCCGTTGTATTCGGCGGGAGCGGTGGGGGCAAAGATAATCTCGATGTTGGGGTAATGCTGGTTGAAAGCGGGAATAATTACATCCTGCCAGATAATGAGGTCGTCGTTACGCCAACTCTCGATGGTCAGTGTGCCTTCCATATTGGGGTCGGCCTCAGAAACGACCATTTCCGCCACTTCACTCGCCTCTGCGCCTGGGGTGTACCAGGTATCCAAACCATCTTGCAACTGCTGACCCGCCTCTTCGGGGGTGATGTCACCGTTGATGACCTGTGCGCTGACGCGCCACAGTTCATTTTCCAGGTTAGGTTCGCCACGCGATAAAATCTGGTAAGAGTTACGGATAGTGGAATCACATTCACCGCGCCAGCTTACAAATTCTTGGGCGATGGGATCGTCAATCGAAACTTCCGCATTAGACAAGGAGAAGAAGCCGGGTAGGGCATTGCTGTAGAGGGAAGCAAAGTCGGCCGAGGCCATCCAGTTGAGGAAGGTTTTGGCCGCTTCGGGATTTGGCGTGGCCTCGTTGATGCCCAGAGCGATGTCGGTGTGGTCGCTGATGTAGCAAGGATCGCCAGCGTTGGCGACGGGCGGTTTGAAGGCGCCCAGTTCAAAATCGGCCTGATCGTTGAAGAGGGAGATGTCCCAAGAGCCGGCCGGGTAAACGGCCGCTTGGCCTAACGTGAACAGATTTTGTGAATCGGGATAGGTTTGAGCTTCAAAGCCGTTGGGCAAGAAATTGCCCCAGGAGGCCAATTGCTCAAATACAGCGATATATTCGGGATCGGTCAATTTGGCTTCGCCGCTGATGAGAGCGAGACGGCCGTCTTCCCCCAGCCAATAATTCGGCCCCACATTTTGGAAGCCCATCGTGGCTGCTTCCCATTGATCGGCCGTGCCCATGTCTAATGGCGCATATTCGCCGGCGTCTTCGATAGTTTCCAACAAGGCGAAGAAATCGTTGACGGTTTCCGGTTCGGTCAGGCCATATTCATCAAAGATGGCTTTGTTGTAGATGAAACCGTGAATGACGGAAGCCATGGGCACACAGAAAACGTCGGCGCCGTCATCGGTGATCCAGGCGCTTTTAGCCACGGAGCCAAAATTGTTCATCCCTTCCAGGTCATTGAGCGAGGCCAGATGACCAGCGTCGAACAAGGCCAGGGAAGCATCAAAGGGGCGGCAGGTGATGAGGTCGCCAGCCGTGCCGCCTTCCAGTTTGGTATTCAAAGCACCGTTATACTCGGCGGGTGCGGTGGGGGCAAAGATAATTTCGATGTTGGGATACTCTTCATTAAAGGCGGGGATGATGACATCCTGCCAAATGGTCAGGTCATCATTACGCCAGCTTTCGATGGTGAGGGTGACTTCTTCAGTCGAGGCTTCTGCGCTTGTTTCCGCGGGGGCTTCTTCGCCCGAATCCGCGGAGGATTCCTCTTGCGGCGTTTCCGGATCAGCTTCTGGGGTGTCTGAGTCACTGCTGCCACCACAAGCGGCCAGAAGCAGGGCTAACACAATTAATAAAACTAAATACATTTTCTTTGACATTATGATTCTTCTCCTTGCTAAATTTAGGGTAACTAAATTTGTGCTGTTTTTGCACAATTCACATTGATATAAAAAGATGTTGTTGTTTTGTTTAGCATCACCTCCAATGTAAATAGGTTTGTAATGTGTAAACGGGCTAAAGCCCGCACTACGAACTTTTTTATACGATAGCCTGATTGGGGGTATACCAGACCAGGCATGAAGCCCCAATGGCGCTGGAAGCTAGTTTGGACGGAACAATTTCTAATGATTCCTGATTGCTGCGTAATACTTGCTGACGTAGAACGTCTCGCACGCCGGGTAGGAGCAGGTTGAATGCTTCTTTACCAAAACCGCCACCAATGACGATGCGCTGGGAATTTAAAATGATGGCGTACATAGCGATGATCTGGCCTAACCAGCAAGCGGTCTTCTGGATAACGGCCGCAGCCAAGCTATCCCCTCTTTCTGCCGCCACAATAATTTGCCGGGAGGTCAGATCGGCCGAGTCTGTTAACGTTGTCGGATACCTATCGCTAGTCAGTAAATCCCGCGCTTGGTTCACCACCCCGGTACCGGAGACAACCGTTTCTGCGCAGCCATGCAGACCGCAATTACATAATCGGCCGTGGGGGTCCAATGACAAATGGCCGATTTCCGAAGCGTGATTATTCATTCCGGTGACCAACTGCCCGTTCACAATGATGCCGCCGCCCAGTCCGGAACCAATCCCCAGGTAGACAAAGTTGCGGCAGCCCTGACCGGCGCCAAAATACGCTTCACCCAGCACTTCTGCATACGCATCCCGATGAATATAAACGGGCAAATCGTTGTCTAACCGACTTTGAATGTTGGCTGCCAGAGGTATGTCCAGCCAATCTAAATTGACAGCTTCACGCACGATGCCAGCCTCTGGGTCAACCAATCCCGGCGAACCGATACCGATGCCGGTAACGGCCGTATCTCCCTGGACCAGGAGTTCGTTGACCATCGTCACAATCGTATCCATGACAACGGCCGTGCCCTGCTGCCTGTTCGTGGGGCGACGGCTGGTGGCTTGTACCTCACCCCGGCGGCTGACTAAAGCGGCGGCAATTTTGGTGGCGCCGACATCTACGCCAATGGCTAACAGTTCACGGCCGTCCATCACACCACTCCCAATTCGTTTGCCAAAAGCAGCGAAGCGGCCCCCAACATGACAATATCTTGCCCCAAATGGCTGATCTCAATCTGGGTTGTTTCCGCCAGCCGGACGTAAGCTCGCTGGTTCATTTCTTCCTGGATGGGATCGAGCAGGGTGTCGCCAAAGCGGGAAAGGCTGCCGGCAATGTAGACCAGGGGAATGTTGAAAGCAGTGACGAGGTTAGCTGCGGCTGTGCCCAGATACCGTCCCGCCCGCACAATGGCCCGATTCAAATCTGGGTCGCCGGCCTGGAAAGCCAGCAGCAGCGTATCTGTCGTAATCTCTTCCGGTGCGTCCACAAACTGATGAAGCTGAGATGATGGGTTGACCGTTGCCACCGATCTGGCCCACCGAATGAGAGCGCGGCTGCTGGCTACCGTTTCCAGACAGCCAAAATGGCCGCAGACGCATGGCTCACCCCCTTCTACCACCCGTAAATGTCCGATTTCGCTGGCCCCGGAATGATTGCTACCGAAAAACAAACGCCGGTTCAAGACGATCCCGGCGCTGGTTCCCTGACCGGCCTTAATCACAATCAAACTGGTTGCTTTTTGGGGGTTATCAAACAGGAATTGGGCCAATGCGGCCGCCTGACTGTCATTGACCACATAAACAGGCAAGTTGTAGCGAATTTGCAGTAGATCGCCCAGCTGCAAATTGTGCCAGTTGAGATTGAGCGCGTCGTAAATGAAGCCCTCATCCACATTCATCAGACCAGGTGTACCTACGCCAATCCCCAGCAACGGCCGATCTGCCAGCGTCTGTAATTGTTCAATCAGGTCATATACCTGGGCTAACAAGGCATCACCGTCGCTGCGATTGGCCGGCATACTAATGTGGTGTTGCATCCGTCCCCGTAAATCAAAGACGCCACCCTGTAACTCCCTATTTGCCAGATCAATGCCAATTAACTGGCGAGCGTTATCCACCACATGCAGCAGTGTTGGCGGCTTGCCTCCAGCTGACGGTCCCTGGCCCAATTCTGCCACCAATCCCTCTTGCATCAAGCTGGTAACGACATTGGAGACGGTGGTGCGGGTCAGATGGGTGATGCGGGCAATATCGGCCCGGCTGATTTCAGCCTGATCGTAGATAACCCGCAGGACCAGGTGTTTATTGTGCTGTTTTGTGCCAATCTGGGTCGCTTTTTTCAGAGCTAACACTAGGAACTCCATTGATTAGGGGATGACAAGAAGTCCGATGGATTTACAAAGATGGTGACAATATCTATAAAATACCACTATATCTCATTATTATGATGATATTTTCTTGAATACAAGAACAGTTAGTCCAATGAAATTACAAAGATTAGTGTAAAGGAGAAGGATGAATTTGTCAAATATTGATAAGGATGTGGATACGCGGATGTGCTGATTGAAATCAGTTTGGAGTTAGAGAACTGTCCTGGTAGAGGAAAATTGATATTCCATAAGAGGTGTTATATATTGAACTTGATGTTGATGACATCCCCATCTTGAACGATGTAGGTTTTACCTTCCTGGCGTAGTTTGCCAGCCGAGCGGGCTTGAGGCAACCCGCCTAATTCGACCAAATCTGTATACGCGGCCGTTTCAGCGCGAATAAACCCTTTGGCTAAATCAGTATGAATAGTGGCAGCCGCTTCTACGGCCGTCCCCCCCCTTTTAATTGTCCAGGCTCGCACCTCGTCTTCCCCCACTGTAAAGAAAGATTGTAACCCCATCAGGTCATAACTCAGGCGAATCACTTTATCCAGGCTGAGTTCGGTGACGCCGTACTCTTCCATGAACATTTCCAGAGACTCTTCATCCCCTTCGGCGCTGAGTTGGGCCAATTCCATTTCCAGCTTGCCGCGTAGATTTGTAAGAACGGTGTAGGGTACGTCATAGTTGGGGTTGACTTCCTCTTGTTCATCACCAATGTTGAAGATGATGAGGACGGGTTTGAGGGTCAACAGGCCAAAACCACGCAGGAGTTTGTGTTGCTCTGCGGTCAGGTCCAGGGTGCGTAACGGCCGTTCCTCGCTCAATGTCCCTTCCAATTGTTCAAATAGTCGCAGTTCGGCCTGGGCTTCAGCTTTGTTGGGGAAGGCGCCTCGTTGAAGGCCATTAACCAGCTTTTCTATGCGCCGTTCTACAATGCCGAGGTCATTGAGGAGGAACTCGGTATCAATTGCTTCCAGATCGCGGGTTGGTTCTACACGGCCGTCGGGATGCGGATACAAGTCGCTTTCAAAGGCACGTACCACATGCACAAAGCCGTCTAACCCAGACAAATGGTTGAGTAGTTCGCTGGGCAGGCCGCCACTTTCACCAGCTCCTTTTTGTAGCCCGGCGACATCGGTGTAGGTAATGCGGGCGTAGGTTGTCTTCTTTGGGTTGAACATTTTGGTGAGGGTGTCTACGCGACTGTCGAGTACGTCTACAACGGCCGTGAGTACATCAAAACGGCCGCTCATACTTTGCCCCACCGGGGCATCTCCTTTTGTCAGAGCATTAAAAATAGTTGTCTTGCCTGCGCCAGGCAGGCCGATGATTCCTAGTTTCATGAAGTATCCTTGTTTTCAGTGTGCAGGGTTCAGTTTTTAGTGGACAGTCATGGCTGCTAATGACTGAAAACTGATGACTGAAAACTGTTCTAACTTCCTTCCAGGCGTTGTAAATCCCAGTTATCTATAAACCAACCGTTATTGATCAGACCGTAGCGGGCGCGAAAGCCGGCGCCCAGGCGTACTGTCGCCAGTTCGGCCAGGGTAAAGGTATGTTCAAATGAGTTCCAATTTCCCAGGGCTGGCAGTATCCAGTTGGTACCCCCGTCCGGAGTAATAAACCGTACTTCACCCGAATCTGGACTGGCCCATATTTTACGGCCGTCATCATAATCCATCACCAAATCTGGGTAAGCCCGAATGGTGAGTTTGTAAGTGCCTGGCTCCAAAGTGACATCCCGAAACATGCGAAAACTGATGGGGCCATACCCCTTAAAGATTTTGAGCGTGTAATCTCCTTCCTGAATTAACAGCCCGCGCTCATTTTCTGGCAGTTGAAAATAGGGCAAAACGCGCGTTTCAGGACGATACCATTGATCCCATTCTTCACTACCATATCCGGTGGGGCCTTCATCCCATTCAAAAACCCAGCCGTTAGGTAGTTGTAATTCAGGAACCCCCCACATGTTGTACCAACCTTCTTCAAATGAGCCGTTGGGTAAAATATCGCCGCCGTAGACGGGGTCAGGCGGGATAGTGGGGTCAGGCGATGGTGGGGGTGGCGATGTGGGCTGTGTGGGCGCTGGCGTATCTGTGGGTGGGATGGGTGTCTCCGTTGGTTCGGGCGTCTCCGTTGGCTCAGGTGTATTTGTCGGTTCTGGGGTATCTGTGGGCGTTGCCGTGGGGATGGGGGTATTGGTCGGCGATGCCAAAGGGGTGTTTGTTGGTTCAATGACGCCTGTGCTGAGCGAAGTCGAAGTGGCCGTAGCCACTTCTGCTACCTCAACCTGTGTGCTGCTGCCCACAACAGTTTGAGCGGTTACAGTTTGGGCGACGGAACGCTCAATGTTAGCGCGTGCATTTTCTGTGGCGGCAACGGCCGCTTCTACAGAAGCCTCTACGGCGGTCGTGGAAAGTGTTGGTTTGATGTTGCAAGCTGCTAATAAAAGCAGGGCAAGTATCATTAAGATAAATCTACTTCTCATTAGTCAAATCCTCCGCTTCATTCCCGACCTTGAGTATGTTGAGTATGGTGATGACCTTACGGAAATGAACCTGCAGATTTTATGCGCCGCCGGGTGAATCGGCAAATGAGAAGTGGGTACAACATTGTCGTTAACTTAAGACCTTGCAGGTTTCCAAAATGATCTACGCTCCTCTGAGGTTTTGCGTTAAAACCTGCGAGGTCTTCGCTTAAGTTAACACTTATGGCGGGTACAAGTTAACGGCTACTTCGATTTTACTCAGCACAGTCGTTCCCGCCCGCTACCTTCTCCCTCCGTCGCCTGGTACGGGCCAGCAATCCAGCCGACAACAGTGCCAGAGAACCGGTAGTGCCCAATGCCAGGGGCACATCCGTTCCCCCCCCGGTTGCTATCATTCCCCCTTGCATCGTCACAGATGTAGGCGTCGGCGTGGAGCCGTATTCAAAAGCTCCAATATCACACTCGTTGGCTGAAAGAGAACTATCGCCATCTACATTACGCACGCCTCCACGTTGATCAACATTGCCGGTAGGCGCGTTTGTACAATCCGTATCAGGTGCCTTATCAATTGCCGGACTGCCGGAGACTAGCGCGTGAGTATCTGGGTATTCAGGCGTATTGAGGTTTTCATTGAGGCTGTTGTTAGCCAGGGTCGTATTCAGAATATTGGCCACGACAATCCCCGCCCCCGGCACAATATCACTGACTCCCGGCGAGAAACCAGTGACGCCGGCATCGTTGTCATAGCCAAACAAGTTGTTGTTGTCGGCCGTGACTGTATCACTGTTATTGACTTCACGGCCCCATTTGGCCGTGTTGCCGGAAACCAAACTACGATTGAAAGTGACCGCGGCTAAAACCGTACCAGACTCAGTGCCAGATTTAATATAAGCACCACCGCCGAAATTGCCAGCTGTATTGCCGCTAATCGTGCTGTTATTAATCGTCGCTGTCGCCGTAGCTTCCCCACTATACGTGCGGGCGTGGTTACTCACACCGCCTCCGCTCTTGGCCGAATTGCCACTGATCGTGCTGTTGTTGATCGTCACCACGGCCGTAGCGAGGCTGTTATATGTGTAGGCGATATTGTGTATTCCCCCACCGTTACCAGCGGCAGTATTATTGCTGATGGTGCTGTTATTGATTGCTATTGTACCGCCATAATTGAGCATACCGCTGCCGTCATCGTATATGTTGCCACCTGTAATTGTAGCGTTGTTGAGCGTGAGATTTCCCGTAGCATTCACCGCCAATATGCGGAAGTTCGATATTGCGTCACCGCTGCGCTCAATTGTGGCTCCATTACCGTTAATGGTGATCGTACTGCTAATGACCGGCAGACCGGTATAGCCATAGGTCGAGTTGTCATAGTCGGTCAATGTATGCGTTGCCGTGCTAAGAGAAATAATGTCATTTCCGCTGCCAGCGTCACATTCGCCGTCACTGGCGTACAATTGACTGTCGTTATTGGCATTGATGATTGCCTCTATTAGTGAGCATTGATTGTCATCCGCTTTGACAACCACCTCGGAATCCACCGTAATCGCGGCCGCATGGACGCTGGGTACCCCGCTCAACGCCAATGCCAGCGCCATCCCCGCCAGCGTCGATTGCAGATTGCGGCCCAGCGCCCGTCGCTTATGATGGGGCAGCGACGCCAACCGCTGGAAAAAATGGATGAAGCGTGCCCAAAGCCGTTGGCTTCTTTTTAGCAGCAGGCTGGCTAACCACGGAGTTTGTGCTGCTTCTGCTATCTGTGTCCGCCACATTATCCATATGGGGTCTTGTAAGGATTGTTTATCTTTATATTGCATAATCAGTCACTCCTTTTGGTTACACGGTCGTCTTCTTCCGTCAACACTATATCAACGAGCCGGAAAAGGACAAATAGTACGGTCGTTTTACTGCTCCTACTATTTGCTACAAAGCTAGTAAAAGTTCGGAGTGGTCTATGGTCAGTTTTCACAACTGTCATACCCGCGAAGGCGGGTATACAGGTATGTGGATTCCTGCCTTCGCCGGAATGACCTGTATAGTCTCAATCAGTTTTCAGTTTATGGTAAATGTGTGGCTATATTGACTCCTTCGACTACAATCAATACCAATGTGCTCATCATCAATCCTGTCAGGAAGGATAAATAAGCCACGCGAATATAACGGTACTTTTTCCGGCCAAGATAGATGCCCAGCTCATAAACTTCCCGCAGTTGCACTCTGTATGCCTGGCTAGGATCATGCAGTAACGCATCAAACATTTGTGTGTACTCGTCGAAGTCCAGGTTCATAAAACTACCGAAAAACAAGAAATTACAATTGGGATTATCCAGATCGGGGCGCGACTTCAAGTCCACTTTGGGCATGACCGCATAAGTTGCAGAAAGGATGGTGACAATGCAAGAACTGATCATGACGATGACAGGCCAACGCAAAACGGGATCATCCAGATAGCCAATGGAAAACGTGATAATAAGCGCCCCCAACGTCAACATCATATTCGCTTTAATATCGGCCATTTGGCTAAGTTGGGCATGGTGTGCCCGTGTTTGCCGAAAAAGCTGATCCAAATGGCCTGATGGTTCCACATTGTACCAACCATTTTCCTTTACAATTTCTATGTTCGTTTCCATCATAAGAACCTCCGTACAATGATTTATTCATTTTGTTGTATCCGTTCAGACCCTAAGGGTTTTTCGATCAATCTAACGGGTACTCTCAGGAGTAAAACCCTTAGGGTCTTGATAGTCTCCTGAATGAGTACATTTTGTTTTAGTGTACACAGATGTTGTCTTTCCACAAATATAGGGAAAGGCTGTAAACTTAAATTCATTTCTGATATGTTATATTGACACTGTGAATTTAGTTTCTTGAATTTCCCCGGAAACTTTTAGATGGGAAAATGGTCTGGAATGCAGTTTCCGGGGAAATGTTGACTATTTATTTCACCAGTGTACTACAGATTATTATTTGAATGTCTGGGAGGATGGACTTATGAAACGTTTGATACGATTGGTAACTGTTTTTTTGGCCTGGTTGGGATTATTGGCAAATAGTAAAATTCCCGACGGCCGTTTCCAGTTTTTATTAATGCCTTTCAAATTTACGGCCGGGCCACTGTCCCCATTTTTAGCCCTGTTCAGTGGCCTTGGGGCGCTGGGGGGGCTGCGCCGGCATGATTGGCTGGCGACACTGGCCGGGGCGGCGGGATTGTTTTTTGCGGTACGGCATATCCAAAAAGTGACAGACCCGCACGATGAGTTTGAGCATGCTTTTGGGCCAGATTGGGCACAGCGTATACCGCATCATATGCAGTGGAAGCTGTACTCAAAACGGTATGAGTTGCGGCCGTTGTCCTCACCCCCCGCCGACTTTGCCCAAGATTATGTGATTGGACGACATTATGAAACGGGGAAACCTTTATTAGCCGACATCTGGCAGCCGGCCGCCGACAACCCCCGCACCGGCATCGGACTTGTTTATTTGCATGGCAGTGGTTGGCATTATTTGGATAAGGATTTTAAGGAAAGCACACGGCCGTTGTTCCAACATTTGACCAATCAAGGACATCTGGTAGTGGATGTGGCTTATACATTGGCTCCTGAAGCCACGCTCATCCCCATGGTGGCCGACGTGAAACGAGCCATCGCCTGGATGAAGACGAATGCGGATCAGCTGCAAATTAACCCAGAGCGCATTGTGTTAATGGGAGCTTCCGCCGGGGGGCATCTGGCTTTATTGGCGGCGTATACGCCATGCCATCCTATTTTGGACCCGGCCGATGTGGTGGGAGTGGACACGGCCGTGTATGGCGTCATCTCCAATTATGGTCTGAGCGATCTGGTAACCGGGCATGAAGGGATGGCCCGAATTCCTCAAACACCGCCGTTGCTGGCATCTTATTTGGAGAAACTGTATAAGCATGGGGGGATGATTCCAGAAAACGGCCGTTACGTTGAAGCGGCTGACATGATTCCCAACATCTTGGGCGGTCTGCCTGATGAAGAACCAGAAATGTACCAGCTTGCTTCCCCCATTACCCATGTGGGGACACATTGTCCAGCGACGCTGCTGCTCAACGGCACACACGATTTTGGGCTGGATGTGGAGCAGCATCGCCAGCTTCATGCCGCCCTGTACCGGCATAATGTTCCCTGTGTGCATGTAGAGTTTAACAGCGCTGATCATGCGTATGATATGGTGGCGCCGCGTTGGTCTCCGGCCGCGCAGGCAGCTTTGTATGATATTGAACGGTTCCTGGCGTTGTTAATCTAACAGGTGGGGGAAGCGCCGGTAATAAGTGGGTAATTGCTTTAATTTAATCTTGTTTCAGCCAGTAACAGTGTCAAGCCGAGTATAGTGTCTCTCGAAACATTATGCAGTCTTTAGATGCCTTCATTGAAATCTTTATTTATATCGGCCAGGGGTTCATTGTCGTTTGTGGTCCCTTGGGACTTTTACTATTAGCGGGATGGGGTTTTTATAAAGTCCTACGCCGGAATCTGTCTTGTTTGGATAAGATTGGCTGGGTGATTATGTTTTTTGTGATACTTATTCCTTTTGCGGCCGTCGGCGCTTTTTGTGGTGAACTTGCTAATATCCTTTTTAAAATTCCAGTCAAACATTCTGTAGCCTGGGTTGGATTTTTTGTTGGTGGGTATTTAGGTTTGAGGACTTGGGACTGGCTGGTTTCTTCATGACATGAGGTGGTTCTTAAAGGCACGGCCGTTTCCCCTCGTCTGCCCACTCCTCATCACCCCATCCTACTTACCAAACACACCGGTCAACAACGCCCCCAGACCAAAGATAATCAGGAAAACAGGCCAGACCATGCCCCAGCCAAAACCGAACAGGAATGTACCGGCTACCAGAATCAGGATCAATCCCCATACAAAATCATTGCGTACACGGTCAGAAAAACGGCCGTCGCGCTGATAATATTTGGCCCCATTCACCAACTTCACCACACCCGGAATCAAGATGAACAATATCCACCAGTTAAAAGACAGGTGGGTAATATTGATGAACAGAAAAGCTGCCCCAATCCCAATCAAAACAAGACCGCCTGTCCAATTATTACCGCAATCTTCTTCCTCATGGGATTCCGCAGGGGCAAAATCATCTTCACTGAATATCATTTTCTCTTTTTCAGACTCTTTTAGGGTGTCAATATCTTCACTCATCATCTGCCTCCAATAACTAATATAGCCATTGCCAATACTCAAATTACGCAGACAGAACTACTAAAGTTGCGCTTGATTTTGGATTGCTGCCAGCCAGCGGCGATGTTCCACCAACATACAGGCATCTTGCACCACATCTAACCCGGCCGTCCGTGCTTTTTTCGCGGCCGTTTCATGGGAAATTCCTAACTGCATCCACACCGCTTTGGCCCCCACTTCAATGGCCTGGTCTACAAAGGGGGGCACATTTTCGCTCCGTTGGAAGAGGAGGACCAGGTGAATGGGGTGGGGCACGGCCGATAAATTCGCATAAGCCGTTTCCCCCAGACCAGACTCAATGTGGGGGTTTACCGGGATAATACGATAGCCTTGTTCTTGCAAATAGGCGGGCACATAATACCCGGCTCGATAGCTGCGAGAGGAAAAGCCCACCACAGCAATTGTTTCTACTTCAGTCATGATTTTTTCTTGAACGTTGTTTTTCATATCTTTCCATCCAAGTGCGACGCACCTTGAAGGTGCGTTGCACTTTCCGTTCCGCTAACTGTATAGCCATTGGGTAACAGTTTGTACGGCTTTGAATAATTGGTTTGGGCCGCCAAACGCGGCCGCGATTTCTTGCGGTGTGCCAAATTGGAAGAAGGGCTGCACCCGCAATAATTTTTGCGCCTGACTGCGATTGGCGGCCTGATCTAATGTTTCGATGCCTTCGTCGGCGTATTTGTCCAACAGCGCCGTCAGCGCTTGCCGCGCCGTGCCGCTGTATTGTGCCACCAAAGCTTGCTTCACTTTGGTGGCTCGTTCCTGGCGCGTCAGCATGGGCAAATCAAAAGCCACAGATGAGGTCAAACGGGTCATACCCGGGCCCGATAGCGAAGGGTACGTCTAACACATCGGCGTAGCGCAGCGCTTGCTGCATTCCGCTGCCGACGCTGTGTTTATTGTCTTTGGCTTCGACGATGGCCAGGGGGATATTTTTGTAGATGAGCAAATAGTCGGCGTAGGCGCGTTCACCCCGTTTGGCTTTGCCGTTTTTCTGGATGTGGAAACGGTCGTCGGTGAAGTAATATTCTTCGCAGATTTGCAAGCCTTGCCAACCGGCCACCTGAATAGCCGGGGTAATGCGAATTTCCTGCTCAGTCAGGTCTTTTTTATTCATGATGTGTTGGAGGTTAATGATTAGGTGCGACGCACTTTGAAAGTGCGTCGCACCTGGTAGGCCATCAAAACCCAATCACCTCTTCCATTTTCTGGCGGATGGTGGGAACGGTGGGCACAACCCCATCCATGAGCCGAGTACTGAAAGGGACGGGGCAGATGGGGGCCGTAACCCGCTCAATGGGGGCGTCTAAATCCAAGAAACATTGAGAGACAATTGCGGCCGCAATCTCAGCCCCAAAACCGCCGAAGCCAATGTCTTCATGCACAATGACACATTTGCTTGTTTTGCGGACGGAGTTGAACACGGCCGTTTCATCCCACGGCGCTAACGTTCGCAAATCAACAATCTCAATATTGGCGTTTATTTCTTGCGCCGCCAGTTCGCACCGTTCCACCATTGCCCCCCAGGTTACAACCGTCAAATCATCCCCTTGCGTGGTGAATCTGGCTTTGCCAAAAGGAATCATGTAATCGTCGCCGGGATACGGCCGTCGCGCCCAAGCCGCATCTAACATAGCCCGATGTTCAAAAAAGATGACCGGGTCATTGCCGCGCATGGCTGTCCGCAGCAAGCCAACCGTATCTTCGGCGTTGGATGGGGCGGCAAAGAGTAGGCCAGGCTGGTGGGCAAAGGTTACTTCACTGGTGACGCTGTGCCAGGGGTCGCCAATTTTGCGGAAGCCGCCGGGAATACGAATGACGACGGGAGCGGCAAAACGGCCGTTTGTCCGCCAGCGTACCGTGCCTGAATTATTGATTTGTTCGGTGGCCGGGTCGGCATATTTACGGAACTGGATTTCAGGCACGGGAACGAGACCGGCGTAAGCCATGCCTACAGACCGCCCGATGATTCCTTCTTCGTTGAGGCTGGTATCGAAGACACGGCCGTCGCCATATTTTGTCTGCAAACCTAATGTGGCCGCGTGGACACCTCCCTTAAAACCCACATCCTCGCCAAAAACCAGCAGGCGCGGGTTCAGAGCCAGTTCCACATCCAACGTTCGCCGGATGGCTTCAATCATATTGATGCGGCGCGGGTCGGGCGGTTGAGGCAGATCGCTACCGCGGGGTAGCTCAATCCCTTCGGCTGCCAGACCGCCTACTTGCTGTAGTTTGTGGGGAGTGGACAGCATATAATTGGTTACTGTTTCCACCGGTTCATATGGTTGGGCGACGGCCGCGTCACAAGCCTGGTTCACATCCCGTTGGGCGTCGTTAAGAAGCTGTTCCCACCCCTTTTCATCCAGCAGCCCTGGAACTAGATAATCGTGTAAAGCAGGGATGGGATCCTGGTTCCATTCGGCTGCTTTTTCTTCATCCGTTTTATACGCCTGGTTGTCCATACTAGAATGGCCGGACAGCCGGGGTACGGTCAGCCGCAGCAAGCCAGGGCCACTGCCGGAACGTACATGACGCACGGCCGTGTGAACCAGATTAGCCGTTTCGGCCGGATTTGTGCCGCTGCCATCCCAAACCGCCAAATTCTTAAAAGAAGCCAGATTAGCGGCGATATTGCTGCCGGGGGTTTGGGCCGGCCCCTTTACAGAAATAGCGTAACCATTGTCTTCAATCACAAATAACAGGGGTAGTTCTAGCGTGGTAGCGATGGTTAGAGCCGACCAGAAGCCGTTTGACGCCACTGTCCCATCACCGCCAAAAGCGACACAAATGCTGTCGTCCACATTAGGTGTGTTGAGGAGGGTTTTGTGGGTGAGGATGGCCTGGGCATACCCGGCCGTGGGAGTGTATTGCGACCCCACATCACCGGACATGGGCAGGATGAGCGCTCGTTTGCGCCGGGGCATGTTGAAAACTACGCCCGCATCTCGTCCGCCGTTGATGCTGCCACTGCGGGCCATGTCGGAGGCGAACGCTTCGGTAAGGGTCAGGCCGCTGCCTAACATAAACGGCCGTGAACGATAATAAACATTGGCCGCGTCAAACGGCCGATCTAAAAGCTGGCTCAATAACAGTTGACCCAACTCATGTCCACGTGCTGAAAACTGGTATGTAACCAGCCCTCGCGAGACTAATTCATTTTCTTCCATTTCATCTATTAAACGGGAGGCTAACGCCAGACGGGCGACTTCATGCCAATCAAATGCAGGATGTAAACTTGTCAAAATACACTCTCCAGGGGGGATTTATTTACCGCTAATTGTATCACTCTCTGCAACGGCCGCCATGTAAGTGTCAGCTTTTCAGCCAACGTTTGTTTTCGGAAACGGCCGTGAAGATGATTCTTAACGAACGTGACACAATCGGCCAAATTTTGTACACTCTCGGTCATGTCCTGGCAAACGGAAACGCCCCACGAACAAATCGACCGCCTGCGAGCGGAATTGAAGCGATTACAAAAGGAATTGGCAAAAAAGGAAACGGAATTGTCTGAACTTTATGGCAGTTTGCAGGCATTTGAAGCTGAGTATGATGAGCGAGTTGGTCATCTATTGGAGGAATATGCTTTGCTAGAGGCGGAAGTGGAGGCATATATGTCCCGTATTCGTCAGATTCGGGATGAACAGACTTTTGGTGAAGGGTATCAGGGCGTTCAAGACCAGTATGACGCTAAATGGAATGCACCTCACCAGGAAAAACCACAGGTTAAAAACTTACAACCGAAACCGGTAACGGCCGCTCGTCTGAAAAAAGTATACCGTCAATTAGCTCGTAAATATCACCCTGATCTGGCTAAGGATGAGGCTGATCGGGAAAGGCGTACAGCGATGATGACGGCCGTGAATGATGCCTACAAAGCGGGCAGTCTGACTGAATTAGAAGCGTTGGCGCTGGATGAGCCGCAGGTAGAAGTACAGACTGTCATTCGACCAGACAAACCTCGCGTTACCCCCCGACCGCAAACGGAGACAGAGATGATTCGGGTGTTGGAAGAAGAGATTGAACATACCCGGCGTCTGATTTTTGGGATGCGGGATGATTTGCAAAATTTCCACCACCGCCCTTTGGTAGAGCTGGCGTTGGATGTACGGTTTGCTAAACGGGACGGCCGTGACGTTTTAGCCGAACTATCCACCGAATTAGAACGCAAAATTGCTCGCAAACAAGTAGAACTAGATATGATCAAATCCCAGTTCAGCCAGCTATAATCCTCCTGATTCCGTCTGCTATAGGTGTTAAGAAAAACAGCATGGTTCATTTTTAACAAAATGATCTTTACAATTTGATGTAGATTGGAAATCCACGTCTGATACACAAAGTGCGTTAAAAACGCACTTAGCCGTGTTTTCTTAATAGTTTGAGGCAAAGCTTAAGCTACGGCCGATACCTATACTGAACTACAACCGAGTCAATCACTTAGACAAACGCCAACGACGGCCGCCCACCCACACGGCCGCACCCAAAGCGACAAGAAGAGAAACAAACGTAGCAATCGCCATATTCAGGTTCAACCCGGCCAGATTGAGGGTGCGGCTGTCTAAACGCACGGTTTCCAGCAAAATACGGCCGACCGCATAAAAGATCAGATACAGCGCCGTCAGCTCGCCGGTCAACAGTTTGTCATCGTACCGTTTAGCCAAAGTGTAAAGCACTAGAAAGGCAAGTAGGTTCCAAAGGGATTCGTACAAAAAGGCGGGGTGGAAACGGCTGAATGTCTGGTAATCGGGCAGCCGGTGGGCTTCGTCTATGGTGATGGCCCAGGGTAGATTGGTGGGACGGCCGTAAAGCTCCTGATTAAAAAAGTTCCCCCAACGGCCGAATACCTGCCCCAACGCTACCCCCACTACCCCAATATCGGCCCACCCCAAGGTAGACATACGGTTGCGCCGGGTGTAAATAAACAAGCCCAACGCCCCGCCGGCCAAACCACCATAAATGCCCAATCCGCCAGCACGAATATTAATTAGCTGTGCCGGATTGCGGAAATAATCGAGTGAGGATTCAATGCCAAAAGCGGCCATACTGGGAGACGGCGTCAGCACATGGTAGAGGCGCGCCCCAATCACAGCAAATACCAGGCAAACCATCAACCCATTCCAGGTATGATCGGGGTTCCACTGCTTCCAGGGAGCTTTTGTTAGCCAGTCGGGGTCTACTCCTTTTATGGATTGCAACAGGTCGCCCACAGTCTCGATTTCGTCACCCTTTAGGCCAGTTTGGCGGGGATCAAACCCCCAACGGTACAGTAGTTGACCGAGGGTGGTGATTTGTTGTCGGGCTAATTTTTGGCGCAGACCTTTATCCAAACCCAGGTTGCTGAGGGGACGGTTTTGGAGGGTACGGGATACGGCCGTGTTAAAAACCGCCAACGCCCGCCTTTCCGCCAGCTTTGATGTGACATACGTTCCCAGAGCAATGCCGCCAACAATAAACACCCCATACCAAAACACTGGCAGATTGATGCCGGGAATAATAATCGCTTCGGGCGCCGGTGTGATCCCTGTTCGCAAATGATTGATAAAGAGGACGGCTACCAGCAGCAGCCCGCCCCCAATCAGATACCAATATGGCTCCAGCCCGATTCGTTGGATAAATGCTTTCGTCTTGGTGCGTATCATACTAATTAGCCTGCTCCGCTTCTTCCGCTTTTAGTTCATCAATCCACTGCCGCCAAACATGAAAACCACGTTGTAACAAGGTGAAGTAAGTTAAAACGGCCAGCAACCACAATAAAATGTGGGGCTGGTTCAAGAAAAGTAAAATAATCATCGCCGCATACCGTTCGACCCGACTGGCAATCCCCACTTTACAATCGTATCCCAATACTTCCGCCTTTGAGCGGGCGTAACTGACCATGATGGAACCGGTAACGGCCAAGTAAGCGATCAACATCATCGTGGAACTGTCTACCCACCAATCCAGAAACGGTAATACCTGTACCTCTGCAAGGCCCAGCTTCCAATAGTAATAGATGAAGCCGCAAAACAGAATAATTTCGGCCAGACGATCTAATGTGGAATCGAGAAAGGCACCAAAGCCACCCTGTTTGCGCCCCAATTTACGAGCCAGCGAACCGTCCAAAGCGTCTAACGGTGAAAGTAACAGCATGGCCACGGCCGCCACCCGAAAATGCCCAAAGGCAATGAGCCAGGCAAACAGAAAATGAAACAACATTCCCAAGACCGTTAATACATCTGGCGACAATTTATACTTGGCCAGGAAGCTAACAATGGGATCAATAATCACTTTGGCGTAAATACGCAGTTTATCAGTCAGGACGATCGGCTCATCTGCTTCTGGTTTACTATTTGGTGGTTGGGCCATAATTCTCCTCTCTATCTTCTCTCTCTTTTTTATTTTTTACTACTTTTACAGTGAAAAGCCAATACAAGAACCAGCATTTTGTATATACGGATAGGAAAAATACGGATGGGATTTCACAAAAAACCGTCGCTATACAGGTGCTTCTTGACTGTCATACCTGCGAAGGCGGGTATCCAGATGTGTGGATTCCTACCTTCGCAGAGCTTGCCCTCACGAAGGTGGGAGAATGACCTGTATAGTCACAAAAAACCAATGTTCTTCCCTATCCGTGCATATATTGAAATGGCGGGATGCTATCGAATCTCTAATAGGCTGTCAAGCGTCTTATTACCAACCATCCAGCCGAAAACCAATCCAGGGGACTTGCATTTCGGCATGGGTCATACCGCCGTGTCCGCCTTTCATTTTCTGCGCCAATTTTTCCAATCCGGGGATGACAAAGGCAAAGTTCTCCCGCATGATCATGACAATATCACCCAGGCGTTCCAGAGCTACGGCCGTATGTGGTTCCGGCCCAAACAACCCGGCTGCCAACGCATCTTCTGAAGGCATCGCTATCATGGCGTGGCTGAAATGTTGGTTCAGGTAAGCGAGAATGTCAGGGATGCGGCCGTGTTTGGCATACAAATACAAAACGCGCATTTCCCCCATCGGCTGCATCAACAACATCTCCTGTAATCGGGGATGGTCAGTCAGGAAGATATGATGGGAGAATTTTTTTTGTCCATGATCTGCCGTAATAAAAAGTAGCGTATCTTGCCGGGCGCGTGACGTTAAACGGTTCAAAAATTCAGTTTCAATCTGATGGAATAAAGCCCTAATTTCAGACCGAGTCGCCGTCCCATCCCACAAACGATAATGGCTCAAGCTGTCAATCGTAGGCCAATAAGCAGACATATAAAGCGATTCCCCTGCTTTCTCATCCAAAAGCTGTCCCATCTGGGCCAACATATCGCTGAAAGTGAAAACGCCATAACTGCCGGTTACGCCACGGCCGTGCATCTTACTCAGCGCCGAATCCACAATTGCCCGACCCTTGTACGCATAAGTGGGCAAGCCATAACGGGCTAATTGTTGGGCCATACCCGGCCATTGCAGAAAGGACTCCGGGTCCAACCCGGCCTCTACCAGTGCATCGGGAAAACGGCCGAATATAGGCGTAAAAGCCAGCATCTGCCCCCCGGTAGCATATTGCGGAAAAAACATGGTCAGCCCCACCAGCCCATGCTGAGCCGGAGCAGATCCCGTCCACATGCTGCTTAAAGCAGCTACGGTTGTGGATGGGAAAATGGAGGTTATCTGTTCGACCAAATCAGCTTTACGCAGCAATCTAGCCAGATTAGACTGTTCTGCTTGCAGCAAATTCCAGCCAAACGCATCTAACTTTAAGACGACAACTCGTTTGGCTCCGGCAGCAATGGGCTGCCATAACTTTTTCTCTAACAGGGGTAAACCGTCAAAAGGGGCATGAAGCATTTGGGCGACGGCGGCCGGGATATTGGCGATGGAACGGCCGTCATACGCCGGCCATGTAAATTCATCTGGTAAATTTAGGTAATTGTTTCCCACAGCAACTCCCCCTTTATACTGGGACGTAAAAAGGTCAGGGTAATAATTCCCTGACCTTTTCTAGCATTAAGTACGGCCGTTAAACA
>JAAEOP010000339.1 GCA_024223125.1 Chloroflexota bacterium
AGCCGTTGACATCCGGCTGGATGAAGCCGCAGAAAGTTTAGGGGCCTCGGCGTTTAAAGTTTTTACCAGAATAACGCTGCCTTCGGCAAAATATGGGATTTTCAGCGCAGCCGCCCTGACATTCAATCTGACGATTACAGATTTTGGCAACCCCGTTGTTATCGGCGGTAACTATAATGTGCTCGCCACCGAAATTTACGCTCAGGTGACGAATTTGTACCGGTTTGACCTGGGGGCGACCATCAGTATCATTCTGCTGGTTCCCTCGCTCATGGCGTTTATGTTGAATTATTATATTTCCCGCAAAACGTTCGCCATGATCAGCGGCGCGGCAAAACCTGTCATTCCTCCCTCAAGACCATTGAAAAAGATTTCTTACAGCATTTATAGTATGTTGGTCGCCCTTTCGATTATCCTGATATTCGCCACGGTCATTATTGGGTCCTTTGTGAAAACCTGGCCATACAACTGGTCGCTGACGCTCGCTCATTACTCGTTCCCGTCAATCGGCGGCTATTCTGCAATCTGGACAAGTGTCTGGGTATCTTTCATTGTCGGTCTGGTCGGCTCATTCCTCACGCTGGTTGCTTCATTTGTGATGGAAACACGGCGGCCGTTCGGCAAACAAATATTATACTTTTTTTCGGTGATGCCGGCCGCGATTCCCGGCCTGGTCATGGGGCTGGGATATATCCTGGCCTTTAATAAACCCTATTATTTTTTTTATGGGACGCCCTGGATCATCATCATTAATATCGTGATCTGCAATTTCACCCTGGGCGTCTTGTCGAGTATTTCCAATATGAGAAATATCGACCCATCCATCGAGGAAGCCTCTATCAGCCTTGGCGGG
>JAAEOP010000340.1 GCA_024223125.1 Chloroflexota bacterium
GAGGGCAAAATTTCAAACGGGATAATTGTTATTCATAGAAAAGGGAGATTCAAAACTTTTTCCGCCGCTTCAAGTAGCCTCACTGGAACAAAACGAAATGGTTGGAAGGATTGGGAATTGCAACTGCCCGGAACCAAAAAATGGATATTGGCCAACGATTGGAGAAGAATGTGAAATCAGGTAGAGTTTAAGGAGGCATAATGCTACATCTCACAGTTGAAGCAATCTACGAAAACGGCATTCTGCGCCCGCTTCAACCGTTACAAAGTGTCACAGAACACAGCAAAGTAAAAATTACAATTGAGGCCAAAGGGTCCGAACCCCACCCACTTTTACAATTTGCCGGTATTTTGCCGACTTATGGACTTTCAGAAAAAAATCGACATAGGGGCGGGTTACGGTTGAATAACCGCAACTATCGTGTCTCGCCTTAAGTGGATAGCCGTGATGGTCAAATCCCTTGTCAAACAATGTACGTAATGCTACAATCGAAAAGAAAGGAGAGCATCGATGGCTATTGGAACAAAAGAAGCGCCTCCGCTTGAAGAAACAAAATCAACTCGCTTGAAGATGAGTTACGAAGAATTTTTAGCTTGGAGTGATGAAGATACTCACGCCGAATGGGAGGATGGGGAGGTAATTATTTTTATGCCGCCAAAAGAGATTCACCAAACTACTTTGGGGTTTTTGCATAAACTGTTGGGGTTGTTTGTAGATATGTTTAATTTGGGCAAACTATACGTAGCTCCTTTTGAAATGAAAGCCAGACCGGGTAGTTCATCCCGCGAACCGGATATTCTCTTTGTGGCCAAAGAAAATTTAGACCGGCTGACCGAAGATAGGTTGGCCGGCCCGGCTGATTTAATTGTTGAAATCATCTCCAAGGATAGCGTAAGCCGTGACCGGAACAAAAAATTTAGAGAGTATCGTGCTGCCGGCGTCCGTGAGTATTGGATTATCGACCCCCGTCCTGACAAGCAGCGGGCGGACTTCTACTACCTAGATGAGACGAGCGACTACCAGCTTTTTGCCACCGAAGATGATGAACGGGTAGAATCTCAGGTCTTATCCGGTTTCTGGCTGCGACCGGCTTGGTTATGGCAAGTAGATAAACTCGACCCTCTCTCCCTTTTCTTTGAGATGCGTGGCATTCCGGTCGAGCAAGCTGACCAGATACGGCAGATATTGCGCACCGGCTCAAACAAAAATTAGACATGCAAACTGCGATGAATAAAATCCAGAGATGAATCCAATGCAATGCGTTCGCGATTGAAAGTGACGTATCCAAAACCTAACATCTTCTGGCTTGCCGTCACCCTTATCATCCTGATTGCCTTCTTTTTCCGTTTCTACCGGCTGGATGACCATCCCCTGGGCCTCACCTTTGACCCGGCCATCAACGGCCTCGATGCGGTCCGTCTCATTCAGCGTGGCGGTGACCTCCCCGTATTCTTTCCGACCAACGGAGGTCGGGAGCCGCTTCACGTTTATACACTCATCCCTGCCATCTGGCTCTTTAAGACCACGCCCTTTGCCATCCGTGTTGTAACCGCTACGCTCAGTCTGTTCAGCGTGGTTTTTCTGTTTGTATTTCTTTACAACAGTCCGCCATTTTTCAGGTCCAGATGGCCAAATCCACCGGAAACCGTTGGAACTACCAATCCGGCAACAGCAGGCGCTCCATATCATTTTTGGCTGGCTGCTTTGGGCAGTCTAACCTTGGCTACATCATATTGGCCCATTATGACGGGCCGGCTAGGGTTACGGACAGAGTTAGCCACATTTCTGTCCATCCCCATCATTTGGTTATTTCTCAAAGGTTGGGGTAAGGGTCAAAGGCATTGGTTCATTCTGTCCGGCCTGCTGCTGGGTCTGCTCGGCTACACTTACTCTGCCGCTCGATTGCTGCCGCTAATCTTAGCTCTGGCGCTGGTGCCGGAATTCCTGCCTCCTCAAAAAGGACGAAGGATAAAAGCCCAAATAACGAATTTGTTTATTTTCACTGTTGCCGCGATTATCGTCTATTTGCCGATGATGTGGTATTTATCCACCCATCCGGCTCAATTTACGGCTCGGGCCTTTTCGGTGATGATCTGGAATTTTGTCGACACGCCGGCCGATATCATTACCGAGGTGGGACGCAATGCTCTGCGGGTGATCAGCTTCTTCTGTTGTGTTGGCAGCCCCAACCCCATCTTTGGATTACCCGAATACCCCGGCTTGCATCCTATTTTGTTTCCCTTTTTACTTATCGGCTTGCTAGGGGCCATTATCAATTGGCGACTCCTGTTTCCCAGGTTGGTCGTTCTGTGGTGGCTTATTGGCCTCGTGCCCTCTATCGTCACCCTCGAGGCCCCGCATCCGCTGCGCATGGTGCTTGCCATTGTGCCGACCGCCATCCTCATTGGTCTCGGACCTATCTATATTGTCCAATGGCTTACATCCAAGAAGCCTAATCTCATTCCAAACCGACTTTTGCTTCTGGCTATTCCATTTATTTTGTATCCGGTTTTTGACAACACCTTGGCCTATTTTAGCGATTGGACCAAACTCCAGGCCACTCGCGGCGCCTTCGACTACGGCGCTGTGGCCATTCGAGATACTGTGCTTGAAGAAATCGAAAAGGATGTTCCCATTTATCTGCCGCTCGCCCGCCTTAATTTCCCCACCTTACTCTTTTATCTAAGCGGTCACTTCCAGCGAGAGGCTAATCTTTCGGCCCATGCGTCTAACGCTGCCGTGGTTATTTCACCGGATAAAAATACTGGTGATACCACCTGGGTCCGCCTGCACAACAACCGGGCGACAATCTTGCCGCCACTCACCACCAAAGGTCAGCATCTGATCCAAGAAGCATTAGCCGGTAATACCACCCCCATCCGCAGCACAGACGGTGAAGTTGTGGCTCGATTGACCCAACTTTCTATTGACCCGGTGCAGTTTGTCGAAACGCCTGCGTATTCTCTCAACGCTTCGTTTGGTCCGGTCAATCTGATGGGAGCCAACTATGTCCCCCTCATAGATCCCCCCGCAACTGAGATACCCGTTACGTTGTTCTGGGAAGCAACCACCCATATGACTACGGAATACGACGTGCTGGTCCGGCTGGTCGATGACAACCGTCGGGTGTGGGGCAATGGCGACGGTCGACCCACGGATTGGGTTTACCCGACTACATTCTGGCGGCCCGGAGTCGACAGAGTTGCAGCCCAACATCTAATTAACCTGGAATCTAACGGGCCGGAACCAGGTCGTTACTGGTTAGCCGTATCCATTTTTGACCCGCCGACCGGCCAACGCCTACCGCTCACCACCGGCAACAGCGATTCGCCGGACACCTTTTTTATTGGTCCATTAAAGGTACCGCTACCTGTGGCAGCTTCCACAGATATTGAGCGGACATCTTCTATCGAACCTTTCAAGTTTGGAGAAATGATACAATTGATGGGGTTTACGGTTGGCAACGCTGAGGTCGAGCCTGGCGAGTCACTCCAATTAAGTCTGTTATGGCACACATCAGCGGTGCCGAAAATGGATTATACCGTTTTTGTTCATCTGCTCGACCCGGACGGCAATCTTGTGGCTGGTAACGACTCACAACCTGTTGGTGGGAGCTACCCCACCAGCATTTGGACGCCGGATGAGCAAATCCTGGATAAGCATATACTAACCACACCCATCGATCTGCCGCCCGGCAAGTATCGTCTGGCAATAGGTCTGTATCACCAGCCTTCGGGTCAACGACTCCCCATCTATCTGTCCGATGAAACCACAATTCAGGATGGTCGTGTAATATTAAATCAAGAAATCACAATTCGTTAACAAGAGTTTCTATGTGTTGATCGTCATTCGCGGGGGGTGTTCAAAGTCGATTGACAAACCTTGTCTGACCGTCGACGGTTGACGGCAGACCGTAGTACACAACTAAGGATTGAGAATCAAATAACTTCCTCAAATGGGA
>JAAEOP010000341.1 GCA_024223125.1 Chloroflexota bacterium
ATGGTCATTAGAATAATTGTTGCCCATTACCCGTAAGGCTCATTATGCCGATACCATTACCAAATTTAGATGATCGATCATACAGTGATTTAGTTGCCGAAGCACGGGCCATGATTCCGATGCTCTATCCAATGTGGAGAGACCACAACCCCAGTGACCCGGGGATTGCCCTCATGGAAATGCTGGCCTGGCTCACGGAAATGACGCTGTTTCAGGTCAATGAAATCACCGAAAATCATACCGCGGCGTTTCTGGCAATGTTGAATGGCCCGGACTGGTCGTCAGCGTCCGGTGGTGATGTAGATTCAGCCGTGCGCCAAACCATCCTCGCTTTGCGGGAACGGTACCGCGCGGTTACAAGTCATGACTTTGAACACTTGCTGTTCCATAAGTGGCCGCAAACAGAAATGGCCGCAAACCTGGGAGAGCAGAATAAGATCGCACGCATCTGCTCTTTACCGCAGCGCAATTTAGAAGAAGGCCAAGATCCCACAGCCGAAGCTCCCGCTCACATCAGCCTGGTCATCTTACCCCAAAATAGCCTCGCCCCAAGCAGCGATTTA
>JAAEOP010000342.1 GCA_024223125.1 Chloroflexota bacterium
ACAATACCCTCTACCACACCCCCCTCGAGCGTAACCGTTCACCCCTATATGATTCTTTAAGTGGAAATCCTGATGTTAGTAACATCAGGAAGAAAAAATAATAGAATTGTTGAGAGTACACATTCTTAGCTGATCCCTCACAGAACTTAGTCTCATCAAAAACATTTAACCCCACGTCAAAATGGCGTGGGGTTTTACTTTGCATCTCACCATCGAAAGGATGGTAACAATGGCTAAACGACAGTAATCCAAAGTTTGTATTTTTACACATTTTTTACATCGGTCAAACATTTCTATTACAACTTTCCCCTATACTAAAACCAAATCGTTTATGCAGAAGAAGAGGCTATCTTGATGGTGACTACCCCTGGCAAAAAATCACCGATAGAACCAAGCCTGCATCGCTATCGTATGGTGAAATACGAACGTGGTGATAGCCAGACCGGATTTATTTGTGCTGATCCGCAGGGGCTGCCATTTTTGGAGGGCCATCAATTTTTCACCTGGCTGGTTGATGTCAAGGGGGTGACACCGGACACGGCCTGGCGCTATTTGAAGTTGTTACTGGCTTACCTGACCGGGTTGTGGCAAGCGACCTCGATCAGCTATGCCGCGCCAGTCTCTACTATTCGGGAACAGACCATATTTTTTCTCCGAAACAGACTGGGCTGTACGGTTTGGAAACATAAAAACGGCAACTATCAGGTCAAGCGGCCCCGTCTGGTCACGCCATCCACTGCCCGCCAGTATCTGGTTGTGGCCAGACATTTCTACGATTTTGCCATTGAGACGGGCTTGTATACCGACCCCAATCCCTTTGCCTGGTCTGACGGGCGCAAGTTGCGCCAGTTGCAGTTTGTGCCCACCATACCGCCCCGCTCCGGGTTGTCACTGCCGGACGAAAAGCAAGGCCGAATGCCGGACACCTATTTCTGCCTGGTGGGCGATGAGTGGAAACCCCGGATTATCGATGACCCCAATCTACCACGTCACTTTATGCCCCAGTTCGAGTATCGTCGCGATCAACTGGTGGTCAGAATTTTGTTCGAGTCAGGGGCGCGAATCGGGGAGGTGTTAGCCTTGACTATCGGTGATTGGCGTCATTTTGGGCTACAGCCTCGTGCCGCGGCCACCAACAAGGGGGATGGCATAGCCCGGGTAAAACAGGTCTGGTGGAGTGCGGAAACGAATATACTCCTGCATCACTATGTGAACAATGAGCGGGTTCAAGGTGATGAATTGAAGCGGAAACTACACGACCTACCAGACAGTGAAACCATATTTTTGAATTTCAAAGGCCAAGCCTATACCTATCACGCCTTCTATTACCACTGGCGCAATACGTGCCGTAAGGTCAATATCAAACTCCATCCCCATCAAGTTCGACATTGGTTTGTGACGATGGCCTTGTACAAAATTCAAGCCCTACCTGAAGCGAAACGGAATGTTGAAATCCAAAATCTAATCACTTATATGGCCTGGAAAAATTCCAGCACGATCCAGACCTATCAGCATCACGTTAGACAGACCCAGTTTGAGCCCACCCATCGCGCCGTCAGCCAACTGGTCGCGGATGGCGTTCAATCAGAGATGTCTACTCAGACCGAATTGGAAGTGTTGCCAGAGGGCCAGCCTGGTCAGGACGGCTCGGTTCAGGTTGACCTGATTTCGACAGAACTATCGGAACGACTATGGAGGATCATTGAGCAACAGTAAGCAAGAGATTGACGACGAGTTGATCAACAGTTTGATTTTTAATGGTTTTAACCCCGAACCCAACCCGGAGCATAGGGCCCGGTTAAACGAATTGTTCCAGAAGCTTGCTCCGACTGTCGTTCAAGAGGTGCGTCAGCCCAATATCTGCGCCTATGTGGGGCCGGCGTTGCTGACCTGGTTGCTCAACTCTGGCTCAAAATGGCCCTGGTTCAATCACCTGACCCTGGTCGGTATGATCTACGCGGCCACAGGTGTTGTTCACCAGACCGGTCCGGCCCTTGGTGTTCACACCTTTCTCAAATGGGCTATTCCTGACTACTATCCGGACCTGGCCCAATTAAAGGTTGAGGCCGCGATCACCAAATGCTTTGGCTCTGATCTGGCTGCTCGCGGGGCCAATGCCTACCACAACTATTCAGCCCTTCAGCAGCCGGTTAAAGCCTATGTAGACACTTTACCCGAGGCGCGTCAGGTAGCCCTGGTCCCATTTCTATTGCCGGTCTTTACCCCATCTCGCAAACTGTATCTGTTGAAAAAAGCGGCTACAGAGAAAGCCAAGCAAAAGCGAAAAGAACAGGTTTTTCCGGTAGCCAGACGCTTGCCCGGCCTGATTGCGCTGGCCCGTCGCCGCTGCCGGTGGCTACAGCAGCTTGAGGCCGAGGTCCAACAAATTGCAGCCAAGGTTGCCGCCGGCGAGATTACCTTACCCACAACGCTGGCGGTCAAACATTGGGATGGGCAGCAGAGCATGTCATTCAAAATCTGGAACCAGCCCAGTTGGATTCTGGCCCACACGACCTACTACCATCCGGAACGGGTCCTCAAGGCCAAGAAAGATCCGGAGAGCTTCGACGAGCAACTATTTTTGCAGTTATGGAGTGATTTACTTGATGATTGTTGGTTCTTGCAGGCCGTTTCACTGGGCATCATCCCTGGTGAGCAGGATTTGTCGCCCCAGGCGCAAGCTTACCTTGACCACTGGAACATGCCCCGATTTTATGCATTGGCCCCCGGTTTATTACAACTCAGTCGCAGCGCCTCAACATTTTTGTCCGCGATCCGACAGAAAAAAATCGACTGGGATGACGACCAACCTCTATTTTGTGTTGAACCACTCCTGGCCGCCGCCCTGGTCGGTCTATTTGTGCTGGTCAGTATTACCACGACCGGTATGCGCATCGGCGAGCTACAACAGGTGACCCTCAGTAGTGAATGTATGGTGCGCAGCCATTTGCCCCAGTATGATGACGACCAAGGGCAATGGCAACTCGGGCCTGAACGCATCTTTTGGTCCGTTTTTCCCAAAGGCGAGAGCCAGAGCAGACCTTATTTGGTGTCATCAACTATGTTGGAAACGATGTTTGCGCTGCACGACCTGCACGAACGTTATTACGGTTCGGGCAGCATTGGTCCGGTGCCAGCACGGCCTGGGGTCAGTTTATTCTCGCACTATCAAAAATATCCGGGCCGCCACGCCTTCGTCTTACAATGGGCTGGGCGGCAACTCTCAAGCCGGGTTCTTCCCCTTTGCTTGACCTTCCTCTTGCTGGAACATGATTTTCGAGACCTGTCAGGCCGTCCGGTGCGGATCACGCCGCATACGCTCCGGCACAGCATCGCCACCTGGTTACGCCTGCAGGGTCTGCCGCTGCAAGATATTATGACCTTTTTGGGCCACATTAACCTGACGGTATCCGATTATTACAGTCAGTTACCGGCTGACGAATTATTTAAAAAGTTAGGGCCGGCCCTGACTGCGCTGGCCCAGTTAACCGGCACGGACCCGGCCGCAATCCGCACCGTTGAACAACTGGGCCAGTTGCAGGTTGAGGCCTTGAAACAGTACGGTAGCCTGCGCAAAACTGTCGGTGGAGATTGCGGCACCCTACACCCTTGCGAGGTGCAATTCCAGTGTGCCGGCTGCCCCTATTTTGTACCCGACCCCATCCGCCGGAATGAAATTGAGCAGCGAATTTCAAATCTGACCACGGCTATCGCCTTTTTTGAAAACAGCGGGCAGCCTCTGGCGGCTGAAACTGCTATGGGGCAGCGTCACAATTGGATACGGGTCTTAGCCGAAGTCGATGCTGGCGCTAATGTACCCCTGCTAGCGCCCGCTTCAGTCGCCTTGCGGTGTAAAAAACTGGAATTTGCTGAAGCAGAGTTTATGCCGTTGTTGCCAATCAAGCCCCTGGCGCTGCCACCGCACCATGATTAGGACAGTCACATTATGGACAATGAAAACAGCTATCTAGACATCCTTTTACAAGCCCTTGACCCCGTTTTGGGGGAGACTATTCCACTCACGGCTTGGAGACGAATTCCACCCAAATTGGGGTATTGGTTGATTAACAATACCTTAGCCTACCCGTGGTTCAGCCAGTTGGCCTTTGCGGCGGTGGTTAATGCCTCAAGTGGTGTGGTGCATCCAGACAATAATATCCGCTCAATCTATTCCTTGCTGCGGTATGCCATTCCCAACCTTTATGCTGACGTAGCCTCATTAAGCCCGGAGCAAGCCTTGCTGACCTATATGAACGACCCGCTTGAACCCCGAGTGGGGCGCGATGCCTATACCGCCTATATCAGGCTGCAGAGAAAAACCCGCCGCTATCTGGATGAAACCCCTCCAGCCGTTTCTGAGCGGTTGAAATCTTTTTTATTGCCCCCCCTCATCGTCTCAGCTCGTTTGGAAAAGTTAGCCGAACAGAAACGGGTGGATGCCATCCGGCGGCGGAAAAATCAAACCTTTGGCCTGACTGAAAATCTATCAACCCTGGTGCCCCTGGCCAAACGTCGCTACCAGTGGTTGTTGAAATTGGAAAACCAATTTCAACAAACCGTTGAGCAGTTCAGGAATGGTCAAATTAGTTTGCCGGCCGTTATTACCGTTCAGCATCCGGAACAAGAAGAGAAACTTTCATTTCGGCTTTGGGATAAGTTGAGTTGGCTTAAGGCTCACCCAGCTGCTTATGGGGCCGGAACACTGCGCAGACATAGACGCCTGAAAGATGCGGATACCCAGCTGTTTCTTCAGCTTGAGGGCCATATTCCTGACGGCTCCTGGTTTTTGCAGGCGGTGGCCGTGGGGGTTATCCAGGGCTCACAGAAATTGGCCCCCAAGGCCCGTCATTATACAGACAAATGGCAGTTACCAAAAAAGCTAAATACTTCATCACCAGGTCTGCTCACACCCGGCGCATTTGGTCGCTTTTTATGGGGCACCCGTGAACGAGCGACCGGGCTGCCGGACGACTCGAAGGTCATTTTTTGTGTCGAACCCCTGCTGGCCGCCGCGACCGTAGGCCTGTTTGTGCTGGTCAGTACCATTTCGACCGGCATGCGGACGGGTGAGTTGCAGCAAGTGACATACGATCAAGACTGTATGGAGCGCGGCTATCTACCACAATTTGATGACCAAACAAAACAGTGGGTTCACGGACCGGAGCGCACCTTTTGGCGGGTTTACCCCAAAGCCGGTCAGCGCCGGGAGCGCTATTTTGTTTCTTCAACTATGCTTGAAGCCTTGTTGGCCTTACATGACTTACACCTGCGTTATCACGGCCCTATCGAACCGATACCGGCCCGGCCGACCCAAGAACAGTTTTCTCACATCCGCCGCTATCCTGATCGATATCGTTTCGTCTTGCAATGGGCTGGCTTGCATCTTTCCAGTCACAGCCTCAACAACTGCTTAACATTTTTGTTGCTGGAACATCCATGCCGAGACCAGGCTGGTCAGCCGATACACATTACGCCTCATCTCCTGCGGCACGCGATGGCCGGCTGGCTACACAAAGAGGATTTCTCGCTGGACCAAATTATGGGCGTACTGAAACACGTCAATGCTACGGTCACCGCCTATTATGCCATGCTCTCTCCTGATGAACTATATCGTAAATTGGGACCCCTGCTGACCTCACTGGCCGAGTTGGTCGATCTGGACCCGTCAGTTGTTCGTTCTGGCGAGCAACTCAGAAATCTTCAAGAACAAGCGCTGAAACGTTACGGCTTACTCAGGCAAATCCCTGGCGGTCACTGTACCACAGTTTATCCGTGTGAGGTCCACTTCAAATGTGCCAATTGTAGCTACTACATTCCCGATCCGGCCCGACGAAATGACATTGAACAAATGGTGACCACCGGCGCTGAGGTTATCCAACTTTATCACCAGCATGGTGACCATCTCCTGGCCGAGGCCGAGTGCATCCGTCAACGTAGTTGGCAGCGCGTCTTAACGGAGATGGACCAGATTGAGGCCCATCAGCTCATGCCACCTCAAACTGTCGCTGACCGTATGCGCACTTTTCCGGTCAATGATGTGGGTCCGAGGCTGATGCAAGACAGCGATCCCATCGAGCAGTTAGAAGGTTAGTCGAGCCAGACAATGACCACACCCCTACAACACCGCAATCAAGCCTTATTCCGGCGCACGGTTGCGCTGACCGAAGCCGCCATCGAAAAGCTGGAAGCAGAAGGTGAAACAGTGACCCTGACCAGCGTGGCTGGAGCCACTCGTGACATAGATACAGAAGGTCGTGGTATTTCACAAACAACGATTGTTCGTAATCCGGATGCTCTGGCAATTTTCCGCCAGCATAGCCCGGCTTACCAGAAAAAAGTGGCCCGCAAAGCCCGCCAGACCCAAAACAAACCATCCCAGCCTGTGGTTGACCAATATCAAGCCCTCGACAGGCTGGACTTAATTCAAATGATTGAGGCGTTGCAGGCAGAAAATGCCCGGCTCAATGCTCGCCTCTCAGAATTACAAACTGAGCGAGACACCGCTTACCACTTACGTGATGAAGCCCTCCAACAAAACGCCCGGCAACTGGCCAAACTGGCTGAACTGATGTGAACAGAAAGTGGAGGAACAGTGAACCCTTGCTGGCAACCCGGTTGCCCTAACCCAGCCATCCCTTGCTATTACGGTCCTCCCGATGATGAGTACACTGGCCCGGATGCCTACTACTGTCCCCAACACGCCAGAGAACAAGGTTTCTGCCCCCTTTGTGGTGATTATTGGTCTGGAAACACTCTCTTTGACTTTGACACAATCGGACTCTGTCTGCACTGTTACCAAGAACTTGAGACCGGTCGCGCCTATCCCCATTCGACCCGGCATGACGAAGTCCGTGAGAAGATCACCGGTCACCCACAAGCTATTCAACTCTTTGATGAGACGGAGAACTACCTGCAAGTCAAGGTTCGGGGCAACGGTGAATGAAATGATCGCCAAAGATGAACTTAGACATGCTCGTTATGACCAAGCCTGCTGGTGGTTAGCGCAAGCCCTGAATGTTTAATTTGCACGTAAGGAGATAAAGGTGTAAAAACTGGGGAACAACTAATCTTTAAGGAGATGTTCCCAATGGCGAAACGAGGAAGACCCAAGAGAAGTAATCCCCAGGCAGAACGAAAAATCTTCAAGG
>JAAEOP010000343.1 GCA_024223125.1 Chloroflexota bacterium
ACGAGCGCCTGTTTGAAGCGTTTCATGTGTTTCATACGCTTTGCTCCTTTTCTTCTGAGATACTTCTGAACAGGATCAGACTGACTCCTAACACAACAAGTGATAACAGAACGACTTGTGCAGACCCATAGCCCATGTTAAAGGCTTTGAAATTGAGCCTGTAGGCAAAAAGATGGGCTGTTTCAGTGGCATTGCCGGGCCCGCCTCCGGTCAGCACATAGACGATGTCAAGCACTTTGGCGGCATCCGATATCCTGATCAGCACTCCAATGGCAATCACCGGTCGAAGCAGCGGCAGCGTGACATGCCAGAAGGTTTGCCATGCCGATGCGCCGTCAACTTTTGCGGCTTCAAAAGGTTCCTTGCTCAAAGACAGTAAACCGCCAAGCAGCATCAATGCCAGGAACGGCGTCCATTCCCAGATATCGGTGGCAATGATCGCGCCCATGGCGGTCGCGCTGTCAGTGAGCAGAGCTTTACTAAAAATCCTGCCCGGGCCGAGCAGCCCGATTTCTTTCAAAAAATAGCTGATGATACCATACTCATTGTTGTACATGTAACGCCAAACCAGACCGACCGCGACCGGCATTGCGGCTGTAGGAAGAATGAGCAGCGCAATCATGGGACGCCTGCCAATCGAAATGCGGTTCAGCAACAGGGCGAGGATCATGCCGAGGACAAACTCGATACTCACAGCGAAGACGGTAAACACCGCGGTATTCCCCATCGTCACGAGGAAACGGGAATCGCGGAGCAGCTCGATGTAGTTCTGTAGACCGATAAATTCTCTTGCAATCCGTGGATTGGCAAAGTCATAGATAAACGTACTGTTTACCAGCAATGCCGCCAGGGGATAGCCCATAACAGTGAGCAGCAGCAAGAGACCGGGCGTAATAAAGAACCAACCTGTTTTCGCTTTGTGCATTTTACAGTACCTTGCCCTTATGAACTTCTATAACTCATCAACATGCGTTTGAATCTTCATGATTGCATTCACAATATCATCCATATCACGTTGTTCAGCCAGAAGAACGGAATGATGAAGCGCCACACTCTCATTATGATAGGCATTCTCACAGACAGGCAGTGAAAAGCGCGCCGGGTTGATCTGCTCAATGTACTCTTGACTGATATTGTACCGTTTCTTTGTCAAGGGTTTGTAAAGCTGGCAATTATTCAGAGGTTCATAACAGGACTCAACTTCACAGCCGAGTTCAGCGGAAAGGGCTTGTCGAAAACGTTGCACATCGAGTCCTTTGAAAGAACTTTTATCATAACGAAACGTAAAATTAAAGTATGATTGCAGTTCCACCCCCGCTTCTCTCCTCATCGGCGTAATTCCATCGATCTCCTGAAATCTCTTGTTGAGATAGATCGCATTCCGATCGCGCTTTTGTAATTGTTCATCCAATCTTGACAGTTGGCACGACAACATAGCCGCCTGGAACTCTGTTATTCGGTAATTGC
>JAAEOP010000344.1 GCA_024223125.1 Chloroflexota bacterium
CAGGCAGTTGGCGCAATGGGGGGGTAAATCTGTGCAGCTTTCGGCTCCTGTCCCAGGCGCATTGAGAAAACTTCGCCTGCTAGAAGGCGAAAGCCGAACTTTTCGACCCTTGGATCGTCCGTCATATCGGCTCGGCATGCCCACTATTTGGAGCGAACCAGTTCCTGCACGAACTCCAGCACCGTGTCTCTCTGTTCAATCAGGTTCGGTACAGTTTGGGTGACGACGTGGTCAGGCACAATTAGCCCGGTGCTGTTGCCGTAAATCACGCTAGTAGGCATCCAAACCTTTAGCCCAGTGTTGGGCAGATGAGCATCAACGACATTGCCATATGGGGTAGCGTATCCTCCAGCATCTCCTCCAATTAGAACACCTAAGCTATATTTTTGCATCGTTGCGGCAAACAGGCTGGCGCTAGACATTGTGCCTGGACCGACAAGGAGATAAACATCCCCGGCAAAATGGTATTTATTCTCACCTGCTGCAATCGGGTCAATCGTGATGGAGGCTGTTTCCCCATTTTCTCCCATCCATAGAGGTTTCAACATGGGGTGGAAATTTTGAATGGGGAACCATCTGATAAATGGGGGTGCATTCTCAATAAAACTGGCCTTCACCTCTTCACTGATAGTGACTTCTACAAGAGAAAATTGAATGAAGGGTTCGGCTGTCAAGTAGGCAAATATCCCATCCCCGTAAACAGCTGCCCCTCCCTGGTTACTACGAATATCAATGATAAGATGTTGGATATTTTGCTTTTGAGCCTCTTTGAACATATCTTTCAAGAAGTCTTTGAACGCGCCATTTTTGTCCTCAAAAGCATTGTAGGTAAAGAGAATCGTATCCGGAGCAATAACTTCGTAGTAGAACTCTTCCTGCTCAGGTGACAAAAATGCTTTGCCAGAAACGACATAACTGCTGGTTGCCTCGGTTGCTGAATCGCGCACCACCAACTCAAAATTGTCGCCAAACCCGTAGATTAAAAACAGAGCCTCACGAAAATGTTCTTGCAGGTAAAATGTTTTTTGTGCATCTCTTGTGCCCGAATAGTAGGTCATTAAGGTTGTGCGTAGTTCCTCTGCTGGAATATTATTAATGGAAATGATCTCCATGCCGGCCTGTATTTTTGTTTCATCTGACAGGTTTTGGGATATATAGAGGTTGTTACCTATGAATTGAACGTCAAAGGGGAAGAAACGGCCTCCCGCTTCATAGCGCCCCATCAAATCATGTTCTGCCGGGAAGACCATCACGTGCTCATCATTTAGTAAATTAGCAACGGGGGCAAATATCTGATAAAACTCAAGATGCGTGAGGGGTTGGTCAATAGTGTCGATCAGGTCTGTTAACGCCGGTTGCAGGTCACCCAACGGGAAAGATGGAATCTCGTTAGGATGTACGCGCTCCATCAACGATTGAAAGTAAACCAAGTCTTCTTTTAGCTCTTCGGGAGTGAAGCTTTCCTGTGCGTAAGATTTTTGAAGCTTTCTTTGCGCGGCCGCTTTCTGAAGGGATATGTAGAAATGAGATGCGAAACTCAACACCATAAGAAGCCCAATAAGAACGAGAAGGCCAGAGCCAATTTTTTTAGATACCATTTTGTTATTTCCTTGTCGAGTGATGTTTTAATAAGTGCGATACGTGACAAAAACACGTTGTTCGCTTCGCGTATCATTGTGGTTTTCAATTCCGCGCCGCCCCGTCTTTTTTCGCCTGCAAAATTTTCCGCGCTGCTCAAGCGCGTTTGGGCGTTGGGGAGCCGCATTATAGCGCATAAATTCGTTCCGCTAATCGCTGGACTGGGTCTCCCCGATGCCATCCGGCAGCAGGGGCGTGAGGGTTTCCCCCAGGTCCAGCACTTTCCCGCGCTCCCAGGCGGCGGCGAAGACCCCCGCGGGTAACTCGGCTTCCAGCCGGGCGCGCAGCCGGGTGATAAGCGGGAAGACTTCCAGCCAGCCTGTGGCAGCGACGGGGTGGTGGAAGGCCAATGCCAGCAGTTCCGTTGCCTGTTCCAGATTTCCATCTGCCGCGGCGATGAGGGCGGCTGCTGGCAAACACTGCACCTGCCAACCCGGCGCTTTGTAAAACATTGCCCGCTCCACGGCTTTGGGTAATTGCTCCCTGGCGGCGGCGAAGTCACCCATTCCGCACATAGCATAAGCCAGCCCCATGGAACGAAGAATTACATGG
>JAAEOP010000345.1 GCA_024223125.1 Chloroflexota bacterium
CATCGACCTGCCCCTCTATCAGATGATATTCAGGCAAGAATAGGAGAGATTTTAGAGGGAGCGGAGACAGAACTGATGAAGAACACGTGAGGAGTAACAACTATATATTTTGAACGTAAACCATAGATTATAAAGAAAGGAGATAACCATGAAAAAGAATCATCCCTGGTTTTATGAAATTTCAGACTATGTGCAACAGGACCGGCTCAGCCGGCGTGAATTTATACGTTATGCCGCGTTGTTGGGCGTTTCGGCTACAGCGGCCTCTCAGACGGTGGGGCTTTTCACCCCCCACCAGGCTCAGGCAGCAAATATCAAACGGGGTGGAATCCTCAGAACCGCCGCGTCGGTGATGAAAATCAAACATCCCGCCCAAACGTCCTGGGGGCAGCAATCCAACCAGTTGCAACAGTTGCTGGAATTCTTAGTTGTCACCGATGCCGACAATATTGCGCATCCCCACCTGCTTGAAGGTTGGGAGGTGAGCGATGATTTGAAAACCTGGACCTTGAACTTGCGTCGTGGCATAACATTCAATAACGGCGACGAATTTATGGCTGATGATGTCGTTTTTGCCTTCAACCAGTGGCTAAACAAGGACATCGCTTCCACCATGCGCACCCTTTTTAGCCCCATTCTCAGCGAGGCTGGCGTTGAAAAAGTCAACCAGTACCAGGTCAAGCTGCACCTGGACAAACCGGATATCGGCGTGCCCTACTACCTCAATGAGAGCAGAGCCTTAATCGTTAACCACCGCACCTTTGAAGGGGATATTCTCAAAGCCCCCCACGGCACGGGTCCCTATCTCCTTGAAAGCTACACCGCCACAGAACGAGTCGTTTTCAAAAGACGGGATGACTACTGGCAGAAAGGGGCCGACGGGCAACCGCTCCCGTATCTGGACGGCCAG
>JAAEOP010000346.1 GCA_024223125.1 Chloroflexota bacterium
AGGGTCACGTCACACAAGTTAGCGCTTAGACGGGGCAGCAGGGAGGTTTGCATCAAGAAGCGTTGCGTAAGCTCTGGTTGCTGTTGCATGACCTCATCGGTGAGGTAGTCCACCACATATATATGACTCCCTGTAAAGTCCAAGATAAAGTCAGATACACTTTCTTTGCCCTTCATGGCGATAGCGGCTAGTTGTAGGGCGGCTACCCAGCCTTCCGTCCTTTCTGCTAAGGCTTGAATATCTTCTTTTGATAAGTCGGATAAATTCTGGGCGGCAAAAAAGGCTACAATTTCAGCCTGAGATAATCGCAACTCTGCGGCACGTAGCTCTGTGACTTCATTTTTAGCCCGCCATCCTCCGATTGGAAACGGCAACTCACTGCGGCTTATCATGACAATATGCAAGTTAGCTGGTTTGTTCTTAATGAGAAAGGTTATGGCATCATGAATATCAGGGTTCTGGATGAGGTGATAATCGTCCAGAACTAGAATATATGGTTGGGAGAGATCGACAAAGATGTTTATCAGGGCAACGAGAACATATTCTATTGACAGGGAGGAGGTTGCATCCCTGACTTGACTGCGTAACTTAACGAATTCTGTGGCGGCGTTTTCACAGGCGGCAAGCAGGTATTGGGTGAATTGATTGACATCATTATCTCCTTCATCCAGAGAAACCCAGCCCACCAAGACGGAGAGGGATTCCAACCATTCCAAAACCATATTTGTTTTACCATACCCAGCTGGTGCAGTGAGCATGGTTAAGCGACGTTTCAGGCTGAAATGCTTCACAATTTCTGGTCGTTTGACTAGCTTGATGGCTTGTTTTGGCAGGTGCAGTTTGGTTTTGAGGAGCATGGTTGAAAGTTTCCCATTTTTAAGCAATTGTGGCAATAATCATATGTTACCTGCCACCTTATTATTCTAAGCGCAGCTAATGAAACAAAGAAGTCTGGCTTTTATAGGAATCTTCAGAGAAAATTGGTGATGTCCACGCGAATGTGAATTGGGAAACGGCCGTTCTACGCCTCCCCCTCTCTAGCCCAACCACCCCCCTTTCCATTATAATGGCCTCATTCATGAGGCCATGTCTGGCGACTTGTTGCAAATGAAACTGTATGTGTCGGGGTTACGGCCGTCTACCCCTCCCCCATACTTTCCTCAATAATCCCCCTTGCGAAAACCATACTCCTGCAAACCAAACTCTACCTACTGTCATCGCCTTATCGAAAACTTAACACAGAACTAAACATCCAAGCCCGACCCCCAGTTTCATAAATTAGTTCAGCCGAATGATTTTTCTCTTCAGAGCTGCCGTTACGGCCGCAGTACGGTCAGCAACATCTAATTTGTTAAAGATGTGGACAAAGTGTGATTTAACCGTTGCCTCGGTGATGTGCAGCTTGCCGGCGATAGCTTTGTTCGAGTTACCGTGTGAGGCCAATTCCAACACTTCTATTTCACGGTTGCTCAATGATCTTTTGGGCGTGTTGATCAAACGGCGAGTTATTTTTTCAGCGACGCTGGGAGCAAGAGCCACTTCGCCGTGCGCCGCGCTACGCACGGCTTGAAACAACGCTTCGGGAGGCGCATCTTTGAGCAGATAGCCGGTGGCCCCGGCTTCGAGGGCGGGCATAATATCGGCGTCAGTGTCGTAGGTAGTGAGAACTAAAATATGCGCCTCGGGTTGTTGTGTACGGATTTGCTGAATGGCGGTTAGACCATCCATTACCGGCATTTGTAAATCCATCAAAAGAACATCGGGAGTGTGGGTGTTGAATAAAGTTGAAGCGATCTCTCCATTCTCAGCCTCGGCAACCACTTCAAAATCCGGTTGGGAGTCCAGGAGTGCACGCAATCCGCTGCGGACAACGGGGTGGTCGTCAGCAATTATTATTTGAATGGTCATCTCTCCTCCGCAATGGGTAGTGAGACGGCAACTGCCGTTCCTTTGCCCAGATCACTTTCGATGGTCAACGCGCCACTAAGCTCTTCTGCCCGCTCGCGCATGGTTTTTAGGCCGAAGCCACGCCCATTCAGCCCGGTATCAAAACCCAAACCATCATCTGCCACATCCAGTGCAAGGCGGTCGGACATGTATGAAAAGGTGATTTTAACGTTCTGCGCTCGGGCATGTTTTTTGATATTGTGCAATGCTTCTTGGGTGATTCGCAGCAGCGCGGTCTCTATGGAAGAGTCGAGGGGGCAGGGAGTACCGGTAACGGCCGTGTTCAC
>JAAEOP010000347.1 GCA_024223125.1 Chloroflexota bacterium
AGATCAATTGACTGAGATCACGGATGTCATGCCGGAAATTCTCGGGGGCCATAAAGCCTATAGTCCGGCATATTACAGCACTGCAATTTTTATCGTGTCCATCCTCATCGGTATGGGAGCAGGACTTATCACCGGCTGCATCGGTGCGGGCGGCGGATTTATCATAGCTCCCGCGCTGATGAGTGCCGGGATCAAAGGCATTCTTGCCGTTGGAACAGATCTTTTTCATATTTTTGCCAAAGCTATTATGGGAAGTGTCCTGCATCGGAAACTCGGAAATATTTCCGTACCGCTTGCAGTGGTTTTTCTCCTCGGCGCCGTCATTGGTGCAACAGTCGGAGGCCTAATCAACCGGGTACTCTATGAGATAAATCCGGTGCTCAGTGACGCCTTTATTACAACAGTTTATGCATGCATGCTCGGTTTTTTAGGGACCTATGCCATGTTCGATTATCTTATAGCTAGAAAAACCGATGTTTCGACTGATGCGCATGGAGGAGGAGAACACGGCGGAAGGGATGAAGGAGCGGAAATGGGAAACCTGCCTCAAAAGATTCAGGCAGTCAACCTGCCGCCAAGAATCAAATTCGATTTTGATATGGTGCCGGGTGGGCGAAGCATTTCATGGCTCTTTCTGGTACTCAGTGGAGCGCTGGTCGGCCTGGCGGCCGGTATTATGGGGGTGGGTGGTGGATTCTTAACATTTCCAATTTTTGTTTACGTTCTGGGTGTTTCTTCAATGACCACGGTGGGAACGGATATCTTTCAAATCGTTTTTACTGCAGGTTATGCAGCCATCAGCCAGTATGCCATATTCGGATTTATTTTTTATACGCTGGCCATGGGAATGCTTCTTGGGTCTCTCGTGGGTATTCAGATTGGTGCCATGGTTACCAAAGTGGTCAAAGGAATTACCATAAGGGGGTTTTATGCCATGGCCGTTCTGGCGGGATTTGTCAACCGTGCCTTTGCCCTGCCTGCCAAACTCGGTGCCATGGGGGTTATCGATATTTCAAAGGATACCGGGGCTATTCTTGACACCATTGGTGTGTGGATCTTTTTTATTGTGATCGCCGGTTTTGCGATCTGGGTGATCGGCACGTTTCTGATGAACATCGGGAAACTAAAAGG
>JAAEOP010000348.1 GCA_024223125.1 Chloroflexota bacterium
AGATGGCAGCACGGCCGTCATTTCCGTCACCCTGAATCAACCCCACCCTTATTTGGATATCGCGGCGGATTATCTGACAAACGATGGCACGGCCGCAGATGGGGAGGATTATACGGCCGTATCCGGCACACTCACCTTCACCGCCGGCATTACCCAAGCCAGTTTCACAATCCCAATTACCGATGATCTGTTTGTGGAAACTGATGAAACTTTGACAGTGTCTTTGACCAGTCCGGTTAATGCAGCGGTAGGCGTAACCAGCACAGCCACATTGACCATATTAGACAACGACAAAACACTCCCACCCCAGACCTATTTCCTCTACCTGCCCGTTGTAATGAGCATACCGAACACCCCAGTAGATTTCCCGGCAATTCACATCGGCGACGCCATTCCCGGACGGCCGCTAAACATGGTCGGCGAGGTTTTCTATACCAAAACCATCACCATCCCGGCAGCATTACCTGCTGGCGGACATTATTATCTATCTGCCAGCGACAATATAACCACAGCGGCCGTTGTAGATGATGCCCTGGTTATTCTCCTAAATGGAACAGAAGCATTCATGAATGATTACACGATCAACAACAACATACCCATCGCTACCCTGGTCGAACTGCCGCAAGCCACCATGCAAGGATTAGCCGGACAAACCATCATCATAGAATATCGAGACGTACATGGGCAGTATGTTGGAGCCAGTGAGATGTGGTTGATCTGGAGGGATGGTTAGAAATTGGGTGATTGATTTAATGGAGATTGATCAATTTCCAATCTCCACTAAATCAATTGCCAATGGCAATAGGATTATCAGGGTGGCGGCTCCATTCGCTCCACGAGCCAACATAGAGACGGCCGTCGCCCAATCCCACATGTTTCAAGGCCAACAAATTGACACAAGCGCTAACGCCAGAGCCGCAATAAAAAACAGCTTCTTCAACCGGCGTATTTCCCAAAATCGTTTCCAATTTGGCATACATTTCAGCAAGAGGTAGGTAACGGCCGTCCGCTCCCCAATTCTCCTGATAAAAATAATTCACTGCGCCCGGAATATGCCCCGCCTGAGTGTCATATAGTTCAATTTCACCCCGAAACCGTTCCCCCCCACGAGAATCAATCAACAACTTTTGTGCCGGTATATCAGCCATTAGCGTCAACCATTCTAGCCGCGCCTGGCCTGTAAACTGTGCCGGTCTATTGGTTTCCTGACCGCTGCGGGTTCCAAATTCGGCCGCCTGCCATGCTTGCCAACCGCCATCTAACACGGCTACTGTCTCATGACCCATAAAACGTAGCATCCACCACAAACGGGAAGCAACCATCCCATTATGAGCGTCATATACCACCACCTGACTGTGGCTGCCAATACCCATTTCAGCGAACAATGCCGCCAAAGCGTCAGGGGTTGGCAACGGATGACGGCCGTTATCCGTCACTGGCGGCCCGCTCAAATCTTCATCCAGGTGGGCATACACCGCCCCTGGAATGTGGCTCTGTAAATATTGTTGGCGACCAGCGGCCGTGTCGGCCAAATCAAAACGGCAATCTACCGTCACCCAGGACGATTTTTCCAAATTTGCTTGTAGTGCAGTTGCATCAATCAATGTTGTGTACATTTTAGGAGACACCATCAAACAATCTTACAAGTTCAGAAATCCGATTTCTTTATCAATTGTTATCGGGATAAGGACCGGCCGTCTCGATGGGAATAGGCGTTGGCGCGGGTGCAGTTGGAGTGGCGGTTATCAATGGCAACGCTGTTGGCGGGGGAGCGGTGGGGGTTAC
>JAAEOP010000349.1 GCA_024223125.1 Chloroflexota bacterium
CCCGACATAGATTTTTCCAAACAAGTTGTGCTGGGTGTGCTGGCCGGTGAAAAAGAGGGGAGCGGGTATATGGTGCAGGTCAGAAAAGTCATCATCAGGCCGGGCCAAGAGATTGTCGTTTATGCCGTCGAGCAAAGGGCAAGGCCGAATAAGCAGACGAACAATGACTCCCCCCCTGCTTATCCGTTTCAAATCATAACCATCCCCCGTCTTGATTTACCCGTGCGATTTGAGTTTCAGTAGAGCAAGCAATGAATTCCGCGTAGCCAGGCCGAGAGACCGGCATCCATTCATTACTAAAGAAAGGTATTATCAGTGAAGCGTATCCAATTAATAGCCAGGGCACAAGCAGGCCTCGACGCCGGCAGCTTGCCGGCCCAAGATCAGGCAGAAGCTTACCTGACCGCAATTTGTCCTACTCACAAAACCCCGGTACGGGTGCTGGAAACACGGCAAGTTGGCCCCTCAAGCCAGATTTATTGGCATTGTTATGTCTGTTTGGAATGGCACAAAGAGTAGCGCTGATCAA
>JAAEOP010000350.1 GCA_024223125.1 Chloroflexota bacterium
AAATTGTCGACACCTTTGAAGCCCGCGATAGCCTGCTGACCGCTCTCTCTATCAGCCCCCACGTGGATACATTTTTGCGCGGGCACACCGATTGGGTTTGGAGCGTGGCCTTTAGCCCTGACGGTCAAACCCTGGCCTCCGCCAGCGCCGACGGCTCCATTATTTTGTGGGATACGTCCAATACTAAGGCATTGGCAACCCGGCAGCCCATAGGTCAGCCCTTAACCGGCCACAGCGGCTGGGTGCGCAGCCTAGCCTTCAGCCCCGATGGCCAAATCCTGGCCTCCGGCGGCACGGATGACACCATCAGGCTGTGGGACCCGGCCACCGGCCAAACCCTCGGCCCTCCCTTAACCGGTCACGCCGGCTTCATCACCAACCTGGCCTTCAGCCCGGACGGTCAAACCCTGGCTTCCAGCAGCGCCGACGGCACCATCATTCTGTGGGATATTCCAACGGGTGAACCCATCGGGTCTCCCCTGGCCGACCATACCGGCTTTGTTTTGAGTGTGGCCTTTAGCCCGGACGGGCAAACGCTGGCCTCCGGCAGCGAGGATAGCACCATTATTCTGTGGGATATTTCAACCCGGCTCAATGCAGGTATTCGCCAACAGGAACAGCAACCACAACAACCCCTCGCTCGCGCCCTCACCAATCATCAAGGCGCAGTCTCTACCGTCGCGTTCAGCCCGGACGGGCAAACATTGGCTTCCGGCAGCGCCGACGGAACCCTTATTTTGTGGGATGTTGAGACTCGCCAACCTCGTCGGGAGCCGTTAACCGGCCACAAGAGTGGGGTCAACAGCTTGGCCTTCAGCCCGGATGGGCAAACGCTAATTTCGGGCAGTGAGGATAAAACCGTTATCGCCTGGGACGCAGGCGGCCGGCCGCTGGGCGAACCGATGATCGGCCATACTGACTCGGTATTGGGCGTGGCCTTCAGCCCCAATAGCGTGGCAGACCGGCTCGCAGCTTCCGGCAGCGCCGATGGAACCATCATTTTATGGAATTTGGATGTGTCACAGCCCCTGGCTGAAATGCTCACCGGCGCTGCCGACGTGGTCCGAGATGTGGCCTTCAGTCCAAACGGCCAATTACTGGCTGCGTCCAACGCCGATACAACCATCACCTTGTGGAATATGGCCACCCGGCAACCTCTGGGGCCACCCTTAACCGGCCATGAAGGTTTTGTAGAGGTTGTGGCTTTCAGGCCCGATGGCCAACTGCTGGCCTCCGGAAGCGATGATCGGACGGTGATTTTGTGGGATGTGGCCAACCGGCAACCCCTTGTACCCCCGTTAAGTGCACTTGCGGGACCGGTCCTCGACCTGGTTTTTAGCCCGGATGGCCTAACGCTGATTGGCAGTGATGAAGACGGTGGCATTGTGCTATGGGATCTCTCGACCGTACTCGACACCAGTAGTTCTGTTCAACCACCTCCAGGCTCAATGTTTCCCCATCAAGCCAAGGCAGTGTCCCTCAGTTCAGATGGCCAAACGTTAGCCACAATTGGTCCATCTGCTCATCTCCTTCTTTTATGGGATGTGAATACCAGTCAACGTCTTAGTCCATTGCTTCCCGGTCATACGGCAGATATTGTGGTCACAGCCTTTAGCCCCGATGGCCAACTGCTGGCCTCCGGCGGCCATGATGCCGCCGTTATTTTGTGGAACGTGCCGGCCGCGCTCGATCTTCCCCTAAACCAGGTAGATACAGAGATGATCATCCATCACCCCCTACTCGGCCATACAGAATTGATCTGGGATATAACCTTTAGCCCGGATGGACAATTATTGGCTTCCGGCAGCGATGATGAGACGGTGATGTTGTGGGATGTGGCAGCCCGCCAGCCGTTGGGCTTGCCCCTGCTCAGCGGTGACCGGGTTAGAAGCGTGGCTTTCAGCCCGGATGGTCGAACCCTGGCCTCGGCGGGCCGAAATGATGGGGCTATTGTGCTGTGGGATAGTGACCCCGAATCGTGGCGGAATAAGGTCTGTGATATTGTGGGCCGTAACCTTACCCCGGTCGAGTGGCAGCGTTACCTGGGCAATGAACCCTACCGGCTTACCTGCCCTGATGCTCCCCGGCCTGAGCCGGATAGTCAAACTAATTTGTCACTGCCTGCACCCACGCCAACAGTTGACCTGTCCAATATTTTGGTCAAGGACCCGGTTGCTATAATTGAAGAATTTGCTTCTGACCAAGGCTTTATTCAAACCAGCGACAACGTTTACATTGAAAACGGACAGGTTGTATGGCACTTTAAACGCAACGGCGGTGAGCAATTTGTCTACCGCAACATTCCCCCCTTTGCCGGAAATGTACGCCTAACCGTCCGCGGGCAGGTGGATAGCTGGACCAATAATTGTGGTATCCTGGCCGGCATCGGCGAGAAACCGGGCTCCAATACCGGTGTGTCAATTATGTACGGTTGGCTCGGTGGCGGGTGTTCTACCAATGGCCCGCTTGTGGACGCTATAGGGGTTTCTTTAGAAGAAAGCAGACAGGCCGGTAATTGCGAATTCACCGGCAATTGGTTATGGGTTGATAGCAGCACTCCTTACACGGCTGAAATGGAAATTGTAGATGAGGCAGTCACCCTGTCGGTGGCAGGGGTAGGGAGTGCTTATGGTACAATCAGGTATGAAGGCCCTTACACCACGCTTTGGGTGGGCAACATTGGTCGGGGCGATTGGCCGGAGTGTACCGGCACTATCGACTCGGTGATGGTGGAGCCGTTGGATTAGCTCAAGCGGCTTAGGATTGGTCTCAAGAATTTGCTTTATTGATTGCCCCGAACCATTCACCCAGGTTGCACTCACCCCCCCCGATTATCCCGCACTCAGCCTCCGATGGCCTCCCGAAACCAACGGGGTTCACCTCCCGAAAAATTTTTCAAGCTGACAGCCCTGAACCGGCCTTTCCCGTCGGGTAGCACTCGTCCCCCGGAATCAGTCCTCATCCCCTGATAGACCCAAGATGACCCTGCACTTGTCCCCGGGAATCACTCCCCGGCGGCTGCCG
>JAAEOP010000351.1 GCA_024223125.1 Chloroflexota bacterium
CCATCCTTTTCAATTTCAAAGCGATTGGTCTGTCCCGTCTCATCTGCTTGGCGTATATGTTCAAACAGATAAGTGTGGTCTCCTGACTTTACTCCCAAAATAAAGCGTAGGTTATGTCGTTTTAACTCCTGAATGTGGGGGCATTCGCACTGAGAGCATCTTCTATGATAAGGATACTCCTGGTCAGACGTTGGCGAATTTACGGTTTGGGCAAGCTATCTTAATGCTATCAAAAAGGCGCAAACATACATTTACATTGAAGACCAATATCTTTACCCCTTTGGCGACCCACCTTACATTTATGATGATGGAGGCGTTAAGCGGGACACAGATCTTGTCTACCAACTTGGTGAAGCGTTGAAGCGGGGTGTCGATGTCGTTGCTGTTGTACCTGGTCGCAATGACTCCTTGGTCAAACATTACGAAAATCAACAACGCCGTCGCGCTACCGAATATTTAGCCAACATCGCCGGCGCTACCTTTGATGAACGTTCTACGTTTCATTTTCATAAGCATCTTCTGCTTAATAATGCGGTCAAACTTATGCAACAAAACCAGGCTGCTGTATTGATGTCTCACCGTATAGGGTAATCACATCTAAAATTAACATAATATTATTGAGCCAGGGACGGTCATTGCCCTATTTGAGTATACGGCCGTGCCTCTCAGCATTCTTTGGGGCGTTCTTGTTGGGATGATTTACCAGATATTATTGGATTTGTGGGCATGATCTTGGTTATCAGCAACGGTTTAATCATAGTTCGACGTGGGATGCTGCATCGTAAGCGTTCCCAACATTAAAAGCAATTGATTACAATCATTATATGCCCAATAACTGCTTGGCTAACAGAAAGTAGATGAGTAAGCCGGTGGTATCTACAATCGTAGAAATCATAGGGCCGCTGATGACGGCCGGATCAATATTAACACGATCGGCAATTGTGGGAACGATGGTGGCAATTGTTGTAGACCAAATGACCACCGCCGGCAAGGTCAGCGCCACCACGAAGGCTACATCAACCCCGGTACCCCACAAAAGGGCGCGTACCAGACCGATTATACCCATGACCAATCCCAATAAAAATCCTACCGACACTTCCCGCCGCCAGGCATAGGTTACACTAGATAGCCGCACCTCATCCAGCGTGATAGCCCGGATGATGGTGGCTACAGTTTGGGAACCGGCGTTACCTCCCGTACCAATAATTAAGGGAATGAATAGGCTTAAAGTGATGGCGGCCGTTAACTCATCCTGAAAAATATTCAACACGGTGCCGGTGAAGGTAGCAGCGATGAATAACAATAGTAACCAACCCACTCGTTTACGAAAAACCTGCCAGATTGAGGCTGAAAAATAGGGTTGGTGTAATGGCTCAGACCCACCCAGCCGTTGGATGTCTTCCGTCGCTTCTTCCTCGACAATGTCTAGCACGTCATCTACGGTAATGACCCCTAGCAGGCGGTTATTATCGTCCACCACAGGCATCACAAAGAAGTCGTAACGCGATACCATTTCGGCTAACTCTTCCTGGTCGGCCGTAACCGAGATAGAGGCAACTTCGCCCCGTGACATGATGGATTCTACGGTCTGGTCTGGTTGAGCCATAATCAAATGCCGCAGGGGGACGACGCCCAACAAGCAATCATCCCGATCTACCACGTAAAGGTAATGCAGCGTTTCGGCGTCTTCCAGAGAGCGTAGGTAGTTGAATGTTTCGGCTACCGTCCAGATACGACGCAGGGCGGCTACATCCCGGTTCATCAAGCGGCCGGCCGTTTCTTCTTCATAAGCCAGCAATTCCTGGACTTCGGCCGCTTCTTCTGGTTCCATCAACTCGATGAGCCGGTCAGATACATCATCGGGTAAATCTTCCAGGAATTCGGCCGCGTCATCCATCGGCAGATCATCCAGCAAATCGGCCAACCGTTCATCGTCTACCCGCTCTACAAGCTCTTGCCGCACCAGACTGCCAGTTTCGTCCAGCACTTCACTGGCAACTTCAATGGGCAGTAATTCAAAAAGCCGTACAGCGTCTTCGGTAGGCAGGTCATCCAACAAATCGGCAATATCGGCTGGATGAACAGCGCTGAGTTTGTTTTGCAGGTCAGTTAAGTTATTATCGGCAATGAGTTGTAAGATTTCTTCGCGTTCAGACTGGATCATACTGGGTTCAGTCATAATTCACTCTCCTTCTTCTACTGTATTGTGTGGCTGCCAGGGGGTGTGAATGGGTGTGTAAGGGTGATCTTACACCTGAGCGAACATATTATAGCGGAAGTATGCAGAAGTCAGTAAACCTGGCGAATAAATTCGCGGCAACATTTGCGAAGCCCGGTCGGTGTAGGCCGACTTCGCAGACATAGCAGCAGATTTATCTGCCACACAATTTGATGATGGAGGTTTTTTTGGTAATTGGACATTTGGCGCTGCCAACTATTTTGAAACAATGTAAAGGGCTACGGCCGCTTCCCCTTTATGCCGGTTCTGTTTGCCCAGATGCGGTGGACAAAGGATTGCAGCAAGCGGGGTTGGCGGTAAACGGCCGTACCTGGGCGCATACATTATTAAGTCTCATCCTCACCACCATGCTGGTATGGGTTTGGCGGGGACGGATTGAAGCAGTTAGTTGGGCGGTGGGTTATTTCGGTCATCTGATCTGCGATTCGGGCGGCTTTGTGCCCTGGCTGCATCCCTTCGCCACCTATAAATTCTATCCTTCAGAACGCAGCTTATGGCATAAACTACGCCAGGTACGTTTAGGCTTGGTGGAAAGTTTACTAGTAATTTGGTCTGTGTGGTTGCTTGTTCAGCAACAGATAGGTCGTAAGTAATCATGATGATTATAGGCGCTTTCTGTCTTAGCTTACTCCTGTTAATTTTCTTTTTTATGTTCCTGAGTACGCCGTCTGACGGCCGCTCCAGGCTGCTGCAAATGGGGTCGTTGGCAATGGGGGCAATTGTGTTGGGCACGGCCGTGTTCGCTGCCCTAAACCAGTGGCCGCCGCCCATCGTGTGTGGATTTCCGGCCAATTGGACGGCCGCCAGTTGGGCCGGGCTAAGTATGCTAACATTCCTCCTCTACTGGTATGATCAACAGGCAACCTTAACCGACGTCAGACGTATTAGTGGATGGGCCTTGTTTTTATTATCATTGGCCGGTGGTTGGGCCGGAGCTTTTGGGGCACAATTTGTTTTACGGGTTCAGGCTGGGCAAATGTCGTTGTGGGTGTTGACAGCCGTCGCTGCCCTCACTAATTTTGTTTTCTGGACCTGGTTATCATCTCAAGTTATTTGAGAATTGGAGCAATAAAATGGATATTGGAAAAGCATTTGCCTACATCAGTGAAGACGAAGAGTGGACGAAAAAACTGTTAGTTGGGGCGCTCATTGGGGCCGTACCCTTTGCTAATTTTGCTATTTTTGGTTACCAGGCAGAAATTGCCCGCAATGTGGCCGCCGGTGAGGAACGGCCGCTGCCTGATTGGAGTGATTTCGGCCGTTTCTTTTTAGATGGGCTGCGTCTGGTGGCCGCCTTTTTCGTTTACTTGCTGCCCATGATCCTGTTAATCATTGTTTCCACTATCGGATTTGTCTTCTTAGCAGAATCAAGCAGCCAGAGTTACAGTTCATACGGCAGTTCCGCCCCACCATCGCCAGAATTCATGATAATCTTTGGTCTCATGTTTGCCTGCCTGATTCCCTACAACTTCCTAATCTACGCCTTGTGGCCTCTATTTAGCATTCAAATTGCACGAGAAGGTACAGTCGGTTCCTGCTTCCAATTTTCAGAAATGTGGCGGCTGGTTCGGGCACAGCCAATCAACTATCTACTCATCCTGGTGCTTTTATTTGGTATGTATATGGTCTCCATGATCATTATTTTGCCAGCCTACCTCCTGGTGTTCATCCCCTGTATAGGATATCTCATTTACATGGCCATTTACGGTGGGGTGTTGATGCTGATCTTGATGGTCATTGGGCATCTACAAGGACAGTTTATAAGCGAAGACAATCCCCCAACAGAAAAGACACCCGATTTTGACCTGGAGAGTTTTTAAACAAATGATTGCAGCAGACTGGAGTCACAAACAGATTTTTTCAGAAGAAACGTGAATCTGTTCCTGACTTAAATCTGCTTAACCCAACAATGACAACACATAACCCTCCCTTATTTTTTGTGCGTGATGTACCAGTTTATGGTGATGTCATCCTGGCGCCTATGGCTGGCTATTCCGATGTACCTTACCGTGCCCTGTGTCGTGCCTACGGTTCGGCTATGCACTACACAGAATTTGTGCCGGCGGAAGCGCTGCTGGGTCGGCGGGTACATGAACGCTTTCGGAGACGCCTGGACAAACAGCCGGATGAACACCCTATCATTTTTCAGATATTCGGTAATGACGCCCAAAAGCTGTTGGACGCAGCCTTACGCATTCAAGATTGGGGGCCAGATATCATTGATGTGAATATGGGCTGCGCTACACGCAAAGTAAGCGGCCGTGGCGCAGGCGTAGGCATGATGCCCCAACCAGACCTGATAGCGGAAACGTTTCGTTTGCTGTCGGCTCATCTGGATGTGCCGGTAACGGGCAAAATTCGGCTGGGATGGGATGCTACGCAGCAAAATTATTTGCAGATTGCCCAGATTTTGGAAGAGAATGGGGCGGCGTTGATTGCCATGCACGGCCGTACCAAAACCCAAAAATACGGTGGCAAAGCCAACTGGGACGCCATCGCCCAACTCAAACAATCTGTATCCATCCCCGTCATCGGTAATGGGGATGTGCAAACACCGGCCGATATTGAACATATGAAAACGCACACAGGTTGTGATGCAGTCATGATTGGGCGAGCAGCCATTGGCAACCCCTGGATTTTTGCCCGGCAGAAACGAGAATATTTATCCTTCACGGAAATCAGTACAGCCATTCGTCTACATGTTCAGGAGATGGCAGCCTATTATGGGGAACAAAAGGGGCTAATGCAGTTTCGTAAACATCTCAAGCAATATATGGCAGACATCCCCGGTGTGGAAACAATTTTAAGACAGATGCTGGTAACAACAGAATTGGTTGAATTTGAGCGCTTGTTAGGAGTAATGGAAACGGCCGTGCTGGCTTAACCGTTCTAGCAATATGTTTCGGGGTCGGGCCAAAAACTTTCCATACATTGCGGCAGGTAATTTTGATATTGCCCATAATTTTTATCTGTTTTGAGATTGTAGATTGGGACTTTCTAATCTCCCATCTCTACTAACTGACGCCTGTAAAAATCAACATCGGTCGGTAGCAGCGGCGTGTTGCCTAAAATTAAATCGGCCGCTTTTTCAGCAATCATCATCACCGGCGCGTAAATGTTGCCATTCGTCACAGCGGGCATAACCGACGCATCTACCACACGCAGATTTTCCAGGCCATGCACTTTCATACTGTCAGGCTCTACAACCGACATGTCGTCCACGCCCATCTTGCAGGTGCAGGAAGGGTGCAGCGCCGTCTCGCCATCTCTGGCTACCCAATCCAAAATCTCCTGGTCCGTTTCAATGTCGGAACCGGGAGAAAGCTCGCCGCCGTTGAACGCATCAAAAGCGGATTGATTCATGATATGCCGGGCGCAGTGAATTGCTTCTACCCATTCGCGCCGGTCTTGATCGGTGGACAGATAATTGAATTGGAGCGCGGGGTACACGGCCGCATCACTAGATTTAATCTTGACCGATCCTCTGGCGTCAGAGTACATGGGGCCAACATGCACCTGGTAGCCATGCCCGCTGCCCGGCGCCGCCCCATCATAGCGGATGGCTAAGGGGAGGAAGTGGAACATGAGGTTGGGGTAGGCCACATCGTCATTGCTGCGGATAAAACCGCCGGCCTCAAAATGGTTGGTAGCGGCCGCGCCCTTGCGCTGAAAAAGCCATTGATAACCCAGCCCCGGTTTATTCCACCATTGCAGCGCCGGGTACATGGAGACGGGTTGGGTGCAGGCGTATTGAACGTAAACTTCCAGATGGTCTTGTAAATTTTCACCAACGCCAGGCAGATCATGCACAATCTCGATTCCCAGGCGGCTTAATTCCTGGCCGTTGCCCACGCCGGAAAGCTGTAGTAGTTGCGGCGAGTTGATAGCGCCGCCGCAGCAAATAATTTCGCCGCCGTAAACTTCGCGTTTGTTCTTTTTCCCTTGAATATAGGCAACACCGTTTGCTCTTTTACCCTCAAACAGAATTTTTGTAGCCAGCGCCCGGGTGACAATGGTTAGGTTGGGGCGTTTTTTTACGGGGTGCAGGTAAGCGCGGGCGGCGCTGAGACGACGGCCGCGATGTATGTTGCGGTCAAAGCGGGCGAATCCTTCTTGTTTACGGCCGTTTACATCATCTGTCAACCCGTAACCGGCCTGTTGAACAGCGTCAAAGAAGGCGGTAAAAAGCGGGTTCTCGCAGGGGCCTCTTTCCAAAATGAGTGGCCCGTCGTCCCCCCGATAATCATTCCCACCGGCCAGACAATTTTCCATCCGTTTGAAATAAGGCAGACAGTGGGCATAATCCCAGGTCTCCATTCCATCATCGGCCGCCCATCTTTCATAGTCCAGTGGGTTGCCCCGTTGGAAGATCATGCCGTTGATGCTGCTGGAACCACCCAACACTTTGCCGCGGGCATGGTAAATGCGGCGATTATTCATGAACGGTTCTGGTTCAGATTCATAGCGCCAATCGTACTGTTTTTTGCCGATGGGGAAGGAAAGTCCGGCCGGCATGTGGATGAAAATGTCCCAAATATAGTCGGGGCGGCCGGCTTCCAATACCAGAACATGGCATGTGGGGTCAGCGCTTAAACGATTTGCCAGAGCAGACCCGGCTGACCCACCGCCTATGATGATGTAATCGTATTGTTTCTTTGTCATTTGCTCTTTTCACTTATTGCAAGCTGTGGAGAGCGACTATACCTGAATATATTTCAGTTGTCATCAATCGTTTAAGGCTTATTCTGCAGCAGGGTCAGGGATGTCAACGGGTTCGTTAATACCGGTATTGGAAACATGCGAAATGGCTGTTACTGTTTTTCCCTCAATAGTAAAATTCCTAGTTCTCGCGTTTTTTGTTGCTAAGGCGTTTTCAAAAATTAAATAATCCTACCCGTTTTGAAAAAGCCCCTAGCCAATTCCCGAAATGGCATCAATTCGGGATCATTATTTTTTGGAATTGGCCTAACATGAAAGCCCTGAAATGAGGTAGCTACAAGCAGGTTTTCAAGCCAATTATCACGATAAACAAAGCCGTTGAGCTTATAGGCAGGCGATTGATATATTTCAGGCGCTTTTGCCCGCAGACAATACGGCCAGAAGTTATGAAGCAATGCCCATGACCTGGTTTGTAATTCGGAAGTCAGAACGGTCAGGCGCATGATAAATATCCTAAACCTGCTGCTTAATGTCGGCAAAGGTATCGCCCAAACGTTTGCCACGAGAGCGAATCTTGATAAAGGCTATAACTATAACGGATAGGGGATAATTATTCCCTACTCCGGTAGCTAGAAGTAGGTACGGCCGTTGAACACATAATGCTTTCTGGTTGTATCGGCCGTTAAATTGTGTTCGTATATGCGGCCGATGTAAACAGTATCCTGACCCGCTTCTGTGCGCCGGCTAAGGTTTCCGTCTGCATTATAGATGAGATTAACGGTGTCGTTTTGGGTATTTACGGCCGTGTGCAGCCTATTCTCCAACGTTCTGGTTTACGAGTCTCCAGCATCTGTCTGTGGAGCAATTTCTTCTGTTAATGGATCTTGTACCGTTAAGTTGGGAATCCAGACAAAATCCTTTTTGTTATGGGTAAGCAAAGGAAAGACATGAATCAAAGCTGTGGCGGCCACCAAAGAATCGCCCAATGTCATCTTTTTAAGTTGACGTAGTTTCACCGCCTGTTTCAGGATTGGCTCGGTGATTGGTAGGATGGTAGCCGCGTCAAAAAAAGCAGTGAAATGCTGGCGATCTGTTTCCGTTAATTGATGATAGCCCAACACTTCTACATAACTAACGGCCGATACAAAAGGCACATAAATAGCAATTAGCTCACGCAGCTTTTGATGCTCAGGCAGCGCCGCATAAATAATGATATTACTGTCAATCAACATGATTACGGCCGTTGCGGTAAGGATCGCTCCTCTCGCTGTTCTCGTTCCCAAATTAGGGGATCTAGCACAGTTGGAGATGGGAGCGCAGCCAAAGCAGATAAAGCGGCCGACATCTGGATGCCTTGAGCTGCTTTTTCTGGGTCTGTTTTTTGCTCGTTAAGTAATGTGACGAATACAGTCACCGACTCTAAATGGGTTAATGGAGGGGGCGTCTGTTCGTGCCACTCTAACTGATTGCCACGCAGAATGGCTTTATAAGTTGCTAACATCTCTTAACTCCCTTGTATACCAAAAAAATCAATACACAATCCATTATAACAGATAGGGAATAATTATCCCCTACTCCGGTAGCGAGAAGTAGGTACGGCCGTTAAACACATAATGCTGCCTGGTTGTAGCGGCCGTTAAATTGTGTTCGTATTATGCGGCCGATGTAAACAATATCCTGACCCGCTTCTGTGCGCCGG
>JAAEOP010000352.1 GCA_024223125.1 Chloroflexota bacterium
CCGGCAGGATGAGCAAGGCCAGCCGGAAAACGGTTGGTATCCCGAAGAGAAGATTAGCGTGGCGGAAGCCATTCAAGCCTACACCCTCGGCCCGGCTCGCCTGGCAGGTAAAGAACACCTGCAAGGCTCCCTCACCCCCGGCAAATGGGCCGATATGATTATGCTCTCCCAAAATCTTTTTGAGATCGATCCGGTTGACATCGCCGACACTGAAGTTGAGATGACCGTTTTTGCCGGACAGGTTGTTTTTGAGAGGTGATTAGAGATAAGGCGATTAGGAGATTGGAGATCGATAGTTTAATCTCCAATCTCTCAATCTTGAGATCGAACCAGGCAACTGCCAACTTATAACCTACAATGTCCCGCCCAAAAACCCTCTGGATCAAAAATGAATATCTGCAACATATCCTGAGCGGCCAAAAAACAGTGGAGATTCGGGTGGGCTACACCAACATCACCCGGCTCCAACCCGGCGACATATTGCTGCTCAACGATCAATATCGTTATGTAGTTGTCGACATTCGACACTATTGAGGCCCTTGTAGCCGCTGAAGAGCCAGACAGCATTGCCCCGGATCTCCCGGATCACGTATCGTTGCTGGCCGCCTGTCGAGCCATCTATCCTCCTGAAAAAGAAGCGTTGGGTGTTGTAGCGCTAGCGATTGCTCCTGAGTCCTCTGGAAAATCCACGCTCTAAATTTGATTTCCCTATCCATTTTCTCTATCATACGACGGCTACTGGAAACCGAAGTTTACCTTGGCAAAATTGTACAACGAAGGATTTATCATATGACCCCAACCCTGCCTGATTTACACCCAATTCCCGATGATATCGACCAGCACATCCGGCGGCTGCTGGATGAACCTAAATATCCGGCGATTGGGGAATGGCTGCTTGAACTCATCAAAGGCAGCAGCCACAGGAATACCGGCGAAGATCTGCATTGGCGGCTGCTGGCCGTGGTTTGGCTGGCTATGGAGTATGATACGGACACAGCCTGGACCTACCTGATGTGGCTCAATATGAGCGAGCCGGTAATGTCAGGGCACTTTAGCGAGATGTTTATC
>JAAEOP010000353.1 GCA_024223125.1 Chloroflexota bacterium
ACGACGACCTGGAAGAAATTGTGTTGGATGCAGAACTGTTGGAAGCGGTGCTAGGCACGCCTGACCCCAACAGCAAAGCGAAAGAGATTGAAATAAAAATCGCCGCCCGCTTGCGAAAACATATGGGCAACCCCCGCTTCCGCGCTTTGTCGGAACGGCTGGAATCGTTGAAAGAGCGTCATGAGGCGGGGCAATTACACAGCCTAGAGTTTCTCAAGCAATTACTCGACCTGGCGACCGACCTAGTGGAAACCGAAAAGGATGTCCCACCAGAGGAAGACGAAGACCGAGGCATGGCGGCACTGACAGAACTGTTTGATGAAGTACGCAATGAAGATACGCCGATTGTGGTGGAGCGGGTAGTGACGGAAATTGATGAGATTGTGCGCTTTGTGCGTTTTCCAGGATGGCAAACGACATCGGCCGGGGAGCGTGAGGTGCGGAAGGCGTTGCGAAAGACGTTGTTTAAGTTTAAGCTGCATCAGGATAAGGAACTGTTTGATAAGGCGTATGGGTACATCAAACAATATTATTGAGGGGATCAACGTGAGTAAACAAAAACAAGAATGGGGTTTGAGTACGATTATTTTAATTGAGCTGGCTGTCATCATCGTATTGTTTATCAATGGCGTTATTGGTGATACGATGACGCTGGTTGTCGCCACTGTTTTTACAATAATCACATTATCGTTTTGGGCGTTCCAATTATATAGAAAACGGTATGAGATTCCTGTTGCGGCCGCAGATACGGCTCTCCAGGGCTTGCTAGGTGATAAACGAGTAGAAGCGGTTTACAAAATGAGAAAAACTTTGCCGAAGGATATTTCTGGAGAAGAAACGGCCGTGCTACTGAGTGGCCTATTAGGTGCAGATCGTGTTCATGCAATTGATGTTTTAGTTAAAGCACGAAAACTACATCATCCGATGTTAGAAAGCGAAATGAGCCTGATTCTATCTGGTCTGTTAGGGCAAGAACGGGTTGATGCTATTGAACTATTATCTGGTCCCAGGTAGATAATTGTATGAGGAAAATTGAATGAAACAATGCTCGCAAAATGGTCTGGTGTATTTTCAGTTTGAGGGGTTGGAGGGAAACGGCCGTACCCAACACGCTGTCTTTTCCCGGCAAGGTGGCGTCAGCGGGGCGCCGTTTGCTTCTTTGAATTTGAGTGTGTCGGTAGCAGACAATCCGGCGAATGTGTTTGCCAACCGGCAGCAGGCGTATGGGTTAGTTGGGCGCACGAATGAGACGGCCGTACACGCTCATCTTGTCCACGGCAATTCAGTAGTGCGGGTAACACAGGCCAACAATGGTGAATATGCGCCTCGTGTAGATGGGTTGATTACCAATGAACCAGGCTGTGCCCTGACGATGAATTATGCCGATTGCACACCCATCTTTTTGTATGATCCCGCGCATGAGGCCATTGGTCTGGGGCACGCTGGTTGGAAAGGGGCAGTGTACGATTTACCGGGAGCGATGGTACGAGCTATGCAGCGAGATTTTGGCTCAAATCCGGCCGATTGTTGGGCCGGCATTGGCCCTTGCATTTGTCTGGCGCAGTATGAGGTGGATGAACCGCTGGTCAGCGAAGTGAAAGTTGCCTTTGATGATTGGCCGGATTTATTGGTACGGCCGAATGGGAAGAAAAACGGCCGTTACCACTTCAACCTGGAAGAAGCCAATCGGCGCAATCTGTTAAATGCTGGCGTCCAAAATATTGAACTGTCTGGCTTTTGCACGGCCGTGCGAACCGACCTCTTCTTCTCTCATCGGGGCGAAAAAGGAAAAACCGGCCGTTTTGGCACGATTTTTGTTTTAGATGGATGAGAGATGGCAACAACGGATGCAAGAAAGGAACGGATAAAGCCAGCATCACTTCACAATTCATTATTTGTAACCATTCAGGCGCCCGGCACTTCATTACCAAGTCTACTGGAGTAGCACACTCGTTTATAAGTGCCGGGCACCTTGGGGGAGTGAATGGTTACCATTATTCTTGTCCCAGGCTTCACGTCTTATAACTGGTTGAATGTATATAGCAGCGCATTCCCCTCTTTGCCAACCACCTCAAGCACATCACAGTGGCGCAAAGTATACGTAATGCGCTGCGCCAAATTTATGGTGATAGAGGCTTGTTGGCACAATTGGCGATTGGTGAACGGCTGTGGCAGGTCGTCGGGAAGGAGTTGGAGGAAATCGGCCGGTCGGTTGAAGGTGGTTTCGGCCGTAACATCCAGCAGACGGCGATCATAAATGCTCCATCGTTTGCGCCGCCAACTACCACGGCCGTCGTCACGCAAAATCTCCTCTTGTTGGGTCAACAGCACGCCAATAGTCAGGTTGGGCTGGGGCAGCAGGTGGGGGATACGAACCAACTCTTTGAAGATGTCAATCGCACGGCCTCGTTTGGGAGATTTGCGGCGGCCGATAGGTTCGCCAACGGCCGTTTGGCGCACAATCCACTTTTTCTCGGCCACCGGGTAAATGAGATAGACCGGATGATTGCCGAGCAGTTGGCTTAGTTTGCGTTTGACGGCCGTGAAGTTAGCCGTCTGAATTTCAATCAACTGCTGACCGCGCACAATGTCAATCACAAAGCCATCTACAGCCACCTCGAACCGGTCTCCTGGTTGACCAACCCACTCCTTGATGCCGGCGTGCAAGGATTTTTCGGTCAATGTGCCAATACCCTGGCTCACTCTGGTGGCCCTACGGGGAAGATGTACGGTTGGGGCGGAGGAATGTATTCGGCGGAGAAGAACGGCCGTTGCCCCCCATTCACCGTTATCCCTTCAACCGCCAAACTGTTGTTGACCTGCCTTAGCCCCCAATCATCCATAAACCAGCCATTGTTACGGATAGCCCAACGGCCGCGCATAGATACGATAATAGGTACATTTTGTGCTTGCGATACAGAAAAGTTGTAGGTATAGGTATTCTTCTGGCCAAACGTCGGCAGCATCCAGCCGGTGCTACCGCTGCCAACATTCAGCTTCACTTCACCAGAAAGCGGATCAGGCGCCCAAATTTTTTGTCCGTTCTGGTAATCTATAACCAGGTCAGGGAATACACTCATCTCAAAGGCATAATTACCCGCTTCCAGCCATACAGTCTGGCTCATCTCAAAATGGATGGCGCCGTGCCCCTTAAACACTTTGACGGTTTGATCGCCATCCCAAATGAACAAATCATGTTCATGGGGCGGCAGTTGGTCCGATGGCAGCACCCGTACCTCCGGGCGCACCCAAACATCCCACTCCTGATTACCATAGCCGGTTGGCCCTTCATTCCACCAAAATGCCCAGTTATTGGGAATTTGTAGTTCCGATACACCGCCAGGGTGATACCAACCACCCTCAAATGACGGGTTTTGTAGGATGTTTGGCGCCGGTGTGGGGATGAGTGTGGGCGTGGGCGTGTTGGTGGGGGTAGGCGTATTGGTGGGAGTAGATGTGGGTTGGGGTTTTAACACAACAGGCAGATAACTATCCCCAACGGCCGTGCCCCGATTAGCCCGAACCAGACTGCGTTGCATAAGCAAGAATGTCCCGGTCAGACAGACAACCAGGAACAGCAGTAAAAAACTCTTTTTTAATGGTGACATCGGCAATTTCCCCTTATAAATTTATAGAGGTTCCATCTTTTGAAAAGGTGGAACCTCTCAATGTTTCGTTCGATTGTAACAAAATTGAGATAGGTAGCACCAAGAACTGTCTTGAATTGACAGGACTTTCACAGTTCTTGACCAAAATCGGGAAGCCTGTTAATCTTTTATGTAAATTATTTGTAGCTATACAGACCCTAAGGGTTTGCTCTCAAGTGGGACAACAATGCAAGATGTAAACACTTTGTTACTCTGTGCCCTACGCAGGAGGTAGAAGTATGAGCGATGCACAAGCTCCAGATTCAGAAGATTTCCCACCAGTTGAACAGCAAAATCTTGAACAACCTTCAGGAGAACCCCGATCCATTGAGCAACAAAACATCGATCAGCTGATTGACGACCATATTGCTACTTTACGAGAGGAACGCGCCGCTGAACAGCGCAAATGGGAGATCATCAAATTTGCGGTTTTGGCTATCATTATGTTTGTGGTCGCCTTGGGCATTATTTTGCTGCGGCCGACTATTTTTGACCGGATTGTACCGGCCGTGATGGATGGAGATAAGACAAGCTCCGATTTGGAAGGGGTTAAACCAGAAGATGAAACTCCCACAGAAACGGAGGACGCGCCCGATGCCGGCAGCGAGGATGAAACACTGATCCCCGTCATTACTTCACCACAAGAAGAGAGCAGCGGCAGTGGCGAAGAGGCAGAAGGGCCAACGGCCGTGCCCGCTCAAACCTATGTCGTCCAACAAGGTGACACTCTCAGCAGCATCGCCCGCCAATTCAACACCACAGTAGAAGCTATCACGGCCGCCAATGACATACCAGACCCCAACAACATCCAACCAGGCACAACCCTGACAATTCCTCAATCCTAATGTAAAGAGATTCCACCTTTTGGAAAGGTGGAACCTCTCTTACGCTCTGTTTCCTTCAAACAAAAATGTTACTCAGGCAGCCACGAGCGATGATTGACGGGGAGCAGGCGCTCCTCTTAACAAACCCTCGGTACTCAGGTCTTCATCCATATCCGGCCAATGGATACCGTAGCCCCCACCACAAATTTCCCAATTTTCGCGCTGTTCTCGGGCAGCATGAAACAGACGAGGATACCAAACGAGGGGTACAGTTATTGTACGGCCGTCGAGCAAATCCACGCTCAAGGTATCCTCACTGAAATACACATCTTTAACCTGTTCACCCGGTTTAATCTCCGAAACGCTCATGCCATGCCTCCAATAATTCATCCTCATTCTTTGTCAGAACACGCGCTATTTTTTGCATTTCTTTTGGACTAAACCCCAAATTCCGAGCCAATGCTACAGGGCTAATCCAAAACTTAACTGATAAATTGTCACGATCTATATGAACGTGCGGAGGCTCATTAGGCTCGTGACTATAAAAGTATATCCGATAAGGGTCTTCCCTGAGAACTGTGGGCATACTCTATTTGTTCCTA
>JAAEOP010000354.1 GCA_024223125.1 Chloroflexota bacterium
CGTTAAACCAGCCATCATCGGCCGTCGCGCCGGTATCCACAATTTGAATGTACCACGAGGACAGATCAAAATAGACCCAGCGTATGCTACCGCCTGGGTAAATGCGGAAGATTGGCTGGAACTGGCCGATTCGCCCAAGGGATTTCATGAGGACGGCCGTGGCGCCGGTATCGCCGATATTCTTGGCGGCGCCGATAATGACGATGCCCTGTGGCTGTTTCCCTTTCGGGATTTGGATGCTGAAAGAGAGAAAGTAGTGTTGGCCTGGCGCAGCCCCAATGCGCCGGGGGAGTATGTGAAGTTGAAACCAACGGCCGATTCGCACATTATCACCTGGGAACGGGCCGATGGGGAGCGTGTCAGCTACCCGGAGATGTACGGCAGCAGCCTGACATCACGGATAGATTACCGGCCGCGACAAGCGGAGAGTCAGATTGACCCGGCCACCGGTGGCGGGATGGGGGAGGGGGAGCCTTACAGTTTGCAAGCAATGGAATTAGCGGTAGAACGAGCTACCTATAATGCCGGCACATTGGGCCGGTTTGTCAACATGCTCATGGTGTATGAAGCCATCGGCCAGGAAGTAGACTTACCGGCGCCGCTAGAAGAGATCATAGACGCCATGAATAAAACAGGGGA
>JAAEOP010000355.1 GCA_024223125.1 Chloroflexota bacterium
GCATCTACTCCGCACCCGCCTCATTAAATGCTACCTTTGGCTCCGGCAATATTATCGCCGGCAACGTGGCCATCATTACCCAGAGCGGGGCTTTGGGCGTGGCCATGATTGGCAAAACAGCCATCGAAAATATCGGTCTGTCCGCCATCATCTCCGTAGGTAATAAATCTGATATCGACGAGACAGATCTGCTAACCTATCTGACCCATCATGAGGGCACAAAAACTATCCTCATGTACATCGAAGGCATCAAAACCGGCACCAAGTTTGTAAAGGCTCTAAAGCAAGCTACCCGACAAAAGCCGGTGGTCGTTATTAAATCCGGGCGCTCAAAGCGGGGCGCGGTCGCAGCAGCCTCGCACACCGGTTCGCTGGCCGGCGCCGATGAAATTTTTGAGGACATTATGCAGCAGTGCGGTGTGTTACGAGCCGAAAGCCGCCACCGAACGTTATTTCAAAAGCTTCGGAACAAAATATTCCAATACTGCTGGTAAATAGCGACACCTACGAAGTAGCCAGACAGATGGATAACGATAACATGCAGCCGCTGCTGACCA
>JAAEOP010000356.1 GCA_024223125.1 Chloroflexota bacterium
GAATCTCCGGTGATGTTTGGTGTTCACTCTGAAATTGCGGAACATTACGGGGTCGATCCTAAGGTCCACGATCCCCATGCCTCTACCCTGGATTATGTGGTGGCATCAGCGGCCGGCTGACTGACCGGAACATTTGGCGGCGCGCTGGAAGCGCGCGAAATTCCCGCCGGTGAGGGAAAACTCTATTCTGAAGCGCGCGGGGAGGTTGAGAAAGACGGGAATGTGCTGGTTATCCGGCGTATCCACGTTACCTACCATTTGAAAGCGGACCCGGAGAAGCGGGAGGCTGCCGAAAGGGTGCATAATTTTCATGCGGATTTTTGTCCGGTTGCCCGCACCATTAAAGGGTGTGTGGATATATCAACCGAACTTCAATTTGAATAATCGGGAATCAATCGGTGTCCTGAATTAAATTTAAAAAGGGGAATTTAAATGCAGTTAATACGAGTTAACATGAGTGAACAGACGGTCAAGATAGAGGATGTACCCCAGGATTATGTAGGACTGGGCGGAAGAGGTTTGACCTCGATAATGATCAACAATGAAGTGCCGCCAACATGCGATCCCCTGGGACCTGAGAACAAACTTATTTTTGCCCCCGGACTTTTGAGCGGAACCTCTTTGGTTAATACCAGCCGGATTTCAATTGGTGCCAAGAGCCCTCTGACCGGTACGATCAAAGAAAGCAATGCCGGCGGAACCGTCTCAGCTGCCTTGGGTAAACTGGGTATAACCGCTATAATCCTTGAGGGATTAGCACCCCATGGCAAACTGTTCAACCTAATCATCGATAAAAACGGCAACACATCCCTTCAAACGGCTGATGATTTTAAAGGTATGCGGACCTATGCCCTGGTTGCAAGATTGCTCCAGGACCATGGCGAGAAAAACGGTGTCCTGTGTATCGGTCCCGCGGGGGAATATCAATTGGCATCTGCATCTATTCAAGCCTCCGATGTGGATGGGCGCCCCTGCCGCGCTGCCGGCCGTGGAGGACTAGGTGCGGTCATGGGCGCAAAAGGGATCAAAGCTATTGTTATCAGCCGGCAGGGCAAAAACCCGGACGCTATCGCTGATCCGGAATCCTTTAAAGAATCCGCCAAGGTATTTGCCAAAGCCGTAAAGGATCATCCTTTTTCAGGGCAAATGCTTGGTGCGCTTGGCACGGCAGGACTTGTGTCGGCCGTAAACTCCACCGGAGCATTTCCAAGCTATAATGC
>JAAEOP010000357.1 GCA_024223125.1 Chloroflexota bacterium
TCCTTAGGAATGAGGATTAAATAATCCCATGAACTTTAATTTGTCATTCCCGCGAAGGCGGGAATCCACTCGACTAAAAAGATGGATACCTGCCTTCGCAGGTATGACAAGTTCGGGGTTTAATAAAATCCCCATTCCTTATCTAAATGCGGATTGCGGAATAATAACGCGAACCCGTCAATTGCATACTTGCCACTCACGTCAAAAATTGCAGCAGTTCTCTAGTACTTTGTAAAATCAAGTGCGCTCCAGCGTTTTCCAATTCTTCTCGTTCGCCAAAACCGCAAAGGACGCCGGCCGCCCACGCGCCTGCGTTCCGTCCGGCCAATACGTCCACTGTTGTATCCCCCACCATCAGGCAATTTTGTACGGGCACGCCAATCTGTTCGGCCGCCAGCAGCAGCGGCGCTGGGTTGGGTTTCATATGGCGCGTATCTTGCAGCCCGCATGACACAGTAAACGCCTGCGCCAGTTCTGGAAATTTTTCAAAGAAGGCATCAATATGGTAACGGCCGCGGATGGTAATGAGGGCGAGGGAGTAACGGCCGTCCAACGCCCCAATCATCTCTTCCACTCCCGAAATCAACTGCCATTCATGCGCCGCATACACCCCGCGCCGCCTTCGTAGCCAATCTGTAAAGCCCATCAAGGGCACATCCAGATGCAGCCAATCCAGCAACCGCACCAGCAGCGTCCCCGGCCGTTCCGAACGCATCAACAACCATCGGGCTGTTTTGGGAGCGCGTTGACCGAAAAACGGCCGCAGCCAACGCTCCCACTGCGCCACAATCTGATCATCCGTATCCACCAACGTCCCATCCAGATCAAAAAAGATAGCTTGCAGGTTTGGAAACAGGGAGTTATTCACTATAGCAACCAGCCCCTTTCTAATCCTTGCTCAATGGTACTTTCCCAATCTGTTATCAGATGAGTGCGTACTGTTTGATATAGATGCCAGACAACTTCTGGATCAATTAGATTCTTTTCATAATCTGGCGCAAAACGAAACTCTCTGTCTGTATTTTTCTGCTTTCGAAAAACGTAAATCTGATCCACTTCATACTTCCGCAAATTGACAGCGCTGGTTAATTTGAGCCATTCCATGGCCACCATATAAAGAGCATTTGGATTTCTGGCTTTCAATTGTTCGGCCGCTCTTGACGACCCTTCAAGCATCGTTTTATCGAGATAAGTTTTACACTCTATGGCGACTGCTGCGACATCAAATAGATGATTCTCTAAATCATCTTCAATATGAACAGTATAGCGTATGGGAGGCTCTCCAAGTTGGGACTCCTGGCTCGCTTGCTCCTTCTTCGGCTGATGTAATTTCAAAGATGCTTCAAGTGTAACCCCTATAACAAAGTCATGATCCTTCCTCTCAATCCTAGCATAAGCTCGTTCAGTCATGGCCCGGAAATTAGGTGGAACAAAGAAAACATCCTTAAAAGCATGGGATCTCCCCAGAAGTGCATTACTTCCAAAATTGGAAACCAAATCTCTGAAAAGATAATAGAGAAACTCCTCAATTACCGTCGAATGTAAATTTGAACGGGAATCAAAATTTTCTGCATATTTCTGTTGATCTATAAAACTTTTATAGTTCTCTAACAACGCGACTCTTTGATGTACAACTTCATTATCAGAAGGTTTTAGATTTGAATATGGACCTTCGAGATTCTTATTGGCAAGATGCCATTGATCATATTTTACACGTATTTCAGCAAGGAATTTACGACTCTGGGAGTCAAGATACTTAGTGCGATGGTTCTCTTTCTGGCTTATGTTCGATCCGTGAACGAGCATTCGTTAATACCTCTTGAATATGGCTGGCAATCGCCTTTGCCAGTAATGGGGGAACAGCATTCCCAATTTGATTATATTGGCAAAGGTGCTTGTCATGTAACCGTCCCTCACGTTGTAATAGCTTGTGGGAGGGTGTCGTTTTCTTACCCATAAAGCGATATGAGTCGGGGAATGATTGGATTCGTGCGCCCTCACGAGCAGTTATATTGCGATGTTGAAAAGGATGTATGAAATTCGCATAAAATGATGCCGCAATTGTATGCGAGGGCTTGTACGGGTATAAACGACGGTTATTTTGATCATACGCCTTTTTTGAGATCTTCCCATTTCCATTTCGTTGTCTTGGCAAATGTTCTTGAGGTACATCAGCGGACGATTCACCCCAACTTATATGCTCAAATCGTTCGACCAGACGTTTAGAATGATTCATGGCCACATGGTTATAAACTGTTTTCCGCTCTCCCCTAGCCCATTTCTGATACGTTGTTTGCGGATTGGCATTGTATTGTTGTTCTTCTTCCCCATCTCCAGCATTCAATTCAGGTAAGTCTGAGATAGCATCCCATAACGTTAATGCCTTTGGTAAAGATGGGGCATTAAAAAGGGTTAGTTGGTTGTTATCAGAAATCACCTGTCCTGTGGCATATGTTTTTGGTGGTTCTCCTATCCTTTCTAAACCAACACGATTACCAACGACAAAAACCCTTTTTCGATTTTGGGGGACGCCATAATCTGCGGCATTAAGCAACCAAACCTCAACAGTGTAACCTAAATTTGCAAAGGTTTGTTTAATAATGTTAATGACCGGTTCACGATTTACATTTCTCCGTGAGAGCAGCCCCTTAACATTTTCCATTACAAACAGTTGAGGCCTTAAAAAATCAACCCAACGGGCAAAATCCTTAAATAAACTATTTCGAGGGTCTTGGGGATCTTTTTGTGCGGGACCGGCAACACTAAATCCTTGACAAGGGGGGCCGCCAATGATGATGTCGGGCGAAATAGGACAGACGGTTCGCACTTGTTCTAATGTTTGATATTTTCTGATGTCATCCTGGATAACAAGTTGATCTGGATTGTTTTCACGTAATGTATCAGCTGCCCATTGATCTATTTCCAGTGAACAGACAACATTATAGTCTGCAAGTTCAAAACCAAGTCCAAATCCTCCTGCTCCCGCAAATAAGTCAACAACTTTCATTTTATTTGGCAACATATCAGTTTCCTCAATATCAGAATGTGACATTATCAGAACTTACATTCTACACGATTGAGCAATCAATTGCATACACATTTAATATTCCCGCTCCTGTCCCAAAACCATGAGCGCCATAGAGAGGGCACGGCCGGCCGTTTGTAGTTTATCGGCCGCAATGTTGTCAGGCGTATCCTCGGCCGTGCGAGCTGTTTCTTCCCACCCTTCCCAAAATAGGCGCACTACCGGGGCTGTCTGGGTTGATTGGCCACCAGGGGCCACATCCTCATATATTTGGCTGATATCTATGGTTTCATTGCTACGTAATGATTTGCCGCCAGTTTGGGACACGGCCGTTTCAAACAAATCTGCCAGCCGCAAACTGCCCGAAGCAGCCACCTCCACCCGGTCGCCGAAACCATCCCCCAGGCCGCGCAGCTGCACAATCGCTACCGGTTCATACGCTGTAGCAAAACCAATTTTGGCCTGTAAAAAGCGAGTGATATTGGGGTTGTTCACCGGCTCGCCGCCATCCAACCCTTCGCCACTGTATGCCACAAATAAGAAAGAGCGGTTCGGTTGGAAATCAGCCTCTTGCAGCACACGGATCGCTTCCAACATCACTGCGACGCCGCTGGCATTATTGTTGGCCGCTAGGAAAGGCGTGGCGCCGGGAGGCAGTGGGGGACTATCATACTGGGCCATCACCACCACTAGTTCTGCATCCAGACAATCAGGGCAGCGTTCATATCCCGCTTTGCCCGGCAGCAAGCCAATAACATGCTGCACCGGCCAGCTTTTTTCAATTTCGCCACTAACCTTCAGGCTTGCCTGAGTAGACAAAGGGGTTTGCAATAGCCCTTCCAACGGCAGCAAATCAATCTGGTCGCGTATCCCGTCTACCGTCAAACCATTTGCCGCCAGTATGTTATCGGCGACCTCTTCGGTAATCCACATGGATGGGGTCTCTTCGCCGCGTGGTTGGCCAGAAAAGGATAACGACTGACCCGACCGACCTGAATAGGTGAAATTACGGTGCAGCAAATCGGGATTATCCGTTACTACCAACAACCCATCCATATCCTTACGAGTGACAATACTTGCCTCTCTATCCGAAAAAACCATCACCACCTGCCCCTCAAGTGACGTCCGGTCTAATTCTGGATAGGAGGTACGAAAGCCGGTCGCTCCCGATGCTTCACCCAGGCCGACAACGGTAATGGAGGCATTCGCTTCACCGTCGGTCATATTACGGCCGGGGTACGCGGCAAAATCTACACCCGGCGTCAGGGCAGTTCCGTCAATGGCTAATTCCGGTTCGGAAAGCAGACGCTCAAAAGCGTGTTTGCGATTTTGGAAGTAGGTGTTTGCTTGTCCACCCACTTGTAAACCCAATGCTTCAAACTGATCGGCAATGTATTGGGCGGCTATTGCTGGTTCTTCTGTACCCAGGGCACGGCCGTTCATCTGCGGCGCAGTCAAATCATCCACATAAGCTTGGGCATTGTCGCCGCTAAACAATTGGGCCTGTTGCCGCAAAAATGGCGTCGAGCCAGAATTGTTTTGCAACCAGCTAAACCCCAATGTAAACAGCAGTAAAACCGCAATCGTCCAACGGTTGATGAAGCGGCTAATAACCAGATTGCCTTCATCTACTGCCCGGCGCACCCCCTCACCAAACAGGTTAAAAGCGAAGATGGTGATGAAGAAAGCCATCATGGGGAAGAGGGCTGTCCAGGGATACGGCCGTGCCAGATAACGTACATTACTCAGCAGCGCCCCCCACTCTGGTACATCCGAATACAGCATCGGTCCCACGCCAGGCAGTTCAATAAATGCTCCACCGCCGATAAAGATGCTGAGGAAACCCAATTCACCCAACAACATTAACACGGCCGAAATTTCTAAAGCAGCAATGGAGATGAGCGACCCCAACAAAACAGGCATAATGTGCCGGTTAAAAATACGGCTGGTGCGTGCCCCAGAAGCAACAGCGCTTTCAATAAACTGCTGCGGTCGCACGGCCGTTACCTCTCCGCGCACAAACTGCATAATCTCCCCCCAGCCCACAAAACAAATAGCAATAACAAAGGAAGATATCCCCTCCCGAATACCAAAAGCCAGCACCAGGATCATCGCCAGCAGCAGAGTGGGAAAAGCAGCAATTATTTCTGCCAAACCAGTGATGAAGCGATCCAGAGCACGGCCGTTATGCCAGCCAGCCAATGCGCCTAAAATGACGCCGACAACCAGACGCGCCCCCACTGCCAGCGTCACCAATGTCAACGTCTGCTGCGCCCCGGAAAAAATCAAACTTTGTATATCCCGTCCCAGCGAATCAGTGCCCCAGGGGTAGGTATCGTCGGGAGAAAAAGGAGGTACCGTAAGCTGGCCATCAACCATTTCCAGACCGCGTGTACTGTACGGGTTATGGGGGGCAAATTGTGGCCCAAACAACACAACCACGATCATGCCGATTACCAGCAGACTACCAATAGTAAAAGCGGCGTTGGTACGCACGGCCGTCCAGATGGAACGTTTTCCCTGGTAGGGAAACTCCAATTCAACCGTTCCCTCTTGCAGCCTGTCCAACGAGGTTTGGAAGGGACTGGGTTCCGGCGGTGTTTGACGGCGTGTCCACCAGCGGGTGAGGGCAGTATCTGTCACCGCATCATGGGCTGTCTCACGCCACGATCGCACCCGCTGGCGCCAGGTAAAATGGCTGCCCGCGCCCAAAAAAGAGGGGTCTTCCCACAAACGAGGGTCAATGAGACGGTAGCTGAGTTCCAGCAAAATATTGACTATGACAATCAGCAAACCAAATGTCAAAGTCAGAGCGACAGTTAAATTTTCATCTTGCTGGGCAATCGCTTTTAACAAAGTGGCCCCTGCGCCCGGCCAGCCAAAATACAGCTCCACTACCGGCAAACTGCTCATGGCAAAATGGAAGGAGATGCCAATGGTGGTCAGAATGGGAATAGCGGCATTGCGTAATACGTGGCTGTAGGTGACATTAAACGGCCGTAACCCCTTACTATGCGCTGTGCGTACATAATCTTGCCGCAGTACATTCCGCAAGGTAACAAATGAGATGCGGGTAATTTGGGCCAACGGCCGTGCAGCCAACACAATCAGCGGCAAAATCAGGTGGGCGTCCCAGCCAAAACCACCCACCGGCAGCAATGAGCGACCAGAAAAGCGCGTGTAGGTTGTTACTGCCCATTGCAGTAAAAAGGCGGCAAAAAAGCTGGGCACAGAAATACCAATCAAAGTAGTGAGAATAATGCCTAACGAGCGGCGATTATTGCTGCGGGCCGCCCGTATTCCCAAAATGACACCCAGCAGGGAAGCTACAAACAGGGAAGCTGCCAACAAACCCAGACTGCGGCTCATGCGTTCGCGCAATACCTGGGTCACTGGCAGCGGGTTTACATTGCTGCTGCCGGCTGTACTCAACCCCATGTCGCCTTGTAGCAAACGGCCAAAGTAGGTGATTGTATCTTGAGCGGCAGCAGGCACGGCTAACCTCAAACCGGCGCCATCAATCATCCCCAAACCTAAATAAGTCAGAAAAACAATACCGATCAAAACAAGCAGCGCAAAAGCAAGCCGTTTACCTAAAAAGTTTAAGATTGCTAAAATGGTGTCGCGGATATGGTGGTCAGACACGGCCGTGTCCGATGGCGGCGTCTGGTTTTGGGTAGGAGAAAGCTGTATTTCACTCATTGATATTTGTCATGTTCCTTTCCTTTTTCGCCGCCCAATTATACGCCTTCTCAAATCTAGCGTCAGGTAAGATGTGTTACTGCCACCAGAATACGCTGCGACAACTCCAACTGGCGCGACCACATCCTCTTTTACGAATACTTTCATGGAGACAACGGCGCCGGCATCGGAGCCAACCATCAGATTGAGTGGACGGCCGTTGTTGCCCGCTTGCTACAAAATAGTGGGAAAAAGCCTTTATGCTGGCCCCCTTTCTATCCATACTCAGCAAAAGTTATGCACCTTCTCTGGCAACAATGCGTTTGCGGTACACAAAGGCCGATTTAATATACCAGCGTGTCAGAGCAGGCATGATTGTTTTCCTTGCGAGCATTCAGGTAGCAGTCACTTTCTCCCAGATATAGCGGCAATATTGAGATCATTTTCAAGTGACTGCTACCTCTGGGGCAGATCACGTTTTGTCTGTATGCGGCGAGATTTCGATGAGTGGGTACGGGTCTTTCCCTGTGATTAAGAGAGCGCCCCGTTTGCGCGCCAGGTAATACCAGGCCCATTGGAGCATCACGAGCAGCTTATTATCAAAGCCGATCAGAAAACTAATGTGGACAAATATCCAGATCAACCAGGCAAAATATCCGCTCAGGTGCAACGAACCAATGTTAGCCACAGCCGCGTTCCGGCCAATGACCGCCAGCGTACCTTTATCTTTATAGCGGAAAGGGGACGCCGCTTTGTCACTCTCACGAACCAGCAAGAGTCGAGCCACATAAACGCCTTGCTGCATCGCTACCTGAGCCACGCCGGGCAGTGGTTCCCCCATTTGGTGCGCGTAATGGGCTAAATCACCGATAACAAAAATATTCGAATAACCCGGTAAGGTCATATCCGGATTGACAATGACGCGACCCAAATTATCAGGTTGTATACCAGCTCTTTGGCAGAGGATCGGCCCTAGATATGAAGCCTTGACTCCCGCCGCCCAGATGATCGTTCTCGCGGTTAGTTGCGTTTCGGCCCCACTACTTGTATCCCGAAGGGTGATGACGCCATTTTTGCTGTCGGTTAACAGTGTGCCCGTTAACAGTTCCACGCCATGTTCCGTCAGGGCTTTTTTTGCCTTGTCTGAAAGCGGTGTTGGAAATGTGTTTAGAACCCGGTCTGTTCCCTCAACCAGGATGATTCGGGACTGACCAGGATTGATATGGGTAAATTTCTCTTGCAACGTCTCCTTTGCCAGCTCGCTAATAGCGCCGGCCATTTCTACGCCGGTTGCCCCGCCGCCAACGACGACAAAGTTGAGCCAGGCCTGTTGTCTTTGCGGGTCGGTTTCTCTCTCGGCCGTTTCAAAAGCCAACAATATTCGCCGACGAATGAATAAGGCGTCTTCAATGCTCTTTAGACCCGGCATCTCTTCCGCCCATTCATCATGACCAAAATAATGGTGCGACGCTCCGGTAGCAACGATGAGGCTGTCATAAGTCAAGTCGCCATCTCGCAAGATAATCCGTTGTTCATTTGGGAGAATATCTACCGCCTCGGCTGCAACCACCTCAATATTCTTGGCTCTGGAAACTGCCTCTCGCAAAGGATAGGCAATATCACCGGGGGAAAGACCGCCTGTAGCCACTTGATAAAGCAGTGGCTGAAATAAGTGAAAGTTTCGTTTGTCCAGTAAAGTTACCCGCATCTTCACTGAACGTCCCAGCTTTTTGGCTGCGTTCAAGCCGCCAAAGCCGCCGCCGATGATTACAATGTGATGTCGTTGATCATGTTGATTCATCAAAAATCCCCATCATTCGTTCTTCATATTTCCTTGACAATCATCGCCCCGCCCCGTCTACTTTCGAGTATTTTTTAATGCTTGCGCTTCGCGGATTACAGAGTACTATCCTGTCGCGCCATCGTCAAATAATGGCTCAGGCGCGATCTGTGCCGGCGATTGGCGACATTCAGCAACCCACATTTTTGAGAGGATCGTTCATGACAACAAAACAATTTGTACTTGTGGCCGGTAATATTGGTGCTGGCAAAACTTCACTCACAGAACGTATTGGCGAACGGCTGGGCTGGTATACCGCTATGAATCCGTCAGCGACAACCCCTATCTGGCCGATTTTTATGAGGATATGAGCCAGTGGGCTTTCCATCTGCAAGTCTTCTTTATCGGACATCGGGCGGAGCAATACTTGGAGCTGTATCAATCGCCCCAATCAACCATCTCTGACCGCAGCATTTATGAAGATGCTCACATCTTTGCCCGCGCCCTGCACCATATGGGCGCTTTCACTGAGCGAGATCATGCCGCTTACCGGCGTACCTTCAACCTGGTCGTTAACAGCCTGCCCAAACCGGATTTGCTCCTTTATCTCAAATGTCCTGTGCCCGTGTTGATGAAGCGTATTCGGCAGCGCGGCCGTGAAATGGAAAATAACATTACGGCCGAATACCTATCTCTATTAGAATCGTTTTACAACGAATGGCTGCACAACTTTGACCTGTGCCCAATGTTGGTTATTCCCAGTGAAAACCTGGATTTTTGTATTGGTCAAGGGTTAGTTGAAACCTTGAATCCCGCGCCGGAATCGAGGCTTCAACCGGTCGTGAACAGGCGGGAACCGGCTGAAGCCTCGATTCCGGTCAAAAAGAGGAATTTCAAGCAATCTCTGACCAATACAGAAAAAAGGTTGTTTTAGCCAAAAAACCCGGTTTTTTCAGTGGACTCATATCAAGTTGAAAACAACAAGGAGAAAAATTGTGTCTGATACACTCAAAAATCCATATGGTGGCGGCCCAGGAACTGGTATTAGCTTACCCGATTATTTCCGGCCCACCCCCTCAGTAAAAATACGTAACAACTACTTTCCAGGATCAGAAACGCTTGGCCCAGATGAAATGCGAATCTCATACGTGGGTAGTTGTCCATTCCCGCCTCGTCGCAGTCAGGCAGGGACGGCCATTATGGTCGAATTGGGTAACGGCGACCGTTTCTTCTTTGACTTTGGCCCTGGCTGTATGCGTAATATCATCTCATTGGGCATACCCGTGCAAGAAATAAATGATATTTTCATCTCCCATTTACACGTAGACCATTATCATGATTTGTCTTACTTACGGCCGTTTCGGGCTTGGGCTGGTGGCTACACACCATTGCGCGTTCATGGTCCATCGGGACGCACCCCAGAATTAGGCACGCAAGGCATGATAAATGGCATGGATCAGATGCTCAAATGGCACACAGAAGCGTTTGATGTCTTCCCCATCGGCGAAGGATACGAATGTGAAGTTAACGAATTTGACTGGAAAGACGAGAACGGTATTTGCTATGAAAAGAATGGCGTTACCGTACGTCACTGGCGTCGTTCACACGCCAAAGATGGTGCCACTGGCTACCGTTTAGATTGGAATGGCTTGAGTTTTGTTTGGACAGGAGACGGCCGTCCCGATGAACTATCCGTTAAATATGGTGCCGGCGCAGACGTGTTTGTCACCGAATGCCAAACTGATACAGCTCGTTTGATGGCGTTGAAATACGGCTTCCCTGAGTGGCTCACCAATTACACTATTGACACTCATCACACCGTCCACTATGCCGTCGGCCACATGATGAAAGAGGTCAATCCACGCATCGGCATGGTGACTCATATTGATTACGATGAAGCCACCATCACCGAAGCCGTTGCTGGCATCCGCGCGCATTGGGAGGGGTTGTTTGCTTTTGGCGCACCAGACGGCATTATTGTTAATGTCACCAAAGATGAAATCTGGGTGCGCGAAGCGGCACTACCTGAATCGACAGGGATGGCTGCCCCCGATTTGCGTAAGCTATTTCAAGCTGATGAAAATGGTCTTGCTGTCTTGCCTCAACCACGCCGCACACGTGCAGAACAACAAGAGCAACTGACCCGTGATCTTGAAATTGACCCCGCAAAATATTATCCACTAGATGTGGCCCGTGATCTATTGACAGAACTTCCAAATCCATTGGAAGTTCAATTTCCTCCTAAAAAGAAGGAAGATTAACTAAATAATTCTAATTTACGTGCGACGCTCTATAAAAGTGCGTCACACTTTTTTTATTTTTGGAGCTAACTATGGAAATTATTGAAAACGGAGAAACGGCCGTTCCCGTTACCATCCTTGCTGGATTTTTAGGCGCAGGCAAAACCACATTACTCAACCGCATCCTCAATGGAGATCATGGTCTACGTATCGCCGTCCTCGTCAACGACTTTGGAGCCATAAATATTGATGCCGAACTCATCGTCGGCGTCGAAGACAACGCCATCAGCCTAGCAAATGGCTGTGTCTGTTGTGAAATTCGGGATGATTTGGTGGAAACAATTGAAGAAGTGGTTAGTCGGCCTGAAAACCCAGAATACATCTTGCTCGAAGCCAGCGGTGTTGCTGACCCCGCAGGTATAGCCATGACCTTTGTCCAACCTCAATTCCGCGACCGCATTCGCCTAGACAGCATCATCTCCATTGTCGATGCCGAGCAAGTATTTGCCTATCCCGAATATCCCCAACTTCAGGAATTAAAAATGCGTCAGATTGCTTTCTCCGACATGGTCATCCTCAATAAGGTTGACCTGGTAGACGAGGCGCAATTACAAAAAGTAAAAGATTGGATTGGTAAACGACTGACACGGGTACGCATTGTCGAGGCCGTGCAATGTGACATACCCTTAGAAATTTTGCTCGGTGTGGGGCGTTTTGATGTCCAACAATTGGCCGAAATTCCAGACAGTCATCCCCACGATCACGAGACTAATCATGGACAAGTTTTTAGCACGTGGAGTTATCAGTCAGATAAACCCTTTTCGCTCGAAGCACTACAAGAAATGATCAGGCGAAAACTACCCGAAAACATCTATCGCTGTAAAGGTGTTATCTATGCGCTAGATGCCCCCGATAATCGGGCAATCTTGCAAGTCGTCGGTCGCCGTTCTGATGTTGCCTTGGGGGAAGAATGGGGAAACGTGCAGTCACGCACACAAATTGTAGCCATTGCCGCCGCAGGCAGCATTGACACAGAAGTTTTGACAGCTTTGTTTGAGGAGTGTGTCCACGAAACCACAAACAAAGCTGCTCTATAAAAGTATTTTGGGCTGGTCACTGTTTTGCCCACTTAATGATCATCATTTCCGCCTATGCAGGGATGATATTTACCGAAAGGATGATTGTTCTCAATCATTCCACTGTTTTAACAAGGAGAAAAAATGACAGAAAAGAAAATAGTAACCGATCCAGAAGAATTGCAAAAAGTTTTATCTGGCGGTGTCCCTATGGGACGCTGGCAAGAAGGGTTAATGTTTGAGGGTATTGAACCGATGCCCTGGTTGAAGAGTGCCGCCAACTGGTTCCCAAACACTGAAGAAATTCAACCAGATGAGATGCGGATCACCTTTATGGGGTCTTCGCCGACCCTCCGCCCAGGTCAGATGAATACCTCGATTTTTGTTGAACTGGGCAATGGCGATTCATTCATCTTTGACATTGGTGAAGGGGCTATATCGAACTACAGCGCCTGCCGTTTGTCTTTGAATGAGTTGAATAATATCTTCATCACCCATTTACATGTGGATCATTTTGGCTCATTGCCCTATCTGTACATGTTTGGAGCCTGGGCTGGCCGCTGGCATGAGCCGTTGCGGGTAACTGGGCCATCTGGACGTACAGAAAAAGATGGCGTAGCCTACATGGTCGATGGCATGAAGCGTATGTTACATTGGCATCGTGATGCTTTTGATGTCTTCCCCATTGGTGAAGGGTACGAAGTGGACGTGCATGAGTTTGATTTCATGGATGACGGCGGCGTATGTTACGAGAAAAACGGCGTCACGATTACCCACTGGCGGCAATCCCATGCTAAAGATGGCGCTTCGGCTTACCGTCTCGATTGGAATGGCTTGAGTATGTCGTTCACTGGCGACGGCCGTCCCAATTCTCTAACCGAAAAATATGCGGAAGGTGTGGATGTATTGATCACTGAATTGATGGCAGAAGTTATTTCGATTTCTTCGGGTGTACAGGGCGTACCTCCTTTCCTCGGTCGCTATACAGTCGATACACATCATAATCCCGGATATGCGGCTGGATATCTGTACGATAAAGTAAAACCGCGTTTAGCTATGGCGACGCATGTCTTTAACGATGAGTACGCCAACCCTGAAACGCTGGCTGAAGTGCGCGAAAATTGGAAGGGACCTTTCCACTTTGGTTTTGATTTGGTTGTTGTTAATGTCACCAAGGACAAACTTTGGATACGCGAGGGTGTCGTATCAGATCACCCCAACCTCAAACCGCCTCAGTTTGACCTGTCTGCAGGCTTTTTGCATGTCCCCCTGCCGCGTAATCAGCGCGTAGACATTCAAGAGCCAACTATTAGAGAGGCCGAGATTGCACCGGAAAAATATTATCCCGAAGCTAATTACCCCGTCCTCCTTGAAGAGTGGCCTGTTGATGGCGATATTCAAGCCGATTTGGACATGTTCCCCGATGATTTCACAAACAGTATCGGTGAAAATTACCAACGTAAACAAAGATTGAAAAAAGCGCACGAAGAAAAAGAGAACAAATAACCAGTTAGGCTCACCTAAATAGGTGGTTTGATTTGAGGGTCGGGGCTTGGCATAAAACCCAAGCATCGGCCCCGACTATTACCGCCAATGCCGCAACAACACCGCCGAACAGCCAGAACGACGGGGTATTTTGCAAGTGGTTGGTCGTCGCGCCGATATTTCGCTTGAATCGGAATGGGGTGAGCGCGAACCGCACACCAAAATCGTCGCCATCGGTGCACCCGATAGTATTGACAATGGCGAATTGACGGCGTTGTTTGAGGCGTGTATCGCTCAATAATTTAGTTGGAAGAAATATGAGTGCAAACAAAACAACACAGGTAACAATTACACAAAAACAGCATCTTTATGTTTCATGGACATCTGATGTTCTGGTCTACATTGTTGTTCTAAACCTTTTCGTAGAATTTGTAGATGCAATTGTCATTGATTCGTTTTGGATTTCGATATTAACGGCCGTTCTTCTTAAAGCCCTCCTCGATGTTGTTATTCATCTAGAACATCGTGTTGGTGATTTTTTTGATAAAAAAGGGGGGCAATTCTTCAAATTCGTTGGAATTGTTGCAAAATTCCTGATTCTGTTTACGTCTAAGTTTATAATCCTTGAAGTTGTTGATATCGTCTTTGGAGATCATGTTGAGCTTGGGCATTTCATCGATGTACTCGTCCTCATTATCGCCATGATTGTGGCAAAAGCACTCATGGTGAAGGTTTACAAAAATCTTGGCGAATCCACCCCCTCGGCATCCTGAAAGGAATAGGGTGAGCGCGAACCACAGATGCAAATTGTGGCAATCGGTGCGCCAGGACAGCATGGATGAGGCTGAGTTGACAGCTTTGTTTGAGGGATGTGTGGCAGAATTGGAAACGACCGTTTTCGACAACGACCATTCCCCATCCATTGGCTCATTCTAGGAGATAAACTCATGAAACAACAAACAAGTGACCGCATGTCCCATAAACCCAATATCTTAATTATTGTGACCGATCAAGAGTACGCTCATCAATCATTGCCATCAGGGCTCACATTACCTAACAGACAACGCTTGCATGATCGGGGAACAACATTTAACAATCACCAAGTCACCACCACCGTCTGCACCCCGTCCCGCTCAGTGATGTGGACGGGGCAGCACACGCCCTTCACTCGCATGACCGACAATACCAACTTGGCTTGGATCGAAGATATTCGCGCCGATCCAGAGAGCTTGCCGACCATCGGCCACATGCTGCGCGACTTGGGCTACTACACAGCCTATAAAGGCAAATAGCATGAATCAGAGTTCGCAGAAGGGGACAGCCGCGATGCCATGGAGCCTTTCGGTTTCTCCGATTTTCAGGAGTGGGGCGATGCGTATGGCACACCTTTTGACGGTCTTAACAAAGACCCGATGACAGCAGCCGATGCACAATCTTGGCTAAAAAACCGCACTCCAGAAATCGCTCAAATCCAACCGTGGTTTCTAGCCGTAAACTTTATCAACCCTCACGACATCATGTATTTCGATACTGACGATGATGAGATGGTGCAAGTGCGAGGCATGATGCCTATCTTTAGCGCGCCAGATACACCGCTTTACCAGCAGCAATGGCCGACCACACTGCCTGCATCCTTTTTTGACGATCTGACTGACCAGCCAACGGCCGTTCGCAATTACAAAACATTTAGCGATGGAACTTACGGCCGTATTCCCATGAAACGCCGCGACATGTGGCACAACCACATCAACTACTATCTCAACTGTTTACTTGATGTAGACCAACACATCGGCACCGTCTTGGACGCACTCGAAGAGAGCGGACAAGACGCAAACACAGTCATCATCTTCACCTCAGATCATAGCGAAATGGCTGGCGCACATCACTTGCGCCAAAAGGGCAGCGTGGCTTTCAAAGAGACGGTAAACGTGCCGCTAATCATCACCGATCCACGACGTAAAGATGGTGTCCGAACAGATATGGTCGGTTCCCATCTTGATTTAGTACCTACAATGCTGGCTTACGCTGGCCTGCCAGAGAAAGAACAACGCGACCGCTATCCTTTCCTCAAAGGACATGACCTGTCTGGGGCGGTGATCGATCCAACCGCTGACGGGGCGCGGGGCAGTGCAGGCAATCCGGGTAAAGGTGTACTCTATACCTATGACATGATCGCCACCGTTGATGCCGAGTGGTTGATGGGCAACGCATCCCTGTTGTTGGATTCGGCAGCAGCCGCAGCCGGCCTTGAGTTTCATCGCGGTACGGAAGCATTCATGGCTATGCTGGATCAGGTTGGTATGCCAGACATGGATAAAAGAGAGTTGTTTTGAGGTGTTTTTGACGGCCGTTATAAACTGATTCGTTACTTCGGTATAGGCTATTACAACCTGCCAGGGTCGGTAGCAGAACTACTGGCCGATAATGACGTAGCTCTTTACGACCTGTGGAATGATCAGGAAGAGATGGATAATCTGGCTAATCCAGATAATCCCAACTACGACGAAACCTTATTGGCGACGA
>JAAEOP010000358.1 GCA_024223125.1 Chloroflexota bacterium
GAAAAAAATGTCTATCAAAAATCAATTAACCCAATTGCGAAGTGAGATCAACTATCATTTGTACCGTTACCATGTGCTGGATGCACCGGTCATTAGCGATGCAGAATATGACCAGCTTTACCAGGAACTATTGCGACTAGAACAAGAACACCCCGAACTCATCACGGCCGATTCCCCCACCCAACGCGCCGGCGCCGAACCGCTAGACGCCTTCAGTAAAGTCACCCATCCTGCCCCCATTCTCAGCCTGTCCAATGCCTTTAACACAGAAGATTTATTTGCCTGGCGGCAGCGCAGCGGCCGTTATCTGCCCGACCCAGAGATGACCCTCGATTACGTCGTCGAACCCAAGCTGGATGGCTTGACGGTGGTACTGACCTACCGTGACGGCGACTTTGTCCAGGGCGCCACTCGTGGTAATGGGCAAGTAGGCGAAGACATCAGCCAAAATTTGCGTACCCTCAAAGCCATCCCGCCCCGCATCCCCATAGACCCCCACAGCAACCTGCCCATCCCCCCCTATCTAGTCGTGCGCGGCGAGGTATTCTTTCTGTTAGACAAGTTTGAAACCTTTAACGCCGCTCGTCTGGAAGCGGGAGAATCACAGTACATGAACCCCCGCAACGCCGCTTCCGGCTCACTGCGCCAATTAGACCCCAAAGTCACGGCCGCCCGCCCCCTCACCCTCTACTGCTACGACCTCATCGCCTGGGAAGGGGTGTCCGTACCCGATACCCAATGGCAGCGGCTAGATTATTTGCGCCAGCTAGGTTTCCCCGTTTCCACCGACAGCCAGCATTGTGCCCATCTGGAACAAGTCGCCCAGGCGTATGAACAGTGGATTGAAACCCGCAACCAGATCAACTACGAAGTAGACGGCATCGTCGTCAAAATTAATGATCGTCCCCTGGCCGACAGCCTCGGTTTTGTGGGCAAAGACCCGCGTGGCGCAGTAGCCATGAAGTTCCCCGCCCAAGAGAAAACAACCCGGCTGCTAGACGTACAAGTCAACGTCGGCCGTACCGGAATTCTGGCCCCCAACGCCATCTTAGAGCCAGTAGAAATAAGCGGCGTCATCGTCCAGCACGCCACTTTGCACAATTATGATGAAATCGGCCGTAAAGACATCCGCATCGGCGATACCGTCCTCATAAAACGGGCCGGGGATGTCATTCCCTACGTCATCGGCCCCATTCCCGATTTACGTGATGGTTCCGAACAAATCATCTCCCCCCCCACCCACTGCCCCTTTTGTGGAGAACCAGTCCATAAACGAGAAGGCGAAGTAGCTGTGACCTGTAACAATCCCACCTGCCCAGAGCAATTAGTACGTCGCGTAGAATATTTTGTCGGCCGCAGCGCGATGGACATTGACAACTTCGGCGGCAAGACAGGCGCGCTGCTCATTGAACAGGGATTACTGCAAGACATCGCTGACATCTACTTTTTAGATCAGGAAGCATTGCTGGCATTAGAAGGGTTTAAGGAAAAGAAAGTGGACAATTTACTGGCCGGTATCGAAGCCAGCAAATCCCAACCAGTCACCCGTTTTCTTACCGCGCTGGGCATTCGTTTTGTGGGCAGTGTCGTCGCCACGCTGCTGCTAGAAACATTTGGCAGCCTGGACAATCTGGCTAAAACAAACCAGGAAACATTGGAGGAGATTGAAGGGATTGGCCCCCAAATTGCCGCCAGCGTGGGCGATTGGTTTGCCGATAAACGGAGTCAACAATTGTTAGCAAAGTTTCGTCAAGCCAGACTGCCTTTTGCGATGGAAAAAACGGCCGCAACCCCACCCCACCTCCAACCATTAACCAGCGCCACCTTTGTCATCACCGGCGCCTTACCCACCCTCTCCCGCAAAGAAGCCAAAGCCCTCATCGAAGCAAACGGCGGCAAAGTCACCAACTCCGTCAGCAAAAAAACCAGCTACCTCCTCGCCGGAGAAAAAGCGGGCAGCAAACTAACCAAAGCCAAATCTCTAAACATACCTGTGCTCAGTGAAGCTGACTTACAACGGATGATTGGGTAAGGAATGGGGATTTTATTAAACCCCGAACTTGTCATACCTGCGAAGGCAGGTATCCATCTTTTTAGTCGAGTGGATTCCCGCCTTCGCGGGAATGACAAATTAAAGTTCATGGGATTATTTAATCCTCATTCCTAAGGA
>JAAEOP010000359.1 GCA_024223125.1 Chloroflexota bacterium
CATCTAGCCTGGAACATTCACAAACGAGCCTTCGATCTGGGTCTCATCTGCTACTATTCACAAGGTTGCGCCGACGGTACAAATGGAGATGTAGTCATGCTGGGACCGCCGCTGATTGTAAATGAAGAGCAAGTGGAGGAAATGGTAGCCCTGCTGACACAGGCGATCAGTGTTCTGTGAACCGTAATCCGATTACGGTTCACAGAACACGATTAAACCCCCTCCATCTGCAACTCCGTCGTAATATCAATACTAGTGTAAATGCTGCGGTAAACGGGGCAGTAATCGGCGTGGAAGTTGTGGACGCGCACGGCCGTGTCCCGATTGTCTGCGTCTATTTTGAGATGATAGGTGACGTGAATCCGTTTAATCACCAATACATTCCCTTCTTTTTCCACTTCACCACGAGCTTCTGAGATTAAAATGCCGTCACCGGCCGGAATTTGTCGCGCTTCCAGCGCGCCGCCAAACGTGCCGGTCAGTCAACCAGCCGCGGCCGCGATAACGTAATCCAGCGTCGTCGCATGAGGATCATGAATATTCATGTCCACACCATAATGCTCGGCTACTTCCGAATGGACGCCAAACCAAACCGGCTCACTTTCCACCGGCAGATAAGCCCGACGGCGCGGTCCCTTCACCCGCTCAATACGTACATTTGAGGTATATACAATTTCGCTCATAACTTTTTCCTTATGTATACAAGTTTGCACACTTGCTACACATCCAGATTACGCACTTCACTCGAATGGGTCATAATAAACCGTTTTCGTGGGGCAACTTCCGACCCCATCAACATGCCAAAAGTGCGGTCGGCGATGACGGTATCTTCAATATTCACTTGCAATAACACCCGGTTAGAAGGATCCATTGTCGTTTCCCACAGCTGTTCCGGGTTCATCTCACCCAACCCCTTATACCGTTGGATGTTGTATTTCTTTTCTTTCTTTTGCAAATCCCGCAGCAAGGAGATTTGTTCTGCATCTGAATAGACATATTGGGCGTTTTTACCTGATTTCACCAGGAACAATGGTGGCTGGGCAATAAACAGATGTCCCCGTTCAATTAACTCTGGCATGTAACGGAAGAAGAAGGTCAGCAGCAAGGTGCGGATATGGCTGCCATCCACATCGGCGTCACACATAATGATGATGCGGTGGTAGCGCAGCCGCTCGGCGTCGAAGGTTTCCCCAATGCCAGTTCCCAAGGCGGAGATCATCGCTTTGACTTCATTGTTAGCCAGAATTTTGTCCAGCCGGGCGCGTTCCGTGTTCAAAATTTTACCGCGTAGAGGCAGGATGGCCTGGAAGTGCCGGTCACGTCCCTGTTTGGCCGAGCCGCCGGCCGAATCGCCTTCAACAATATACAACTCGCATTTGGCCGGGTCTCGCTCAGAGCAGTCGGCCAATTTACCGGGTAAGGTCAGGCTTTCCAGGGCGCTTTTACGCATGACCAATTCGCGGGCTTTACGAGCGGCCGCACGGGCGCGAGAACTGGTCAGGCAGCGTTCAATAATTCGTTTGGCGTCGCGGGGATTTTCATCTAAGTAGGCGGATAGGGCTTCGCCAGCGATGGAGGTGACAATCCCGGAAACTTCGGCGTTCATCAGTTTTACTTTAGTCTGGCTTTCAAATTGGGGATCGGGATGTTTGATGGAGACGACGGCCGTTAACCCCTCTCGCGTATCATCACTGGAAAAATTCTTATCCTTATCTTTCAAGAATTTATTCTTGCGAGCATAAGAGTTGATAGCTCGTGTCACGGCCGAACGCAGTCCCGTCTGGTGCGTACCGCCATCCGGCGTGTGAATGGTGTTAGCAAATGAATATTCCGATGTAGAGATGCCATCTGTATATTGCAACGCAATCTCCACATCAATATTATCGGCTTCTTTATGAGCATAAACGGGTTGATGAATAACTTTGCGGTTGCGGTTCAGATAACGCACAAATGAAGCTACCCCCCCTTCAAAGTAAAAGCTCATCTCACGGGCTGGGTGCGGGCGTTCATCCCGCAGCATTAAAAAGACGCCGCTGGTGACAAACGCCATTTCCCGAAAACGGTTCATCAATGTCTCAAAACGATAGGAGACATCTTCTTCAAAGATGGTGGGATCAAACATGAAATGGGTTGTCGTACCTGTTTTGTCAGCTTTTTTCAGTTTGCGTCCTTTTTTAACCGGCCCTTGAGGAATGCCCCGTTTGTATGTCTGTGACCATGAATACCCTTCCCGGCGCACTGTGACCTCCATCCATTCTGACAACGCATTGACGGCCGCTGCCCCCACACCATGCAAACCACCAGAAACTTTATAAGCGGCATTGTCAAACTTACCGCCGGCGTGTAGGGTCGTATGCACCAGTTCTAATGCTGATACTTTTTCGGTGGGATGTTTGGCTACGGGAATACCCACGCCGTCGTCGGTGATACTCACGCTGTCATCTTGGTGAATGATTACTTCGATGCGATCACAGCGGCCGGCCAGCGCTTCATCAATAGAATTATCTACAATTTCATAGACAAGATGGTGCAGCGCCTTAACGTCGGTTCCACCCACATACATACCAGGGCGACGACGTACTGCTTCTAACCCTTTTAGAACCTGGATACTGTCGGCATCATACTGCTTTTCTGCTGCTGTTTTGGCCATAAGTTGTTCCTCAATTTACTGTGGTTTATCTTCAGAAACAGGAGACGCGGTAGATGTTGCCTTGCAAGCAACTGAAGACGTTAAACCATTTGAATTTCGTGTCAAAAATGGGTTTCAAACCAGGAATTATTAGGAGTATTTGTGCCCAATTTCATAGCTTGATTTTATCACAGACAACCCCCTTTGGGTAATTTTATGTCACGACGGTCGCAGCCACAAAACCCCCGCTAATATTAGCCCTAACAGCGACACAAACAAACCCACAGACACGTCCCAGGGCTGGTAGCGGAAGGTGTATTCATGTGCCCCTGCCGCCGCTTCCACCATCAACCAGGGTGACTGTTTATCTAAGGGAATCAGCTTGCCATCCTGCCAGGCTCGCCAGCCACGCCACATATTTTCCATGACAATTAATTGTCCTGGTTGGTCGGCTTCACATCGGACTGTAATGTACCCGCCTTGAGCCTGAGCTGTACACGGCCGTATCATTTTCCCCTCGCTATCTTGCACGATGGCATAATGGTTGGACGGTCGTTCCAGCACCCAGATGTCGCCAAACTGAGCCAACACTGTCTCATTTTCGGTCGGGGACGTATCTAACCGGCTGGCCGAAATCAGCGGCGGCGGTTCCTTGCGTTCTCGCCAATGGGATGGCCGTACATGCTTCGTGATTTTTAGGCCGGCATCGGCCGCCAGTGGCCCCCAAAAATGCTCTCCAAATGGCAATGAGACCCATTGTGTGTCGTCTGTGATTGTCGATTCCAACACCCACGTCCAGACCATATTTTCCTGGTGGCTGACAAAGAGCCAACGGAAACTAAACTTGTAAGCCGTTTGCAAAGCCAGTGCCATCAAACCAACAGCCAGTAGCGCGGTGAGTACGGCCGTCAGCTGGGGTTTATGGGTTGTATAAGCGGGTATTAAACTGCGGATAGGCCATTTTTGTTTGAGGGCCAAATCTAGTCCCCAGGCTGCCAGGGCTACAATCAACGGTACAGCCAAACCCTGGATGAGACTGGGATTACGGATACCGGCCGCAAATTCTGGCACAAGGTAGGCCATCAGGCGGAAGGTATCGGCGCTGCTGGCAAAAAGCGTCAGCACAATGCCCAGGCAGAGAAACAATAGTAGCTTGCTGGCCTGGGAACGGGTGAGACGGCCGTCTTCCCCATCCCAATTTTGTTGTGGCAGCAAATATAATGGCAGCAAGGCCAACAGTATTGGCAGCCAACCAATATAGTTCATGTAAAGATATGGATGGGGCTGCTTTCCCAATTCCCAACTACGGTAAAAGCCTTCATTATTGATGACAAAATTAAAGGGTATATTTGCTAACGGTTGAGCCGACATAAATAGGGGGTCAATATCTTTTCCAAATTGGGGCCAGAAATGGGCTAACGGAATCAGGAAGACGCTGGTTAACAGCAACGCCAATCCTCCAGCCAACAAAAACTCTTTCCACACCGGCCGCAGCCGCCGTTGTTCATCTACAAAAAAGACAGCGAAGGCAGGCAAGACGCTTAAGGCCAGACCCAATTGCAAATACCCTTGCCCGGCTACGATGGCCAGAGCCAAAACGATTGCCAGCAAAATTGTGTCCCGGCGACGGCCGTACAAAGCCAACTTTAAGCCCGGCGCAATGACCAGACTGCACGCGGCCGTAGACAAAATAACGCTGATCACGCCAATCTCCATCCGCGCTGCCAGATGCCCGCCGGCGACAACCAGCGCCGCTCCCCACAGCCGGGGCAGCAATCCCAGCCCCATCACCCGCAGCAGCCACCATTGCCCCAACCCGGCCATCGCCAGACTGCCGATGAGGATGACTTTGGAGCCGTTGATGCTGCCCCAAATGAGGGTGGAGAGGATGACCAGGGGATGCAGCACTCCGGCGTGCAGCTCCACAAATGCGGGTTGTCCGCCGTTGTAAGCTCCATTCCACATGACACAGGCGCCGCAGCGCAGTAGATTTTGCCAGATGTAGTGAGGTTGGATGGACATGCCGTATTCACGGCCGTGTGGCCATTCTAACGGCGAAAAATCCAAAAAATTACGGCCGATGAATAATGTCCAGGCCAGAATCAAAGTGATTTCCAGCAGCGGCTGCCAGGGAATAGAGCGGTCTGGGTCTTTGGCAAGTAACCAATCTTTGATCTTATTTCGTTGGGAGTTAGGAGTGACTGAATCCATAGAATTGTTTTTAGATGATAAATGATGGATATACTTTAGCAGTAAGTTTACGAGGGGCAAGTGGCAAGTAATATCAATCGTATTAGCATGTGGCGTCATGTCTCTTGTCATTAGGGCTTGCCCGTAAATAACTTTTGAGTTTCCAGATTGGTTCACTCTCGAAAGAGTGAACCAATCTGGCCAAGTTAAAAACGAGCGTTCCCTAAGCAGCGGCTCCGTGGAGACACGGCTGTTAGACATGGAAATGGCGCGCCTCTTTATAGGCGGCCGGGGGCTGGGCGCCCGCTTGTTGTGGGATTTAGTGGGGCCAGATGTAGAACCACTTTCTCCGGAAAACGTGCTGATATTCATCACCGGCCCCATCGAAGTCACCGTTATCGGCAATGCTCTGATGCAGTTCATCACCCTGGGCGAAATAAAAGACATCGAGGAAGGTCGTCACATCGTAGCTCACATGGCAGCGCAAGAACGATACAACCCCGACTGGACGCCGGACTGCCAGCCGACGTTATCCTCATAACATTAGCCATTCTACAGGAGGAAAACATCTAATTTTGTAATGGTCAAAGGTTGCTTGAAATTTCCTATGGTCGCAGCAATTGGGGTAATTAGGGCTTGCAGCTCAATGGCAGAGCGCGCGGCTCATAACCGCTCGGTTCCAGGTTCGAATCCTGGCAGGCCCATGATAAAAGTAGAAGCCACCTAATGTAGGTGGCTTTTTTGTCTGATTGGGTGTTGTCAGCGGTTTCTAGGCCGTTAATTTCTACGGCCGCGACGATGACGACCCCGTTTTTTAGATTTAGACCGTTTTTTGCTGGTGGCGGGAGTGTCCAATGGTTGTGCCGGAGGGTTGTGTAGGGACTGCTGGTAATAATCGTCCAAAAGCATCGCCATCAGAGCAATGCTTTCTTCGTCGGCTGCCCATTCCCGTACCAAAGGGATAAAGCGCTGCATCCGTTCCGTTTTCAGCTTGTCACGGTCGCGTAAGTGGGCTTCTAATAAAACGGTGGTACGTTCAGAGACGATGGCGGTAACATCTTCTTTGCTGGGTAACGGCCGCTGCTGAAAATCAATGCTGTACTGTTTGGTAATACGCTTAAGCTGGGCTTCCTCTGTAAAATCCCCGATCAGCGAAATGGCTTCCCCGGCCGCGCCGGCCCGCCCTGTGCGTCCGGCGCGGTGGATATACACTTCCGGGTCTTTGGGAACTTCATATTGAATCACATGAGATAATTCCGAAATATCAATACCCCGCGCAGCCACATCCGTAGCCACCAAAAAGCGTAGCTTCCCCTGTTTCAGCCGGGCCATTACCTTTTCCCGGTCATTTTGAGAGATGTCGCCGCTCAGTTCATCGGCGTCATAACCAAAACGACGCAGCACCACATTAACGTAATTTACTCGTGTTTTGGTATTGCAGAAAATGATGGCCGAATCGGGGTTCTCCACTTCAATGATACGCACCAACCCCCGATCCTTGTCCAGCGCTGGAACCTGATAAAAGACGTGAGTTGTTTCCACCACATGCACCTGATCGCGGCTAAGGCTGAGATAAGAGGCATCATGCAAAAATTGGCGGGCCAAACTTTGTACCCGTGCCGGAAAGGTGGCTGAGAACATGCAGCCATACAGCTTTCTTTCCGGTAAGAATTCCTGCACGCGGCGCATATCAGGATAAAAGCCCATGGAAAGCATCCGGTCGGCCTCATCCATTACAAAGACTTTGAGATGTTTCAGAGAGAGCGAGCGGCGCAGCAGATGATCTAACACCCGGCCCGGCGTGCCCACGACCAGATGGGCGCCCTTTTTGAAGGCGGCCAACTGCGGCCCGTATTTGACGCCGCCATAAACGGCGATGGTACGCATACCAGTTTCTCCAGCCAATAGTTTGGCTTCGGTGGCTACCTGTTGCGCCAGTTCTCGGGTGGGAACTAGCACTAATGCCTGACAAGCGTCTTGCCGGGGGTTGACCAACTCCATGATGGGCATGATGAAAGCTCCTGTTTTGCCGCTGCCGGTGTGGGATTGTACCATGATGTCTCGGCCGGCCATGATGTAGGGCATGGCTTTGGACTGCACGGCCGTTAACTCTTTCCAACCGGCGCGGGTTGTCGCTTCTTGTAAGCGAGGCGGCAGGTCAGCCATCGTTACCTGAGGCAAACTATCTTCTGGTTCTACAATGTGGGTTTCTACGCCCGGCTGCGATTCTGCACCGGGTTCTTGTTCTGTATTTGTTTGATTTGTCATAGGGGTGATGATACCGGAATTGGGTTGATGTTGCACTTTATCCATGAGAATCTGTGCTTTGCGTCCAACCTGTGCATCTATTTGAACTTTTCCGACAAACTGCTAAAAACCAGAACTGTAAAACTCTTCCACCGCTTTAGGCCCGTTACGTTCCAAACCGGCCCGAAATTTATCGGGATCGCTGGCACGGTAATCTAGTCGTTCAACACGGAAAGGGGCCAGTCGTTCACGGCCGTGACGTCGTTCAGCCACATCAATAAAATAGTGAATGGCATTGGCCACACTGTTACTGTCCGTCCAATCTGCTTTGTAAACCGGCTTCCCCACTCGATTAAAAATCCAGGTCATATTGGGCATAGACCCATATGCCCGGTGGCAGGCTCCATCCAGCGCATCCACCAAAATAGGGCGGGTAACTCCCAATATATCGCGCAGGGCGCGGGCATGGGCAAACTTCTCAGCCTGTGAACGGTGATGCAGATAATGTTCACCAGGGTGGGCTTCATTTGTATACAAAAAGATGGAGCCAACGTTGTGATCGGCCACTTCCTCCGCCAAAGCATTCATGGATGGCGCCGCCATCCCACAATATGGTCAGGTGAAACTGCCAAATTCCACAATTGTGTAAGTATGCTGTTTCCAGATGGCGCTCAAACTTGTCTCTGTTTCATCCAGCCGCCAAAGGGGGAAACCGGGCGCTTTCTTACCTAACGGCGGGCTGTTCCTAAAGTTTAGCCAGGGCATTATCTTCTCAGCGGTAAATTCATCATAGTTGTAACGGGTCATCAAATCGGGTGTACTCATTTCGGCCTCCATCAAGTACGTATTATTTTCCCGGAAACTCATACATCAACAATTTGCCGTTATATATGTTGTAACCATTCAGGCGCCCGGCACTTCATTACCAAGTCTACTGGAGTAGCACACTCGTTTATAAGTGCCGGGCACCTTGGGGGATACATCAACAATTTGCCGTTATATATGTTTAGTTTCCGGGAAAATGTTGATGAGTCAGTTTATCGCCCTTATGCTTACTTGTCCTTTTTCGTGACCAGGCTCACGGTTTGATTAAGCTAAACATGAATAATGGGAAGAAAGAGTTATCCAGATTCATCTATGAAACGTACATGTTAGACCTATGGAATTTTTAAAACCTCCAGGTCTACAATTGCAAACAGGGAGATTGACATATGTTCAAATTGAAACGACAGTGGTCTTTTGGAATTGTTTTTGTGGGAATTTTTGTATTGGCTGCTTGCAGTGGTGTATCGGGTGGTAATGAGCCGGCGGCCGATAATGTATCTGAAGCGGTGGCAGTAGAAGAACGGCCGTCACCCACGCCTGTGCCGCCTGAACCTACCCTCGAACCGGAACCTGAACCAACTGAAACCATGCCAGCAGAAACGCCAACTGAAGCAGCAGCGGCCGAACCAACCGCCACCGAAGAGAGCAGCGACGCCAGCGAAGATCAAATTGTTACTGAAGATGGGTTGGTTATCTTCACGGCCGATGACCGTTCAGACAACTTCACCGCTCTTACTCGCGGTTGGAACACCAATTGGGAACGGCACACCATTGCTTACGATGAAATTCTCTCTGGCGGGCCGCCGCGAGACGGTATCCCTTCCATAGATGATCCCCAATTTATCAGCCAGGATGATGCGGCCGCATGGTTGGCCGAAAATGAACCGGTCATCGCTGTAGAAATCAACGGTGAAGCCCGTGCATACCCGCTCCAGGTGTTGACCTGGCATGAAATTGTGAACGACACATTAGGCAATACACCCATCATCATTACCTTTTGCCCCCTGTGTAATTCAGCTATCGTTTTTGAAGCGCTGGTCAATGGGGAACCGACACAGTTTGGTACTTCTGGCTTACTGCGTAACTCCGACTTAATTATGTATGACCGGCAGACGGAAAGTTTGTGGCAGCAGTTTACTGGCGAGGCAATTGTGGGCGACCAGGTTGGCAACGGCCGCCTCACTTTCCTGCCTTCTTTCCTCATCAGCTTTGATGATTTCCGCGCCGCTTACCCGGATGGTGTCATTTTGTCTAAGGAAACGGGGTTTAATCGCCCTTATGGTAATAATCCGTATGTGGGGTATGACACGATTGGCGGACGGGATCCGTTTTTGTTTCAGGGTGAGATTGACGGCCGTTTACCGGCCGTTGAGCGTGTCGTAACCGTTTCTTTGGACGAGGAGGGGTTGGACATTGCTTATCCCCTCTCTGTTTTGTCCGCAGTTGGGATCATCAATGATGAGCAGGGCGGTCGTAATTTGGCCGTTTTCCACATCTTTGGCACTGCCAGCGCTCTGGACGCCGAACAAATTGCGGCCTCGGAAGATGTGGGTGCCACCGGTGTGTTTGACCCCGTTGTAGATGGACAAGCGCTAACCTTCACCACTGATGGCGAATTGTTTACCGATAATGAAACGGGCAGTTTCTGGAACATTGTGGGGCAGGCTGTAGATGGCCCGTTGGCCGGAACCCAATTGCAACCCATCGTTAATGGAGATCATTTCTGGTTCTCCTGGGCCGCCTTTAAGCCGGATACGATTATTTACCAACCATGATTTTGAAGATACTTGATTGGATAATTACGTGATTATCCAATTACCATAAGTGTTAACTTAAGCGAAGACCTCGCAGGTTTTAACGCAAAACCTCAGAGGGGCGTAGATCATTTTGGAAACCTGCGAGGTCTTAAGTTAACGACAATGATCCAATTACTTATTTACATAACCATGTCTGACCGTCCACTTTGGCAATTGTTAATCATTAGCAAGAATTTATCGGCTGTGGATAAACGGCCGTTAACTTGCGGTGAATGTTTTTCCATTCTGGAGTATCTGGCTGATTCTGTAGCTGGTGAACAGGTGACAGTCAAAGCATTGCAAAAAATGGCCCATTTACACCTGGCTACCTGCCCCGACTGCCGGGATTATTATTTGCAACAATTGCACGAATTGGAAGAATTTTTCTTGCTACAACAAAGGATAGGGAAATAAACGAATAACAGAACGACAGTATCGGCGACACAAATTTATTGGTGGTGATGGATGCGGGTAAGGCGGCAACGGCCGTTTACAATCGCAGTGTAGACGGCCAGACTCTTACCTTTAAGTAGAATTTACCATTAATCCAAATCCGCCTGTAACCAAAGAACCTGATATGGCTCCAAAATCAGGTTCAGTTGCCCGGCCTCAAACGCATAAACATCACCCTGAATCAGGTCAATCATTGAATTGGCCGATTGCTTTAGCGACAAATTGAGTTGCTGTGGTTGGGACGATACATTATGCAGGCAAAGAACACGCTCACGGCCGTTTTCCGATACCCGCCACAAAGCAAATATGGCTTGATGACAAAACAACACGTCCTGCGCCCCATTGGGATGAAACGCTGGGTTTGTGGTACGAGCCTTGAGCAGTTGCCGATAGCCGTTAAACACATGATGGCGCAAAGAGGTAGGATCGCTTAATTCATCCTCCAATTGGTGGCGTTGCAATTTCTGACGGTTGATTGTCCGTTTCTGCCCACTCAGTTCCACTCCTTCTCGCCAATTGCGCGAACCAAACAGGCTATGAAAATAGATGCCGGGAACGCCGCGCAAAGCCAGCATAATTGCCTGGGCTGTTAAAAAACGACGTGCCTGCCACGCCACTGGCTCATCCACTCCGTTCGGGTCTCCCAATGCGTCCAGATAGTTAATGTTCAGTTCATAAACACTCTGACTGCCGTCGCCATCGGTTTTGTAAGAGATATAACCACCCAAAGCTTTCACCCGCTTCGCCATAGTAGATACGGCCGTATCTGACAACAATCCCTTCGCCGGCTGCATCCCAATCCCGTCATGCGAGGCCAGAAAGTTAAAGAAAGTAGCCTGCTCCGATGGAAGCGTCAGCGTGGCCGCCCATTGCGAAAGCGTTTCGGCATTGCCAGTATGGAAGGTGTGTAACGTTAAGGGTGGCAGTGAGAAATTATAAACCAGCTGCGCCTCGTTACGGCCGTTACCAAAATAAGCAATATTGTCCTCATGGGGCACATTTGTCTCCGTGATCAGGCTCACTTGTGGCGCTACCATATCCAGCGCCATACGCATTAGGCGCACAATTTCATGGGTTTGTGGCCGATGGATACAATCTGTGCCAATCTCTTTCCAAATGTAGGCAATCGCATCCAGTCGGATAAATTCGGCGCCATGCGCCACATAAAAGAGGAGTACATCCATTACCGTAAATAATACATCTGGATTGGCAAAATTGAGATCAACCTGATCCGCACTAAAAGTAGTCCATACTTGTTTTGTACCCGATGGTGTCTTTACCGCAGTCAGTAAAGGCAAAGCACGAGGACGGAAAACAGCGGACAGATCGATATTCGGGTCTACGGTGATGAAACTGTCTGTATACGGCCGTTCATCCTGCAAAAATGCTTGGAACCAATCGCTCTCGGCAGAAATATGGTTAACAACAGCGTCAAACATCAAGCGGAAGGAATGGCTAATGGTTGCCACATCTCCCCAATCGCCCCAATCTGGATTAACCTGTTTATAGTTAATCACAGAAAAACCGTCATCTGAAGAATAAGGGAAAAAAGGCAAAAGATGAATCGTACTGATGCTGCCAGCCAGATGTTGGGGTAAAAATTCGGCCAAAGTAGCCATCGGTTTTTGACCAGGCTGTTGCACCATGTCGCCGTAAGTAATCAGGATAGCGTCTTGCTCCGTAACCCGTTCCAATACGGCCGTTGTTCCACTCCCAAAAACTGCCTGAAAATCTTTTAACCGCTGCTGCCAGCGTGGGAAACAGCGGTCAGTTTCTTCGGCTCCGTATAAAAATAACAGATGGTTGTGTAATGTTTGATACGGCGTGTTCATTGTGTCCTTGTAATAGATTTTTCGCTAGGTCACGAAATTTTTGCTACAATTGACTCCCTTTCCCTATAAGGGAGAGGGCTGGGGTGAGGGTGATTAAAATCAGTTCTTGGGAAAATCAGCCATCAGTTGCGCCAAATAACCGCGCAAAGCGGCCATCGAATAGTTTTGCCGTCCCATGTCGAAGTTGTGGTCTACCATCTCTTGACGCAATTGGGCATTGGTTAGGAAGACGATGGCTTCGTCGGCTACTGTTTGCAACACTTTTGTGGGCACTTGTGCTAGCCCATTGACATCCGTTCCGCTGATGTCCGATCCTAACGAGACGGCTTGCAACCCTTTATCTTTGATATCGGCTAGGTAGACAGGATACTCAAATAGCAAAAAGGGTAGCCGCGCCACAATCGCTTCTAACAACTGATTACCCCACCCTTCCCACAAACTGGGATAAGTAACAAAATCAGCATGAACATAAGTATCCCATAATGAGTAAATTTTATGCCCATCACGTAACTCTCGCCTTCCAGCCACCCGATCTTCAATAAAGAGAGCATCAATACCAGTTTCCGCAATTTTGTTTTTGAGCTGGTTTAGATACAAGCCACGAGCATCATCCTGAGTGTAGCCAGCCAACAGTAGCACAATACGGCTGTCCGCGCTGAAAGTACGGCCGTTATACAAACCATGTTCCCTCAAATACGCCCGCCGTTCCGCAGAACCCAGGGCCTGCACAAAATCAATCGCCAATTCAATTCCTTTACGCGACACAATACGTGTTGCTTGCAAGACCAAAATATCATCCTCGCGCAACCCAATCTGTTCCCGAAAATCCTGGTTATATTCATCTGGTTGCCATGTTGTCTCCTCAAAATCAAACACATTAGGTACAACGGTGGCTTCAATTCCTTTGCGTGCGGCCAATTCTTTTTGTGCCAGACTATTGATGACCACATGCCGTGCCAACAGATCGCGCGGCGGCAGATATTTATCGGCAATTTCAATGGCCGTAGCGCAAGTTAAAGCCACGCCGTCCATCCGTTCCCAATAAAAATCATGGTTATGGGCCAACGCCGGCAATTGTAAATCTCGCATCACACGCACCAGAGCTTCGGCCACCGGTGGGCTGGCAGCTACCGACCATACATTTTGCGGAATTAGGAAATCAATCCCCCTCTCTTGTACAAATACCCTAATTTTTTCCTCGATAGCATCAGTAAGTTGAGCCATCTCGGCCGTAAAACCAGCCGCATCATAATCACGTAGAGCCGTGAACATGTTGTCATTTAGTCGTTTAGCATCATCGCGGTGATGGTACATTTCTTCGATTAGCGTACCTTCTACACTGCCCAAATCACCACCGCACAAATAAACGGTGTGCCCCATTTCTTCCAATGCTCGTTTCCATTTGTCAATTTCCAGAGAGACACCGTCCGTCCCACCCACTTTATAATGAAAAATACCAATGGTTTTCATAAAAATTACCCTTTTCTTGGAGTTGCTTTATCTTACGATGGGACTAAACGCAGGGTGAGGATCTGATAAGGTTTGATAAAAACGGACAACTGCCGTCCAGATACACTCAATTCTTCCTGGTTCTCTTCCAATAAATTAGTACGCATGGCTTGAGCCAATGGGAACCCAACCGTTAAAGTGATCATTCCCCGTTGACGTTTGTATTCGTAGAGACGCACGATGACGTCATGACCATCCTCAGCCTGTTTGATGGTTTCAATGATCACATGGGGCTGATCAACAGTTATGAATGAGGTAGGTGTAATCGGTTGTGAAGCTGGTTTGTCGCTTATCTCATTTGTGAACACGATCAAAGGATCATTTAAGGCATAGGCAGCTGCGGCCGTACTCTCTTTCCACGTTTCGGCATGAGGGTACAAGCTGTAGGTAAAATGATGTTCGCCCTGGTCGGCTTCCGGGTCCGGGTTGGTAGGGCTGCGCAAGAGGGTCAGGCGCATCACATTATCCTGAATGTCATGGCCGTATTTGCAATCGTTGAGCAAGCTGACGCCGTAATCACCTTCGCTTAAGTCTACCCATTTTTGGGCGCACGTTTCAAAGCGGGCCCAATCCCAACTGGTGTTACGATGGGTGGGGTGTTCCACATTACCCCATTGGATTTCATAGGTAGCTTGCGGAGCCAGTACAGTCACGGGGAAGGCGATTTTGAGCAGAATGTGCCGTTCCTGCCACTGCACGGCCGTAGCAAAATCCAGGCGGCGGCTGTTATGCGTTAAGGAAATATGCTGTTCAATTTCACTATTGAAGAGGCGGCGTTTGATCAATAGCGTTGCCCGTAGCGGGCCATTTTCGACCAATTCGATGGTTGAGGTTGGATCTGCGAGCCACATTTTGTCATCGTAATAAATATCAATTTCCCAGGCATCCGGCGTTTTGGGCCGATCCTCAAATAGTTGAAACTGATTTGCTAGTGAGCCGAGGGGGAGAACGTCACGGCCGTATTCCTTATCGTAAATGCGGGTAATGTCGCCAGCTTCATTAAAAGTGACAGCCAAAAATTCATTCTCCAGCGAATGCGTGGTAGCTGTGACTGGTACAGAGGTTGTTGTTATCTGTTCCCTCGTCATCGTGAGCGGTGTGATGGAGTAAGGTGGCAGTTCGCCCGCATCCAGCCAAAAGCCGTCTGCGGTTGGCTGCATCGCCACCGGTGTTCCATCTGGTTTGTGCAGACCTATTGTGTCTGGCACGGCCGTCAGAAAAGCCAAATCATGCCGGGTAAACGATGTAGGATTGACCAGCAGAACGTCACCGTTTACGGCCGTTCCCATCCAGGTCAACGCCTCTTGGACTACCTGCTGGCCCAACCGCTTCACTTCCGCATACTGCTGTAAGGACTCTTCATAAACCGGGCCAATACTGCTGCCAGGTATGATGTCGTGAAACTGATTCAGACATACCAATTCCCAAGCACGATTCAAGGCAGTGTGCGGGTATTGGTATTCAGCAAGCGCATGACTGGCTGCGGCGTCGTGCTTACTGAATACGGAAGCAAAGGCCGCCAAAAACTCGGCATCATGCAGCAAAAACTCACTCTTGCGGTTAGCCCGTTTGTTACGCGCCTGCGTCGTGTACGTACCGCGATGATATTCCAGATACAATTCCCCATTCCAGATGGGCAGATTTTCTCCCACCTTCGCTTCCAACTGGCGGAAGAAGGCGGCTACTGTGCCGCAGTGGGTACGCGGTGCGGCCGGAAAGCTGCCCATTTCTCGGATATTTTCCAGCATCTCGCGGGTAGGGCCGCCCCCGCCATCGCCATAACCAAAGGCCATCAGCAAAGGGGGCGTCACGCCCGGCTGTCCTCCATCCTTTTGCTGGAAATTGGTCCATGTACTCAATATCTGGGACGGGGAGGCTTTGGCATTGTAGGTGCTGGCAAAAGCGCTGCCGCTTTCTTTGGTGGGGCTGAAATGGGTCAAGACGCGGGTGCCATCCAACCCCTGCCACCAAAATGAATCATAGGGCAGCCGGTTGTACTGGCTCCAGCCTATCTTGATCGTGAAGAAGTATTCCAGACCGGCCTCTTTGATGAGTTGGGGCAAATTCCAGGCGTAACCGAAGACGTCCGGCAGCCAGAGTACGGCCGTTTCTGCCCCTGCACCAAAATGTTCCCGAAAAAATCGCCGCCCCAGCAAAAATTGCCGTGCCAACGATTCGCCGCCGGACAGATTGCAGTCAGCCTCCACCCACATACCGCCGATAGGTTCCCATTGGCCGCCGGCTACTTTTTTGCGTATCGTCTGAAATAAATTGGGGTAATCCTGACGGGCGTACTCGTAAAGCTGCGGCTGGCTCTGCACAAAGTGAAATTCAGGGAACTGCTCCATCAGGCGAATGACATTGTGGAATGTGCGCCCCACTTTGCGCCGGGTCTGGCTCAACGTCCACAGCCAGGCAACGTCAATATGGGCGTGACCTACGGCCGTAATATCCACAGCCAACGGCTCGCCGGCCCGATTTACACCATCGCGCAAAACGTTATGCGCCAGAGGCACGCTGGCATAAAATCGCTCGCCGAAAGGTTCTCGTGTATCTAAAATTTTGAAGGCAGCGTCCAGGGCATTGTACAGGTGGGGCTGGGTAGGATTATCTTCGTGTACGCTGTCGGCAATGCCCAGCGCTACACGGGCCAGGGCGATGAAGTCGCGGGTGGGCTGGTCTATTTGCACGATGACACAGGAGCCTATGTATTGAGATGCGACCGTATCTCTTCCCGTTCCCGTCCAACCGTTTAAGGCTAACAAATGGATGGAACCATCACACCATTCCGGTGCCAATTGTATTTCCTGATGATGCCGGTTACAAGCGGCATACGGCCGGGCATCCACATAAGCCAATGCTTCCGGGTGGCTAAAACTGCCCGCCTCGCCCAAAGGTAAAAAGAGGGCAGATGGGACAGCTTTGTCCCACTCCGGCGGTATGGCAAAATGGGTGCGTAAAACAAAATCTACGCCTGTTTTTAGCCAATACGAATTCGGTTGAACCACAGCCCAATCGCTATCATCCAGATCGGGCGCCACAGGCGGTTCTGTTTCTGGATTGGGTAATTCTAACAGCCGAAAAGAGGGCAAGGGTTTTTGATGCCGGTAGACCAGTGGCTCAATCAGGCGAATACGCTGAGCAATCTTTTCTGACGTCCAGCGTATCTTATGTAGCATCGCGGGATGTATTTGATATTCGCAACCCGGTCTCTTTATCAAAGAAGTGAATATTGTCCTGATTGAAGACCAGGTGTACGGTTTGGCCGGTTTGGATTTTGGGTCGGGGTGGCACCACTAGCTTTAAGATTTTTTTGTCCATTTCTACGGCTACAATCTGGTGAGAACCTTGCGGCTCGGCAACCAGACAATCAGCAGACATGATTGCATCTTCTTCAACGCTCAATTCAATATTTTCCGGCCGGATGCCGATGATTAACTGTTTTTGGTCGTAGTTTGTCAATACGGCCGCATTGTGGTCATCCAAAGTCAAATTTATGTAATTGTTTTGCAGAGAATGGGTTCCATTAACGGCCGTTAATTCCACATCTATAAAATTCGTCGGCGGCGTGCCAATAAACCCGGCCACAAATACGGAGGCGCATTGATCATACACAGCTTCCGGGGAGCCTATTTGCACAATCACACCATCTCGCATGATCACAATCCGATCAGCCATGCTCAGCGCTTCTGACTGATCATGGGTCACAAAGACTGTCGTGGCATCCGTCTGGTTATGGATAGCCTTCAACTCGGTACGCATCGTACCGCGCAGTTTGGCGTCCAGGTTAGAAAGTGGCTCATCCATCAGGAAAACCTTCGGTTTCACGGCAATAGCCCGCGCTACCGCCACCCGCTGTTGCTGCCCCCCGGAAAGCTGCCCTGGATACCGCTCCAAATACTCGCCAATATTGGTCATAGCGGCTACTTCTTTAACGATTTTGTCAATTTCCTGCTTATTCATCTTTTTCAACTTAAGCGCAAAAGCAATATTGTCATAAACGGTCATGTGCGGCCAGATGGCGTAATTCTGGAATATCATGCTGACATTTCGCTCTCTGGGCGGCAAGTCAGTCACATCCACACCGTCAATCAAGATCGAACCGGCCGTTGTCTCTTCCAGCCCGGCCACCATACGCATGGCCGTTGTTTTACCGCAGCCAGATGGCCCCAGCAAGACCAGAAATTCGCCGTCATACACTTCTAATGACAGGTCATTGACAGCAATGACATCTTTGCCAAATTGTTTCGTCACATGGTCTAGTATTAGGGTAGCCATGAATGTTTCCTCCAACGTTATACGGTCATGCCGCCCCACATCTGGTTAATGTAGCGGCGAATAAAAAAAGTAAAAATAATAGCCGGAATGGCCATAGCCATACCGGCAGCGGCCGCCAAATTAACCTGCCCTGAGGAGCCAAGAAGCGTCTGATAGACAACGACGGCAAAAGTGGGGTTGAATTGTGTTAACATAATGGCTGCTACCGTCTCGTTCCAGGCCCCCAAAAAGGCGTACATAGAGGCTGCGGCCAACCCCGGCAGGGCCAGGGGAAAAGTGATACGCATGAAGGACTGAAATTTGGAGGCGCCAAACACCTGGGCCGCTTCTTCCAATGTGACCGGAATCCCCATAAAGATACTGGCAGTAATCCACACAGTCAGACCAATGGAACCAACTGAGTAAACCAGGGACAAACCCAAAGGTTTGTCATACAGGCCGACGCTAGCCAGGATGGTAATCATGGGCAGGGCAATAGCCACTGCCGGAAACATCCTGACGAAAAGGACACTGAATTTTAATCCATTGCGTCCCTTGAAACTGTAGCGGGCAAAAGCATAGCCGGCCGTGCCGCCAATACTAAGTGAAATAAGAATGGTCAAGGCCGCTACCTGTAGGCTGCGAATAAGGGCGGGCACGGCATCGCGGGTAACGCGAAAAAAGACTTTGTAATTTTGTAATATATCACGGCGATAGGTGAAATAGATAGCGCCATCTTCACCCACTTCTACATCTTGAACATGTGTTTCCAGTTCAGCTATGCGATCTTCTATTTCCTCTTCAGACATGAGTGTATTCAGGAATGAGCGCATGTAAACTGACATTTTTTCTACATCACCGGTGTCCAATACTGTTTCGTATTCTCCGGTCTGGTCATCATAAACGCTAAGTAAATACCCTCTCTCGCTTGTTTCCAACTTGAATTCGGTCGTGAAACTGGGCAGTAAGGGGAGTGGAAATTGGTAAGCTTCGGCGGTAGATAAAAACGACAGAGAAACGAGGAAAAATACGGGTGTCAGAACGATAAAGGTGATACCGATAACGATGATATATAAAACTGTACGCCGGATCGCTTTTTTCAGGTTAACAGGTTTTTGGGGCAGTGTGTTTTCTGTCATCGTATATCTCCCCCCTCTTTTTTGAAGGCGCCGGACACTTGCAGGAAGATGACGGCCGCTATGGAAACGATGAGAGAGACGATGATGGTATAGGATGCCGCTAATTGATAGCTATTGTTCAAACCGGGCACCTCGTCGGTATAGTAAACGATGCGTTCCACGAGAACGGGGAGACGGTTGAAGCCGAACAGGAGGACGATGATGAGCCAGATTTGAATGGCCGCAATCAGCCGCAGGATAACGGCCGTTATAATAGTTGGCTTCAGCATGGGGATGGTGATCTTTTTGACTACTGTCCAGACGTTTCCCCCAAAAACATAGCCAGCTTCTTTCGCTTCTTCTGGAAAGTTTTGTAACCCGGCCAATAAAATAATCATCATGGAAGGAATGACCGTCCAGGCATCAACCAGAATAATCAAGATGAGATTTTTAGCGTCGCTGCCGGTGAGATAGTAAATATATTGTCCTTCTTCCAAAAATCCTATGTAAAACAAAAGACTGTTTATCCAGCCGTGAGCCGTTAACCCCGTTTGCCACATGGCCGCCACAGCCATGGCCGGCAGGGCCATAGGAATCATCACCACAAACAGGAAGGCGCTGGAGCCGGGGAACTTCTCATTAATAAGGAAAGCCAGCAATAAGGCCAGGAAAAATTCCAGGGTAACAGAAAACACGACAATGATGGTCGTATTAAATACGGCCGGCCAGAAAGAAGGGTCCTGAAAAACCAGACCAAAATTACCCAGCGTGAGACCACCCTCGGCCGCTGTAAAACTCCCAATCACCAACGAAAGAACCGGCCGCAGCCAAAAGAATATATAAAAAATAAATACCGGTGCCACCATTAAATAAGGTGTGGCATTCTTCCAAAAATGGCGCCGCTGATGGTGGAACGACGGCTTACCTACCGCAGCTTTCCCCGCCCCTTGCTGTACAGTTGTATTTGCCATAACAGACCTCTGACTTTGAGAGGGTAGAGCCGGGGGAAGTTAACTTCCCCCGGCTCATTTGTAACTATTCAGGTTCAATCACAGTCAGGAAGAGAATAGTTACTGCAATTCAATTTACAAATCAGATACTAATTTTCCAGGGCTGTTAGTGCTTCGGCCGCCGCATCCAACATAGCCTGATCTACAGTGCCGTCGCCATTCAAGACCATGTCAACAAATACATCATCAAAAACTTGCTTCACAGCGCCCCAATCCTGATAGTTGCCAGCCGGTACGCCAGAGACAATGCCGTTATTCAATACCAGAATCGCTTTGTTGATGACTTCGTCGGTAGCTTCGTCGCCAAGATACTCGATTGCTTCTTCTACTGGCGGGATGAAGCCGCCGGTGCCTTTAGAAATTTTCACCTGAATGTCTGGGCGCGTCAGGTATTCCAGAAATTCCAGGGCCAGATCGTAGTTTTCAGATCCTTGCATGATGCCGTAACCGCTAACGCCGGCAATGGTGCCGATTCCGGTTGGGCCGGAAGGGGCTGGCGCCAACGAGAATTGGGTTTCATTGGAAGCGTACACCTGACCGGCACGGGCATTGTGGAACACAGTCAGCCAGGATTCTTCGCGCATCATTGGGTCTACACAGCTATCCACATTGAGGACGGAGGGGATGAAGGCATCACCCATGGAAGCCCAAATTGCCCAGGCCTCGGCCGCTTCGGGGGAATTGATGTCCGGGAAACCGGCGCCATAGGAAAGGCCGGAACCGCCAAACATGTAAATCCAGGATTTGGCCGGGATGCCGGTGATGCAAACTTTGCCTTCGCCTTCGCCTTCAGCGATGGCGTTGGCCCACTCAGCATACTGTTCCCAGGTCATGGCATCAATGTCGGCGCCATCGGGCAGGTACGGTAGCGCTTGGTTGTTGGCTAACAGCAGGTATACATCAGCGCCAACAGGCAGGAAGTATTGATGGCCGTCCATGTTGGTGTCCTGGCTGAAAGCTTCACTGAAGGTACGATCATCCCAACTAGTAACAACGTCGGTCAGGTCTTCCACGTAACCAGCGTCAATCCATTCTGCCATGCGGCTGTTGTGAGCGGCCACAATGTCTGTGGTGACGTGATCGGTGTCTTGCTGAACCTGGGCGCGGTCCAGCAGTGTTTGATCATCTAGAATCTGGAAGTTGACAGTGACATTGTGTTCTTCTTCAAATGGTTTGATCACTTCGTTGATGAAGAATTCTTGCTCACGCGGCGGGCTGAACAAGCGGGATGAAAAGACGAGGGTCCGCGGCCCCGCTTCTACTTCCGGCGCTTCCGCCGGAACTTCAACTTCAACGATACGGGTAACTTCGACGGTTTCGCCTTCAACTTCAACGGTTTCGGTTACAACCCGCGTTACTTCTACTTGTTCTGTTTCGGTAACGATGCGGGTTACTTCTACCGTTTCCGTTTGCGGCTGGCAGGCAGCCATAAGCAACATGCCTACAATAAAAACGACTAACAGGGGTAATACTTTTGATTTACTCACGGGTAAATCCTCCTTTTATGTGATTTGCCGACCGTCTAAACAAATTTATGTTTGCGTCGTGGTCGGCAATGAATTTTGCGCCGCATACCAAAAAGTTGGTGTGTCTTGCGCTATGGATAAACAAATTAAAAGATAAAACGTTCCAGGGGCAGGGCGGCGACACCGATGGCGGTGTCAGCGCCACCATAATAAACGTAGAGTTCATCGCCCATAATGGCCTGCCCACAACTGAACACAACATTGGGTACATATCCCTGAATTTCCCATGACAAAACTGGTTTTAATACCGGCTCAGTTTGCCGCTGACTTATTTGGGCGGGATTATCCAGGCTGAGTAAAGCTGCTCCCAGACTGTAACGGCCGTCGTCACTGACGCCATGATAGATAAGCAGCCATCCTTGCTCAGTTTTGATCGGCGGGCCGGCTGCGCCCACTTTCTGGCTTTCCCATGAAGAACCGGGAACTGGCTGCATGATGGATGTGTGATTGTCCCAATGCAGCAGGTCGTCGGAATAAGCCAACCAGATGTCGGGTGGGCGGCGGTGCAGCATCGCGTAGCGGCCGTTTACCTTTTCCGGAAACAGGGCGGCGTCTTTGTTTGGCTCATCCAGCAGTATCCCCTGCCGTTGCCAGTTAATGAGGTTTGGCGACGAAGCCAGACAAATACGATAATCGCCGGGAAAACGGCCGCCGTAGCCGGTATACGTCATGTAAAACGTATCATCCAGACGCACCAGACGGGGGTCTTCGGGGCCGCGCAGTTCTTGGGGCACATCATTCGTCAGAATGGGTTGTACCAGGCGGTTAAAATGAAGGCCATCGCTGCTGACTGCATAACCCAGGTTATTTACATATGCACCTTCCTTGCCATTTGAAGTGACGTCTGTTGCCCGGTAGATCATGTGGATAAGACCGTTGTGGGCGATGACGGCGCAGTTGAATACGGCCGCTGCTTCCCAGGCATGACTCTCTTCTGGCATTAATATGGGGGTTTCCGATAAACGTGTTAATTTGATCATAAAATTAAATATGCCATGATTTTAATAATTGCCATTGCAACGTTTCCCACCAGGCCCCGTTCCAATCCTGGCTGGAAAATTGCAAGAAATGGTACGTTTGAGCGCTGAAAGGAACAGTGGGTAAAGGCGCTTCTTGTAAATAGGCCAGTACATCGTCGTATAAATTTAAGGGAATGTCTCGGAAGGCTAGAGTGATGTGAGCGGCGAAGGGATTCCCCAGGTCTTTGGTGGCAAAGTCACAATCGGGGGCGATGAACGGCCGTATGGCCGACACGGTTTGTTCTCTCAAAGCAGTCATCTCTGGGTTGGGCCTGTCACCTATCAGGGAAATATTCAAACCGATACCGACCTCATCAATGTGATACCCGTTAAAATGAACGGGGAACGGCCGTTGTTTGGTAAATAGGGTCTCTAATCGATCTTCTAATTCATTCATGGGACCATCTGCTTTTTTGAAGAACCCTTTAATGGTGGCGTGAACTTGAAACCGGCCGGCGGCTACAAGCCCGAACTGCTTATGCAGCATTTGGTGAACTTCTGTCATTGGTTGGGCTACCCGGTACGGGGGTATCAGATAGACGGCAAAACGAAAATCAGCGTTACTCATAGAATGGGTCACCTAATCCAGCGTCATCTTTTGTGGACAACCACAGGAAGAACGCACAACCATCTGCATATCAACGCTCTCTTCCACCGGTGGGGGGAATTGTCTCGTCCGCTTTTGATAAATAATGGCATTGTAAAGATGGCGGAAAGCCAGTTGCCCTACTTTTTGTACCCGCTGTTCGATCGTAGTAATGTCCAGTAGTTCAGCTAGTGGCAGATTGTCAAACCCGGTTACTGCTAATTGCACATTGTCCCGTCGAGCGGCCGTGTAAATGGCGGCCGCCATTGTGTCTGATGTGCAAACGACGGCTTGAATTTGTTCATCTGGGGCCAACGTTTCATTGTGTTGACGAATGCGTTCAAAAGCGCTGTAGCCGGCGGCAAAGGAATGATCGTTCACTGTAAAAATAGCGGATTCCGCGAGGGCGATATCATTAAGGCGTAACGCCTCCTTGTAGGCATCAATACGGGCGCTGCGCGTCCAATCTTCACGGGCTGTATCTCCCATTTTCAAGGGATTGGCACTGTTTAATGTAACCAATGCCAGGCGGCGGTAGCCATGTTCTTTGATGAGGTGGTGGTCAATCAGGTTTTGCAGCGTGCGTTCACTGGTGGGGATGATGTTAGCTGCCACTGCGGGATGATGCAGCCGGTTATGAACGGCCGTAATGGGAACATGTTGTCGTTGCAATATATGCAAGCGAGAGGCGTCAATATGCAGTCCGACGGCAATCAACCCATCTACAATGCCTAAAAAAGGCATCGAGTCAAAAAACTCATCTCGTGCGGCCACCGTGTTCACATCAAAGATCATCTGGGCATATCCCAAAATAGCCGCTTCTTTTTGAATACCGGACAAGATTTCCAGATAAAAATCGGGACTGATACTGGACAGAGGCAGAGCGATACCGATGGTGTGACGCTGTCGTTTACGCAAGTTTTGGGCGGCGCTGCTGGGCACATAACCCGCTATCTCCACCAATTTAGTCAATCGGACGGCGTTGGCTTCAGAAACGCTGCCTTGTTTCTGGCGCATAAAGTTGGAAATGGAAGTGGTTGACAGCCCTGACAAACCAGCCAGAAGTTTAATATCAGGGACGATGGGCCGATTTCGTTTTTGGCGGTTTGTCAGCCAGGTTTGGTGGAAAGTTTCTATTTCGACCAGATCGCGGCTAAAAAGTTCTGCAATCTCTGTCAGTGGCAGATTGTCCATCTCTCATCCCGTGATTATTCGGTACACTTAAACGATTAACTATACTGATTAAAGTATAATTTGCTTGTTTTTTCTGTCAAGCGTCATTCTCATTAAATTGTTAAGGAGCTGCTTGAAGCACGCACAACCAATGTTGGCGTTAATAACACATCTGAATTTTGTGGTACACGGCCGTTGATAACATCTAATAACGTGGCGCATGTACGGCGCCCAATCTCGTAAATAGGTTGGTGGATGGTTGTCAAAGAAGGATGGAAATGTTCAGCCAGGGGAATATCATCGAACCCGGCTACTGCGATTTCCTGACCCACGTTTATCCCCAATTGTTGCAGGCGATTGATGACGCCAAAGGCCATCAAATCATTACCACCTAGAATAGCTGTAGGTGGGGGAGTCAGAGCCAATAGCTGGTCTACCTTTTCTGCTCCGCCGCGCTGGGTCATGTCCCCTTCAACAACCCATTCAGGCCGGATAGACAACCCATTCTTCTGCATTGCTTCTGTAAACCCTTTCATACGATACAAACTAAACATCAGGTCAGATGGCGGCCGAATGTAGGCAATACTCCGATGTCCTAAATCTATAAAATGTTGCACAAGTAAGCGCATCCCCATTTCGCTGTCTTCATCTACAAATGGAAAGGTCAGGTTGTCGTTTGTGCGGCCAAAAGCCACAAAGGGAAAATTGTGCTGGCACAACAATTGCACCCGGGTATCATTCACTCGTGTGCGGACTACAATTAATCCATCTACCCAACCGCGTCGTACTGCCTTCAGATAAGCACGATGTTCTTCTTCACTTTCAGGAGCCAGCGCGGAAACCAAGAGATCGTAATCGTGGACGGCCGCTTCATTACCAATGCCAGCAATAAATTCACTAAAAAAGGGATCAGAAAAACGGGGGCCATATGTTGGCATAATAAAACCGAGCGTGTCGGTACGCTGTTTTTGCAAACGTCGGGCTGTAATATTGGGATAGTATCCCATTTCTGTGGCTGTCTCTTGAATGCGTTGCTGGGTTACGGCCGCTACATCATCGTAACCCGCCAAGCCACGGGATACGGTGGTAACAGAAAGGTTTAATCGTCTGGCAATGTCTTTCAAGGTAACAGCCATTTTCTTACTCTGCTTTCTGAATTTGGAGGGTATGTGTGTTGCAAAGACGTATAATCCAAAACGTTTTGGATTAAGGAAAATATAATCCAAAACGTTTTGGATGTCAACTAATTTACAAATAGAAAGTATACGACTGAATATGTGGGTATGACGTTGAGAAGAACATTTGGGTACGAAACCCGATCAAAAAAAGACCCCTACTAGAGGGGTCTTTAGAATAATATTTGAAAATCGGGTGATAATTAGAAGCCCATGCCACCCATATCTGGAGGACCGGCCGGCATTGGCGGCGCTTCTTCAGGAATATCGGTGATCAACGCTTCGGTTGTGAGAACCATAGAAGCAATGCTGGCTGCATTTTCTAAAGCGCCACGGGTCACTTTAGCTGGGTCAATGATACCGGCTTTTACCATATCAACATATTCTCTAGTCATTACATCATAACCGATGCGGTCGTTGCCCTCTTCTTTCTGGGCGGTGCGTACATTCTGAATAATGACGTCGCCATTCTGACCGGCATTTTCGGCAATCTTACGCATCGGCGATTCCAGAGCCTTGCGCAAAATACCGACACCAGTTGTCTGATCGCCTTTAGGTACATCAACATCATCTAAAGCGGGCAGAGCGTTCAACAGAGTTACGCCGCCACCGGGAACAATGCCTTCTTCCACAGCAGCACGAGTGGCGCTCAGAGCATCCTCAACGCGGTGCTTCTTCTCTTTCAATTCAACTTCAGTAGCTGCACCAACGCGAATAATAGCTACGCCGCCGGCTAGTTTAGCCAGACGTTCTTGCAGTTTTTCACGATCATAATCGCTGGTGCTGCGGTCAATTTCCACTTTAATCTGTTCCACGCGAGCTTTGATCTGATCTTCTTCACCAGCGCCATCTACAACAGTGGTGTCATCTTTAGTAGAAACAATTTTGGCCGCCCGACCCAAGTCGTTGAGCTGAACGCTTTCCAGTTTACGGCCCATTTCTTCGGTGATAACCTGACCGCCGGTCAAAACGGCAATGTCTTGCAACATAGCTTTGCGGCGGTCGCCGAAGCCGGGAGCTTTTATAGCCAGGGCATTTACCATACCGCGCAACTTGTTCAGAACGAGGGTAGCCAGGGCTTCGCCGTCTACATCTTCGGCGATAATGACCAAGTTTTTCTTACCAATCTGGATCAGTTTTTCCAGCACGGGCACAATGTCTTGCGCGGAGCTGATTTTCTTGTCATGGATGAGGATGTAAGCGTCATCAATAATCGCTTCCATGGTGTCAGAATCGGTAACGAAATAGGGGCTGATGTAGCCACGGTCGAATTGCATACCTTCGACGTATTCGGTCTCAAACTCCAGGCTGCGAGATTCTTCGACAGTGATGACGCCATCTCTGCCAACTTTGTCCATCACATCAGCAATCAAATCGCCAATTTCTGTATCCTGTGCTGAAATGGAGGCAACGGAAGCGATTTCTTCTTTGCTGTCAATGGTAATTGCCATGCTGCGGATTTTGCTGGAAAGGGCGTGTGTACCCGCTTCGATACCCCGTTTCAGGAGCATGGGGTTGGCGCCGGCAGCAATATTTTTCAAACCTTCGTTGACAATGTTTTGTGCCAATACGGTGGCGGTGGTGGTTCCGTCGCCAGCGATGTCGTTGGTTTTGGTGGCGGCTTCTTTCAGCAGTTGGGCGCCCATATTTTCATAGGGGTCTTCCAGTTCAATTTCTTTGGCCACGGTCACGCCGTCATGGGTGATGGTGGGAGCGCCAAATTTTTTGTCTAGCGCTACGTTACGGCCTTTTGGCCCGAGGGTAGTGGACACGGCCGATGCCAATGTATCAATACCTTTTTTTAGCTTACGACGAGCGTCGTCGGAAAAAGCAACTTGTTTAGCCATTTTATTTAATCTCCTTCTTTTAGTTTTCAATGATGGCGAGAACGTCTGATTCTTTTAGAATGAGCAGTTTCTTGCCTTCTACTTTGATTTCGGTGCCGCCGTATTTGGCATATAATACACGGTCGCCAACGGTTACATCCATGGCAATACGATCGCCATCATCATCACGGCGACCAGGGCCTATGGCAATAATTTCGCCTTCTTGCGGTTTTTCGGCCGCAGTTTCGGGCAAGATCAGGCCAGAAGCCGTTGTTTGTTCACGCTCTTTAGGTTCCACGACTAAGCGATCACCTAGTGGCTTGAGTTTCATACAAGTATCTCCTTTTGTTAAATCAGTTTGGAATTTTTATCTGTTAGCACTCAGGTTGGTAGAGTGCCAATTTCGCGAGAATTGTAGCATACATTGGGGGGATGTCAAGCGATTTTTAGCACTCTTGTGAAAAGAGTGCCAATGATGACTGTTATCTTAACCGAGCATTAAACAATTTTACCAAGTGAATAAATTCACGGCTACATTTGCGAAGCCCACCTTCGTGGACTGGAGTCGGCGAAGTCGCCCGTTAATATCTTTATTGGTTAGATTCTAAACCAGCCAGACGACAATCTAATAAATACCCTTGGGATAGTTCACCGTAATACTCGTTCTTTTCGGTGACGGCTTGCAGCAGGGGCGTCGCCTGAGGGCAGTTGCCAATGTCGGCGCGAATGTAGGCATCGGCTAACAGGTAAAAGAAACGGGCATTATTGGCGGTGGGTTCACCATATAAATTAACGGCCTGGGTAAACTGTTCAATGGCTTGATCGAATTTGTTATTACGCATATAGGCTTCACCCAAACGGCCGTGAGCGCGGGCTATATTAGGGTTCAATTCCACTGACCGTTGGGCGTTTTCTTCTGCTTGCACATCCTGCCCTAGTTGCAGATACATATAAGCCAACCCGTCATATGCTTTGGCATTAATGGGATCTATTTCTAATGCCTTGTCAAACCAGAGAATGGCTTCAGGCACACGGCTGTCAGCAAAAAAGTTGTAGGCCAGTTCAATGTAAAGCGGCCCATAATTGGGGTCGGCTTGAATGCCTAATTGAAATTGCTCCCGAGCGGCATCGTAAAATGCTTGCACGGTTAACACCTGCCCCATAAAGTAGCGGGCAATGGGATCATTGGGATCACGGGTGATTGCTTCTTCGGCTTGAAGTTGGGCTTGTTGGTACAGTTCTGGGTTTGCTTGTGAAACCAGACCCCCGGCAATGTAGGCGTATGCGGTTGCATTTTCCGGGTTTAAGTCTATAGCTCTTTCGGCTGACTGTACGGCCTGGGCATATTCCAGGTTTGCACCATTGGGATCACCAGCATCGAGTAGCCGGTCGCCATTGGCTATATATGCAGCCGCTACGGCCGTCCAAACGCGATCATTATCTGGAGCCAGCACAACTGCTTCTTCACCACGAGCCAGCGCTTCTTCGGCATTGCCGGTAGTTATGAGCAAATTGATGTAGCGGATATAAATTTCTGGTTTGGTAGCGTCCAGCCGTACTGCTTCGGCGTAGTAGCTTAAGGCTTCAAAAAGCTCTCCTTCTTCCTGGCTAATCTCAGCTAACAGGGCATATTCAATAGCTGAACGGGTCGGTTCAGGGGTTGGCGTGGGGACAATCACATCCCGTACCTCTTCTGCATTTTGGATGACAAACATGGCCACGCCCACCCCAAAAATGACAAAAAGTATCAGTAGGCAGGATGGCCCACGGCGAGGATGGCGAGGGGGTGGCTGTTTAATAATCATTGTCTAGTAAATATCTTCGTCAAAGGGCGTAAACACGGATTGGAGGGAACACGGATAAAAAGTAAAAGCCATCAGTGTTTTTTCCTATCTGTGTTTACAAGATTTTCAACACCTTTTATTTTCTGGCAGGATCGGTAATTTTTTGTCGATCGTGGTGTGTAATCGCCTTAAATTCGGGCAATGGTAGCATTGGGGTAAGGGGGGGTCAAGGTAGATTAGGCAGGCTTTAATAGTATGGTCGTCACCCTCTAGCCTGATGTGCCTTTCGTCTTTGATATACAATAAAGATGGATGTGGCCATGAGTAATAAGACGTTGAAAATTAGTTCATTGTCCAGACCCATTGCCTGCACAATTAGTTCGCTGCCGATGAGAATGAGCAGGACTAGAATAAAAACTTGAACGGCGGGATACTTGTCTACAAAATAGATGAGCTTATCTACAAATAACAGACGCAAACCGGCCGAAAATAGAAGAAAGAAGAGTATGAGCGGTGCGGCCGTTGTCAAATTCATCACCACCAATACCGTATCCACGGACATAACCGTTAATACCAACCCCATTTCCAACAACAGGTGTATTGAAACCGTCTGCGATGTGATTTCTGCATTTTGGGTGTCGTCTGCTTTTTGGTGAAGGGTATGAGTTAATTCCCTGGCATTACTGACGAGCAAATACAGTCCAGCGGCAAATAGAGAGATACTTTCAATGGTGAATTTGATGCCAAACAGTGTAAACAGCGGTTCCCGTTCACTGGTTAAAACGGCAAATAGCCAAAGCAAGCCCAAACGCCCTAGCAGTTCAAGCGCCAGACTAAGGATGAGTACCAGACGGCGGTGCGACGACAGCAGAGTGAGCTGCCCAGTTGAGTACATGGCATTATCTATATCTACCAGTGTGATACTAACAGCTTGAAGCAGTAAAGCGATTATTTCGTTCACTTGTTGGCTGTTTGTTCCCACGGCCGTATAAAATCTTCCGGTTCCACGCCCAACGCATCGGCTACGCGGTTAATGTAATTGAAGTAGCTAATCACCTGTGTAGCGTCATGAATGGCCCGATCATCCAAACCATACTGGCGCAGAGTTTCTAAATCATCTTCTGACATTTCTGTGGGTGTGCGGGTTAATTTTTCAGCGTAGGCACAGAGGGCGTGGTCTACGGCTGTCAGCGGAGCCTGCCGCCAATCGGAGGCAATAAGATGCACCATCTCATCAGCGGCTTGTTCAGTGGTTAACTGCCAATCATTGCCGACCTCAGCCCGGAGGTCGTGGGCGTGTGCCCGAATTCAATAAAGGCAGTGGTTGACAGACGATACCACGACTGCCAACATTTCCCGTTGGCTGCGACTTAGGGGCGAACGGCCGACCATAATCGCCCCATAAAAGTCCATCGAACTTTTCATCGCCCGTGGGTTCTGGCTCATAATGCTAACAATGTGCCAGATACGGCCGGCTCGCTTTAACGCGGTCTCATATTCTTTTCGCAAAAATCCTCTGGCTTCTTCCAGAGAAACTGTTTTAATCCAGGGCATAAAAAAATCCTCTCCATTATTTGAATCAATCGCGTAATTGTTGACAATCTGATTACTTGCAGACTTACCGTTGTTTCAGCCAGTTTGCCACTGACGTTCCTTCTTTATATACTTCCGTCAAAAAAACAGCCAAGTTACTGCTTGCATTTGGATGAGTTAATATGCCATTTATACCTGATTACCCGGTTCCTGAGAAACGCCAACCATATACAGAAGTTGCATCTACTACTAATAAGAAGAAAAACGGCCGTGTGGGTATTCTTATGCTGCATGGTTACATGGGCAGTCCGTTAAGTTCACACCCGATGGCTAAATACTTGGCCGAACATGGCGTCACCGTTCATTGTCCTCTGCTGCCTGGACATGGTCATCATCCTGATAAGTTGCAGGGCTACGGCCGACAAGATTGGATTGCCGCATCTGAAGAAGGATTGGCTAAAATTCGCGAGCTGGCTGATGAAATCTTTTTAATGGGACATTCGATGGGTTGTGTATTGGGCGCGCGGTTGGCGCAGAAAACCCCCGATATTCAGGGTATGATTATGCTGACTCCTGTCTTTATCGCTCCTGACAACCGATTAAACTTAATGAAGATTCTGCGCTTTTTTATGACCTGGTTTTACCCGGCCAAAATGCCTAGTAAAAGTCTTAAACGACTGGTGCGTGAGCGGGTACATGATTTTGACCCTACGCTGGATTTAGATGACCCGGATGTGCAAAAACAACTGCCAATGCTTTCCCGTATCCCTACCGCTTCTTTGGTAGAAATGTTGAAGATGATTGAATACGGCCGTATCCTATGGCCCACATTCACTATCCCCAACATCATCTTTCACGGCGGCAGTGATCCGGCCGTTAAAGTCGGCAGTATCGAAAAATTATTTGCTACGCTGCCTGGCCCCGATAAACAGATTCGTGAATTTCCAGAGGCAGGGCATGAATTGATGCGGCCGTTTGACCCCGTGCATGAAATCGTCTGGAAATCGACGTTTGATTTTATTTACGAACGTTCCATGCTGCGCCAGCCTACCCACTGACATAAAACCTGACTCACAAATTAAGATAGGAAAAGTATGTTATTAGCCAACATTGTCATCATCATTGTGTCTGTTTTTGCCCTGGCTTATGGGGCCGCTTTATTAGTGGATTCAGCCGGTTTGAGTAGTTTGCTGGTTTTAAGCGGCATGGTGATTTTTGTAGTGATTCTGATGCGTATTGGCTGGCGCGTTGGGAAGGGGCGCTGTTGTTGGTGATCAACCTGTTTCGCTGGGTTCTGGATTTTTCGTCTTGAAGGAATTATGAATTGTGAAGCTGGTTGACAGCTTGTTGAGGTGTGAGAATTGGTATAGCGGCCGTCTGAAAATCAGAAGGATTATGAGTGATGATAACATCCAATCCGGCTATCGTGGCACAAGCAATCTGCAAATTATTTTCAAAGTCACTGCCCGTATATGTGCGAACAAGCTATAGCGATTGACGGTTTACTGAGTATATTTTACAGAAATCTCATGAACTGTCTTTTTCCATACGATGCTCATGAAGCCATTGATCCACATGAAAATTATGAATAATTAGGTAAGTCTTGGTTAGAAGGATTTATAATGAATGTTGGAATACCTAAAAACGTTGTAACTATTCAGCTTCCAGAGGTGCGACGCACTTGCAAAGAGCAGCGGCATTGACATTACTCTGGGAAAAGTGCGTCGCACCTGTACAGTTACAAAACGTTGACGTAATTATCGGCCATCCATTTGGCGATATACGTATCAGTCTTGAAAGTTGGATTGATACAGGGCCTGGGGCGCGAATGTTCATAAAACCAATCAAAGCACTCAAGCATGATACAAGTGAAGGGCTTTCTCTAAATATAATTCCCTTGCAATATCGTAATGATGTGGAATCAATTGAAGCAATTCTTGGAGGCAAAATCGCCGATCCTTGGAACCATGACAAAGACAAGCTAAAAGAACTGCTGGGTTATAGAAAGTGAAAATGAATGAGAGAGGTTTTGGTGGTAGAATGCAACGGCCGCTCCAACAATTCAGAAATGCAGGTTGAGCGGCAAGTAGCGAGTGACGATGTCTTTTATACGTAGTGACAACTTTTTATCATCGGCGTGGTCGGTCAGTGACCTGACGCAATATATTCGGGAACTGTTTGAGATTGATTACCGCTTGCAAGATGTGGAAGTAGCAGGGGAAATCTCCAATTTTACGCGAGCGCGTTCCGGCCATCTTTAC
>JAAEOP010000360.1 GCA_024223125.1 Chloroflexota bacterium
GCCCGGATAAAGCGCTCATCGCCAAAATTCGAGACCAGTTCCCAGCGAAACAGCGGAAACACCTCCGCGTCCGCACGGACGCGGGACGCCTGAATCTGCTGCCGCTTCTCGCTCAGCGCCACCCATTGCTCCAGCGCCGCCTGCCCCGCCAACAGCCTGCTCAGACAAACCGCCAAAACCGGGTAACGGCCGTCTTCCGGAGTGGGCGACGGCCGTTTCTTCGGGGCAGTTGGCTGGACGGACCGACGGCGGCGGCGGATTTCTTCGTGGGCACGCTGCCACAATGCTCGCCATTCCCCCCGGCGTGCCAGATCAGCCGCCTGTCCCGTATAATACCGCCAACCAAACAGTGCCTCGTCCGGCGCGGACAGCGTCTGGAAAACAGCCGGGTCCGCATTGACATCCAGCCAACTTCGCTGCAACAGCAGCAGCAGCGCCGCCGGCAACACGCGGGCTAGATGATCGTCGTCATAATTTTTGATGATGGTAAACAGGGTATTGCGCTCCGCCAGCAGCCAGATGCGCGGCGACGCCACCCCATCCCAGGAGCCATGATGCCGATGGTAGACTACCGCTTCTGGGGCAAAGCGAACGCAGTAGCCGCGCAGCCAGAGCCGCCAGCCCAAATCTACGTCCTCAAAAAAGGCCATATACGCCTCATCAAAGCCACCCATCTCCAAAAATACATCCCGGCGAATGAGCATTGCGCCGCCGCAGGCAAACAGCAGTTCCTTCGCTTCGTTGAAATCATCCAGTTGGCGGCTACCCAACCCCGGCTGGCAACCCCAGCCCATAAAATTGACGGCAGCGTCGGCAAAATCAATGCTTTCCCCATCCCAGGCAAGCATTTTGGAAGCGATGCAGACCGCTTCCGGGTGGGCGGCGAGCGGCGCAGTCAGAGCGCGAAGCCAGCCGGGGGTAACGCGGGTGTCGGGGTTCAGGATGGCGAGCCAGGGGCGGCTGGCAATTTTTGCTCCGGCGTTATTGCCTCCGGCAAAACCGAGGTTTGCGCCTGTTTCCACCACGCGGACGGCGGGGTAGGTTTGGCGCGTCCAATCCGCAGAGCCGTCGCTGGAGGCGTTGTCCACCAAAATGATTTCTAGTTTGTCGGGCGGGTAGTCGAGCGCCAGCAGTGAGTCCAGGTTAGTCGGCAGATGCTTACGGCTGTTATAGCTCAGCGCTAGCACGGAGACGGCGGGCGGCATGTGGGCGGCGCTCATTATGTGGGGTCTCCGGTGAGGGCCGTTTGCCGGCAGTGGTGCAAAAAATCTCCGATCCGGCGGGCAATCTGGGGGAAGGCGCAGTATATTTCAATGTGACGGCGGGCGTTTTGGCCGAGTTGGCGACGTCGAGCTGGATGTTGCATGAGGGCAAGCAGCGCGCGGGACAATTGGTTGATTTCTGTCTCATCCTGTGGGATTTTGCAGACGGCCGTTTCTGGCAGCTCCCGGAAGCCATCGACGTCGGAGACGAGGCAGGGTTTGCCCCGCGCCATCAGGTCCAACAGGCTGGCAGACATTTCGCCGCCAGTAGAAGCGGTACGCAGGTTGACGCCGATGTTGATATGCTGCAAATAGGCTTCGTAAGCGGTTGATTCTGTGTAACCAGTCTGGATGATAAGATCGGACAGGCCGAGCTGGACAATGAGAGCCGAAATATCGTAGCCGGGAACCGGCTGACCGACCAGCAGGCAGCGGAACGGCAGTGCGGTGGTGCGGATTTCGGCCAGGGCGCGGAGCAGCACGTCGAGGCGCTTGCTAGGAGCAAGGTGGCCGAATGCGCCCAGCAGTAGGGTATCGGGCGGCAGGTGGCCGATGGCTTTCGGGCGGGGGAGTGGTCGGGCTGCGGGCAGGTTGGCGGCGAGGGGAATGGTGATTAACAGCCGTTTGTCCGGCAGAGAGGCCAGCATGTTGTGGGCGGCTTCCGTATGGACGATGACGCCCAGGCTGGTTTGCCAGAGCCGTTCCACCAGGGGAAAGGCGGCAATGGGCGGCGGCGCCCCGTTCAGCAACACCCGCCGCGCCTGCGCCACGCCATCCGGCCCGGCGGCGAAGCCCATTTCACGAACGTAGGCCGGGGGCGGCGAGGCGGCAAAGAAGGTGTGGAGATTCACTTCGTGCAGCGCCGCCACGCCGGGATAGCGGATGGCCATGTCGTAGATGGCGGCATGATAGGCGGGGTGGTTGCCCATGTGATAGAGGATGAGGTCGTAGGCCAGCCGTTTGGCGGGCAGGTCGGCTAAATCGTGGCTGAGGAATCCGGGAACGGCCGTTCCCGGCGCGCTGAACAGATCCAACTCCACTACTTCAGCCAGATGGGGGAGTAGGCGGGCGCAGTAGGCAGCAATGCCGGTTGGCTGCGGTGGCAGGGGAGAGACGTGGGCGATTTTCATGGCGCAGCCTTCACCTGGTAGAGGATTCCGCTCCAGTTTTCGATGGTGATTTGCGCCGGTTTGCGCTCGTAGCTGCGTTCCAGCGCCTCGGCGGTGATGGTGTATGCAGAAAGGGGCATCAATGTGCTGGACGGCCGGTAGTCGGGCTGCCCGGCGGGGGTGTCGAGCCAGTAAACTGTGTACCCGTTGTCTTGCCAACGGCTGATTTCGGCATCGAGAAACGCTTCCCGCTCCGGCGTGGGGTTCCGCAGGCTCAACACCTTATGTCCGTATAAAAAGCGCATCGGCGTGCCCCACAAATCCCCCTGGCTGATGGGGGATTGGTCGTTAAAGAGCAAAATGGCATTTTCGGCTAACTGCTTGTCAATGGCGCTCAACTGGGCGGGCAAGGCGCGGTAATCGACCTGTGTGATGAAGCCGCGTGCCGACCAGAGGAATCCGGCGAGCCAGCCGACCGCCAGCAGCGCTGTCAGCCCGGTAAGCCACCGTTTGCGGTAGCCGAGTATCTGGTTGAACAGGGCGACTGCGCCCAACGCCAGTAGGGGCATGGCGGCGACAACGTAGCGGCGCATGGCGTAGATTTGCTGCGGGTTGGCGCGGATGTTGGTGATGAAGAGGAGGGTGAAGAGGAGAGCAACGCTCAGGAGAACGGCCGTGCGCCGGTTGACCCGCCAGATCAGTACGCAGACGCCGGTTACGCCCAGCCAGATGCCCGCCGGGGAAAGGTACCAACCTAACCGGAGCAGGTTTTCGTGGTTGAGAATGGGGATGGCGTTGGCGCTGAAAGGGTCGTGCCAGGCCGCGGCGCTTTCTGTGTAGGGGCGGAAGAACCAATTATAGCTGATCCAGGTCGCAAAAAGTGTGATGAGGAGGATGAGAAACGGCCGTTTGTATTTTTGTAAACGGCCGTAGCGCCCGCGAAAGTGGTAGAGAATCCAGAGCGCTGCCAGCCCTAGTAGTATGCCGCCCAGAGGAATCAGCCAACGCGCGCGCAAGAGGCGAAAACCGAAGCCGTATAAATCTAGGAAATAGGGGCGGCTCAGCCAGTAGCCATGCAGCAGGGAGTGGGCTGCCAGCAGGATGAGCGGCAGTAAAAACCAACGTTTGTCGGTTAGAGGGGCGGCGCTCAGCCACAGCCAGAGAATCAGCAGGGTCAAAATGGGAACGATAACGGCCGTGTCGATGCGCACCAGGAAAAACTGCCCGAAGCCGAGTCCGGCCAACAGCGCCCAGAGGCGGGCCGGTTTGTCGCTGCCCAACCAGTTGCCCACCGCCCACAGTCCCGTCCACAGCAGAAACTGGCTGAGCGCCTCGGTGGTAGGGTAGCGGGCGAACCAGATTTGCAGGGCGTTGAGGGAGATGCCGGCCAGCGCCAGCAGCGCCAGCGGCCAGCCGAACAGGCTGCGGGCGAGCAGGTAAATCGCCAACGCGCCCAGCGCGGCCCACAAGCCGGTGAGCGCCAGCGCGGAAGTGGAGGCAGGCAGTACGCCGCCGCCGGTCAGAGCGTAGGCGAGCGCCTGCCAGACAGGATGCAAATGATAGAACTGGGGGGTGATGTCACCGGTGGCTGGTTCCATGAGGTAGAAAGCGGGGAAGATGTAGGCGGGAGCGACGCTGTTGGAGCCGAGTTCGCGCAAAAAGAGCGGGATGAGCGCAACGGGCATACCGGCAAGCAGATCATCGTGGAGGGCGAGACGCCCGTTTTGGGCGATTTCGGCGGCAAGGTTGACATAGATACCGGCATCGGCGGCGCCTTTGATAAATTGGTGGGGGCGAAAAAAAAGCCAGAGAGCGGCAACAGCCCACAGCAACAGCAGTATGCCTTCCAGCCAACGGGCGTTTTCTAGCCGGGGAAAGACGGGGGGCCGGGGGGCCAGCGCCGGGATGACGGGGGCAAAGCGGGGGTGTTCCCGCCCCCGCTGCTGCCAGAGGACGAATAGTCCCGCCAGCAGCGCCAGCCAGACGCCTCCAACTGCGCCGAGACTGAACCAACCGAGTTCGGTCAGGACGAAGGCTGTCCAGCCAATGAGAAAGGCGCCCAATGTGAAGGCTGCCATGCCCCACGCCAGCCAGTCGCCCTGGAAACGGCCGTTTGTTTCCAACAGGCTGAGTAGGGCCAGGCTGCCCAATATCAGGCAGGCGATGAAGAGGGTGGCGAGGGCTAGGGCGCTGAACATCATATTCAGAACTGCTTGTTTTCCAGCTGCTCTACTCTGGCGTGCAGTTGGTCTAGCTGCTGGTTGAGGTAAATGATTTGGGTAGTCAGACGGGCGACTTCGCGGGTCAGGGAGGCATGTTCCCGATCCTGGGCAATCTGCCATTCCGTTTGTTCTTTGATAATGTTGGCGGTCTGGCGGTTAAATTTGTTTTGCTGGGCGAGCAAAGGGCGCACATACCATTTGGCGGCGACGCTGTTCCAGAGAGTGCGGAAGCGGACGATGAGGGGGCCAATGAGGGGAGTGTGGGAGGTGAACGGCCGTTCCTGGACGGTGGCGAGTTCTTTGAGTGAATGGGGGGGACGCTCAGATGTCATTCGCCTGCTTCCTTCTGGGCTTCCAGTTTTTCCAGGCGGGCGTGAAGGCCGTCGATCTCGTCGGTCAGGGTTTCAATGGTTTGGGCCAGGCGCAGATTTGTGCGGGTGAGTTCACCAGTTAACAGGCTGGTTTCAGCGGCGCTTGTGTGTTCTGCGGCCGTGAGGTATTTAATTTGTCGGAAGATATGTCGGTTGAGCTGGTTTTGTTGCTGGATGAGATGGCGCGCGGCCCATTTGCCGCCTACGCTGAACCATACTTGCCGCAGCAGGCCGGCTCCAGTAGGGAAGGTGAATTCCTGGAGGGGCGCCGGTTCTGGGAGCGGCGGTGGGGAAACGGCCGTTTCTGCCAAATCGAACAGTGCGGATACATAAGCGGGCCGGGTTCGGTTCACATTGGAGCGGCTTTGAAGGGGGGGCAGTTTCAGCGCTGTCTCAAGGTAGACGGTGTGCATGATTTGCCGCTGTTCCGGTGTGAAGTTGGGCAGGTATGCTTTTTCGGCGGGAACAAAAGCATCCAGAAATTGGGCTGGCGTGTCATGTTTGAGGATGTAGTAGAGTCGGTTTCGCTGCAAATAATGGAACATGGCGGCGTGATTTTTGCGCATGGAGACGGATTCGTGGTGCAGGGCTACAGAATCTGGCACGTAGACCACGCGAAATCCTGCCTGCTGTGTCCGGCGGCAAAAATCAACTTCTTCATAATAGAAAGGGGCAAATTCTGGATCGAACAGGCCGATGTCAGCTAGTACGCGTCGGTGGATGGCCATGGCGGCTCCGGTGACGTAGCCCACGTCACACTGCTTGTCGGCCTGCCCGACGTCTGTTTCGCGATAAAATCGGTGACGGCCGTTTGCTCTGGGGTATTGCAGGTCTGCTCCAGCGTGTTGCAAGGTTTGCCCATCGCCAAAATACAGTTTGGAGCCGGTGACGCCAATTTGCGCGTCGTTAATGAGGGGGGCTACCAGCCGGGAAAGCCAATCCGGGCGGACTTCGACATCGTTGTTGAGCAGAACGTAGATGTCGGCTTCAATTTCTGGTATGGCCTGATTGTACGCTGGCCCAAAACCCATATTTTTTTTCAGGAGGATGAGATGGACGGCCGGCAGGCTGTGGAGATAAGCTACGGAGTTGTCGTCTGACCCGTTATCGACAACGTAAATCTGGTAGTCTGGATAATCCAGGGTGAATAAGTGGGGCAGATACCGCTCCAGCAAGGGTTTCCCGTTCCAGTTGAGTATGCAAATGGCGACATGGGGTGTTGAGGTCATGTGTTTGCATTTTCAAAACGAATAGTTGGATTTTCTTCGTAACTACCAAGACCTGCGAGGTTTCTACCAGACATAAATCAAGTAGATAACGTATCAAAACCTCGCAGGTCTCTAGAGAGGCTTAGTAGTTACGGATTTCTATTCATAACGATAGATGGTAGCCATAAAGATGGGACAGCAAATTTATCCCTGCCGGATTGTAAACATTCAATCAGCGAATGTCAAAAACCAGCAAATCAGGTTTTCTGTTCTTCTATAGACATTCAGAAAATGATTTGGGGTCACGTTTCGGGAAATCCAATTCCCGAAACACAAATTCTTTATCCCCCAAGGTGCCCGGCACTTATAAACGAGTGTGCTACTCCAGTAGACTTGGTAATGAAGTGCCGGGCACCTGAATGGTTACCTATAATTCTGCAAACGGCTGTTTTTACGCTATAATGCCGCCCGTCTATGAGTACAAACCTGACCCATTCTCCTGAAACATTTGATACTGATGCTCTGCAAACCCATTGGGGAAAAATCCGCGAAATTTTTCGTTACCGGTACCTGCTGCGTAACCTAGTTGTACGCGATTTAAAAGTGCGCTACAAAAATTCCATTCTGGGTGTCTTGTGGAGTTTGCTCAACCCGCTGCTGATGATGGTTGTCTACACCGTTTTGTTTACCGTGCTGTTTGGTGGGAACCAGATTCGCCAATATCCTATTTTTATATTGGTGGCTCTGATTCCCTGGCAGTTGTTGGCCGGGTCTATCGTAGGGGGAACAGTTTCTATTACCAGCAACGCTCCCCTTATCAAAAAGGTCTATTTTCCGCGTGTCTTACTGCCCGCCAGCAGGATGTTGTCTATGTTGGTGAATTTTGCTTTTGCTCTTCTGGTGTTGATCATTTTGTTATATCTGTTTGGCATTGGTCTGACAGTTCATGCGCTGTGGGTTCCTTTTATTCTATTAACGCAGATTGTGTTTATGTTGGGATTGATGTTTATCTTTGCCACACTCCAGGCATTTTACCGAGATACGATGATGATTTTGGAAGTTGCCATGTTGGCCTGGTTTTTCATGACGCCCATTTTCTATCCGTATGAACGTTTTTCAGAGTACGCGGAGTTGATGGGAATTGGTATTAACCCGGCTCGCTGGATGCGCTGGTTGAACCCGATGGCCTCAATTGTAGATAGTTATCGCACAGTGCTGTGGGGGAATGTTAAGAGTAGCGGCCCGGTGTCAATGGATCCATTATTGCTGCTGCGGACGTTTGTCACGGCCGTTATCATCCTCGTCATTGGTTACCTCTTTTTCATTAAAATGGAGTACCTCTTTGGGGAGAAACTCTAACAACACTGGATTAACATTGTGACCCGAAAATATCTTTTCCGTTCAACCCCTTTGTTATTGCTGGTTGTATGCGCCCTGGTGGTAAGTTGCACAGATACAGCTCCGACGCCGTTTCCCATAGTAGAACCAACGGCCGTAGCCCAATTACCCGTACAAACGGCCGATCCTGTGGAAACCGAACCGGCGCCCGAAACACCAATCCGTGAAGCCGCACCCACCGCCACTCCTGATGAATCGGCTACGGCCGGCCCTAGTCCAACACCATCACAAACCCCGTCTCCTACCTGGACGTCCACGCAAACTCTTACCCCGTCACCCACGCCTACTTTTAAGCCGCAGGTGGTCCCTACTTTGTCAGAGACGGCCGCGCCGACAAACTTTTTGGAAGGCGTACCCACACCGGTCACGGCCGTGCCTTCCCCTGTACCCACCTTTGAAACCCCGCGTGAAATTACCAACGTGCTGCTGTTGGGCAGCGATACCCCCCTGACCGGCGACCACAAACGGACCGATTCGATGATCATTGTCTCCATTAACCAGGACAAACAAATCGCCTCCATGATCTCCCTACCGCGCGATTTGTATGTATATCATCCCGGCAAAATTATGAGCCGCTTGAACACAGCCATCGGTTTAGGCGGCGTAGACCAACTGCGGCAAACGATTCTTTATAACTTTGGCATACCCATTCATTATTATGCCGAAATTGATTTTGATGGGTTTGAAACGGCCGTAGACGCCATGGGCGGTGTAGACATTGCTGTCAGTTGTCGTTTGCAAGATTGGCGGCTTATCTCTCCTGAACTCGATCCTCTAGTAGAAGAAAACTGGGCCCAATTTGCCCTAGAACCGGGCGTTCATCATATGGATGGGGATATGGCATTGTGGTATGCGCGTTCGCGCCGATCTACCAATGATTTTGATCGCGGCCGTCGTCAGCAGCAGCTTCTACGGGCCATGCTTAACCAGGGGGTAGACCTGAACCTGATTTCCGAAGCGCCTACTTTGTGGAACACCTACAAAAATACGGTGGAGACAGATTTGGACATTGGCCGGTTTTTGCAGTTTGTAACGTTGGCTTCGGCCGTGCGCCAAAATGGGGTACAAAACCTGTATCTAGCCAGAGGAACCCAATCGTGGGTAACACCGGGCGGGGCGCAAGTACAGCTTCCCATTTGGGATGGCGAAGGCAATTATGGAGAGACATTTAGCCGTTTATACCGCGCCCCAGCTCTCAACCGCGCCAGCCGGCCGCCCGTCACTGTGGAAATTGTTAACGCCAGCGGTAACCCCGACCTGGCTTTGCTGGCGGCCGATAATCTGGCCTGGTATGGGTTTGTGCCCATTATCGCAGAGACATTGCAAACGGAAACTGTGACCCAGCTTGAATATTTCCACCCCAATTTCAAAGATTCGTATGATTGGCTGATAAGCTGGATTTTTGACCGGCGGCGCTCCCAAATTCAACAGGTCAATGACCCCGATTTTGAATATGATTACCGGGTTATCTTGGGTGAAGGTTATGATCCTTGTTTGAATTTACTGTTGCAACCCCAAGAATTTCTAGATTAAGTTGCCGGGAATTCACTTGGTACGATTGGTTCAATCTTGAAGATTGAACCAATCTGGGAATTCCAAAATTATTTATGAGTGAACCCTCATTCATTGCTGATTACGGCCGTGACAGGCATAATACCCACATGGCGACAAAATACCCCGACATTACCCCACAAACATAAGGACGAAGACCAAAAGTGGCGCTTCGTCCTTTTTTGATCAACATCAAGTTACGGAGGGAAACAGAATGAACGACAAACGCGAAATTAACGGTTGGGTCATGTATGACTGGGCCAACTCTGCCTTTAGCACCACCGTTGTCACGGCTTTGCTAGGCCCCTATATTTTTGCGTTGGCTCAATCTAGCGAAACGCCAGTTACCTTTTTTGGTATTGTGATTGAACCGGCCGCTATTTTCCCCTTTGCCGCCTCATTGTCTGTGGCGCTGCAAGTCATCTTTTTGCCGTTGTTGGGCACAGTAGCGGACTATACCCATCTGAAAAAGAAAATGCTGCTTACCTTCGCTTACATTGGCGCAGCCAGTACCATCTTCTTGTTTGCCGTACAGGCCGATATGCCGGTGTTGGGTACAAACGGGGCTATTTTTATGGCGGCCGTCATTGCCATTGTTGCCAATCTCTGTTTTGGCGCCGCCATCGTTTTTTACAACGCCTTTCTACCTGACATCGCTTCCCCAGACACGCGGGACAGTGTTAGCTCGCGCGGATTTGCATTTGGTTATTTGGGTGGCGGTGTGCTGCTATTGGTCAATCTAATACTCATCAATTTTCTGACCGACACAGCTTTGGCAGTACGCATCAGTCTGGCCAGCGCCGGTGTGTGGTGGCTTGCTTTTACCTTTCTGTTTCCGCAAAAACGGTTGAAGCAGCGGGAAGCGGCCCGCGCTCTGCCTGAAGGTAGCAAATTGTTAACGCATGGTCTCAAACAAATATGGCATACTCTGGGTGACTTGTGGCGCAAATATCCTAAAACATTGCAATATCTCATTGCCTATCTCATTTACAATGACGGTATTCAAACGGTGATTGTGGTATCAACTTTGTTTGCGGCCGATGAGTTGGGCGCTGATAACACGACATTATTGTTACTGGTGTTGATGATTCAATTCTTGGCCTTTTTTGGCGCGTTGGGGTTTGGCTTTTTGGCCAAACGCATCGGAGCTAGAAGAGCCATTATGCTTAGTCTGGTTGTTTGGTCAGGTGTCGTTATTTATGCCTATCTGTGGTTAACGACCATTACGCAGTTGTATGTACTGGGTGTGTGTATAGCGATGGTGTTAGGCGGGTCGCAGGCGTTGAGCCGGTCGCTCTTTTCCCAGATGATTCCTGACAGTCAAGAATCGGAATTTTTTGGATTCTATGAGATTAGCGAGCGGGGTACTTCCTGGTTGGGGCCGTTGGCGTTTGCAGCGGCCGTGCAAATTACCGGTTCGCAGCGGATTGCCATTGTGTCATTGATTATCTTTTTTGTGGTGGGGCTGGCTTTGTTAAGCCGGGTAAATGTGCGCCAGGCAATGTTGGATGCCGGGCAAGACCCGACGGGCGTGGTGTTGTAGATTTAATAATCTGGCCGTTCCCGACGGCGGCGTTTTTTCTCGCTTTGATGGCGTTTTTTTCGCAGCCGTTTTTCTTTGGCCGCTTTGCTAGGTCTACTCTTTTTGCGGCGTTTTGGCTTCTTGAGGGCTTGGGCTAATAATTTTTGTAAACGGCCGATTGCCAATTTCCGGTTACGGTATTGGCTGCGCGACTCCTGAACGCTGATCTGTAAATTCCCCTGATTATCAACCCAATGCGCCAGTTTTTTCTGAATGAGTATCCGTTGATTGTCTGTCAGGCTGGGTGAATGGGTGATGTTGAAAAGCAACGTGGCTTTACTGGCGGTTTTATTAACGTGTTGCCCACCAGGACCGCTGCTGGTCGAGAAGCGAAACTGAATTTCGGCCAGCGGTATTTTTAAGTTGTCGTTGATGATAATCAGATTTTCGTCGTTCATAAGTTGGCGGATAATATTTTTGTTGCTCAGCTACCATTGTGTGGCTACACTCATGATTATGATAGCCATACTTAATCAAAATTCAGCCATATTCTTGTACATTATACTCGGCCTGGGAATTCTGGCTGTGATTCTAAGGTTTTTGCCCAAGACACGGCGGCGAGCGGGAGCGCTGGTGGGAATTGGGGCGCTGCTTTTTGGTGGACTGCTGCTTTTTCAACCAGTACATGAGGGGAGTACGGTCGTGACCGTCAAACAAACAATAGCGGCTAACGACGGCCGTCCCTTTTTCCTGGAACTATACTCCGATTATTGAGCGGCTTGCCGCCAGGCCAAACCCATCGTGGATGGGTTAGAAGATGAGTGGGGCGAGACTGTAAACGTACTGCTTTTGAATGTACAGGAGCCGGCGGCACGGCCGTTGTTAACTGAACTCAATTTCCGCTATACTCCCACCTTCATCTTGTTTGACGAACAGGGAAATGAAATATGGCGCAGCAGCGGCAGCCTTAACCCTGATGAAATCAATGAGCAAATCAATGCCCTCAGTGATATTGAATGAAGAGATTGAGAGATTGGAGATTAACAAATCTCCAATCTCTCAATCTCCTAATCTCTAAATGACCCCCCCAATCTCCAGATACGTCCATCTTTTTTTTATGGATGGTGTTGGTCTGGGCGAGGCTGATTCTGAAACCAACCCGTTTATGACGGCGCGTATGCCCCACCTGAGAGCGTTGTTGGGCGAGGGCTGGTTTGTGCGCGGTCACGGCCGTATAACCACCAACCGCGCCAGCTTCATCCCCACCGACCCCAATTTAGGCATAGAAGGACGGCCACAAAGCGCTACCAACCAGGCCGCCATCTTAACCGGGCGTAATGTGCCCCAATTGGTGGGCGAACATTATGGGCCAAAACCGAATGCGGCCGTGCGCGAACAGATTCATCAGGGCACATTGTTTTCCGAAGTGGTGGCAGCGGGCGGGCAGGCGGCGCTGCTTACTCCCTATCCAAAAGGATATTTTGATGCAGTCAACAGTGGCAAACGGCTTTATTCGGCCGTGCCGGAAGCGGCCGTCCATGCCGGATTGAATTTGATGACATCGGCCGATTTGCGTGACGGCCGTGCTGTCAGCCCTGACTTTACCGGGCAAGGCTGGCACAATTTTCTAGGCATCACCGATATTCCCATTCTCACCCTGGGTGCGGCCGGACAGCAAATTGCTCGTATTGCCCGCCACTATCACTTTAGCTTTTTTGAACATTGGCCCAGCGACCGCGCCGGACATCGCGGCCCGTTGGCGGATGCCGTCACCCATTTAGAGATGATTGATGGCGCACTGGGCGGACTAATGTCTGCTTGGGATGAGTCGGCCGGACTACTAATTATCAGCAGCGATCATGGTAATATTGAAGCCAAAGACCACCGCCAGCACACCCGCAATCCGGTTCCCACCATTTTAATGGGGCCAGGCCATGCCGAACTGGCAGCCCAGATTGTGGATTTGACGGATATTGCAAAGATAGCGCGGCAATTTTTAAGAATGAGTGGGTAGTGTTTAGTGGCTGGTGGCTTGTACAAACCACTAACCGCCAGCCACCAGCCACAAGGAGAAAATATGACATTTTCATCAGAGAGTTTTCGGGATGCGCTGCGCCATTTTCCGGCCGGCGTTACCATTGTCACCATTAAAGCGCCGGGCTATGCGGAACCATACGGCTTGACGGTATCAGCGTTTGCTTCAGTATCGCCCCAGCCGCCGCTGATTTTGGTGGCGATTGACCATCGGGGGTTGGGACATGAAATATTGGGGGTGGAAGGCGCAGTTTTTGCTGTGAATATTTTGGCGCAAGAGCAAGCGGATCTTTCTAATCGTTTTGCCTGGATTAAGGATGAGGATCGGTTTGCGGTGGGGGCGTGGGACACGGCCGTAACGGGCGCCCCCATCCTGAAAAATTGTCTGGCCTGGTTAGATTGTACCATTCACGACCGTGTAACGGCCGGAACCCACACCATTTACATTGGCGCAGTACAAGCAGGCAGCGTTCCCCGTCCCGATGAATCTCCATTGGTGTATTGGAATCGTGGTTACCGTAAGTTGGCTTTAACGGATGACCGATGACGGACGACGGGCAACGGATGACCAAATCTACAAAAAACAGCCAAGCCGATTGGCCGGTAGAAGTTATACGCAGCGCCAAGCGGCGCAAAACGATCAGCGCTGAGTTGAAGAATGGGGTGTTAGTAGTGCGTGCCCCGGCCAGTATGAGCGATGAAGAGCTAACGCCGGTTATTGAGAAATTTCGTCATAGATTAGCCCGTAAATTGCGGCCGACACCCCGCTCAGACACCCATCTGGAAAAAGCAGCTCGACAGTTGAACAGAGAATTTTTTGACAATAAGCTTACCTGGCAATCTGTTCGTTATGTGTCTAACCAAAATAAACGATTTGGCAGTTGTACCCCTTCACGGGGAACCATTCGCATTAGCGACCGGCTGGCAACAATGCCGCTTTGGGTGGAGAGGTATGTCATTATGCACGAATTGGCCCATTTGCAAGAAGCGAATCACGGCCGTCGTTTTTGGCAGCTTGTCAATCAATATCCCCTTACAGAACGAGCCAGAGGGTATTTGATGGCAGTTGGGTTGGAAGATGAGATTGGAGATTAGGAGATTGGAGGCAGCTTACAATTTCCAATCTCTCAATCTCTTTTGATGGAGAAAAGAACATGACAAAATTACATCCCGATTTGGCACGAGTATTGGTTTCCGAGGAGACAATTCAAGAGCATGTGCAAATATTGGCCGACCTGATTTCAGCCGAGTATGCCGGTGTGGAACGCTTGTACATGGTTGGTGTGTTGAAGGGAGCTTTCATCTTTTTGGCAGACCTGGCACGGCGACTAACAATTCCCCATGTAGTAGATTTTATGGCTGTGTCCAGTTATGGTGAAGCTGGATCCGTATCCGGCGCGGTGCGGCTGGTGTTAGATTTGCGGGAGCCGATTGAAGATGAGCATATGCTGATTGTAGAAGATATTGTAGATAGTGGGCAAACCTTGCATTATTTGGTGGAAACGCTGCACGGCCGTAAACCGGCCTCATTAAAAACCTGCGCTCTGGTTCGTAAACAACGGCAAACAGATACCTTCCTGGTAGATTATCTGGGCTTTGAGATTCCCGATGTGTGGGTGGTGGGCTATGGTCTGGATTATGCTGACAAACATCGTACACTGCCCTATATTGCAGAGTTGAGACCGGCTGCTTACAAATGATAAATGTATGTTGGTTTTAGTAACAGGCGCTTCGGGTTTTATCGGCCGCTCTTTAATGGCCTGTCTGGCGCGGGAGGGGTTGGATGCACGGCCGTATAACGGCCGTCTTGTGACCCACATCAAACTGCGCGAACATCTGGAAGATGTGGGCCTAGTTGTCCATCTGGCCGGCGCTGAAGCTCGCGGCCGTAACCGAATTTTGCAGCAGGTGGATGTAGATGGGACAGAGCGGCTGCTGGATGAGTGTCGTCGGGCTGAGATTAAACATCTTATTGTAGTCAGCCGGTTGGGGGCTAATCCTTTGTCCATGCACGGCTTGCTACGGGCTAAGGGGGAGATGGAACGTCTGGTACACCAAAGCGAGGTTCCGTATACCATATTGCGTTCGGCTACACTGTACGGCCGTGATGACCGCTTTACAGAAATAATCCTCTCTTTGGCCTTATGGAGCTGGCCGTTTGTCTGGTTGCCAGGTGGCGGCAAGACACCTATGCAGCCGTTGTGGGTAGAGGATTTTGCACGCTGTCTGGTTTATTTGCTACAACATCCAGACCGTTATGAAGGCCAAACGATAACAGTGGCGGGGGAAGAACGGATGCACTATCGGGAATTGGTTCAGCGGTTGTTGGCTGTTAGCGGCCGTAAAAGATTGGCTGTGTCGCTGCCGATGACACTTTTGCGGCCGTCGTCTCGCTTATTTTTTCAGTGGTGGTATCGGCCGCCGGTGAGCCAATATTTTGTAGATTGTTTCTTTGTGCCCGAAGTGATAAACACAGATACCGTACTACGACACTTTGGATTTCGGCCGTCCCGCCTGACAAACCAGATTGCCTATCTGCGTCGTTCCGGTTTACGGCGGCGACTGTTCCGCCGTTAATTGAGCAGGCAGGCATAATGTGTGGTACGAGGCCGTACCACACAACATGCTGCAATCCTTAGGGCTTGCCCGTAAATAACTTTTGAGCTTCCAGATTGGTTCACTCTCGAAAGAATGAACCAATCTTGCCAAGTTAAAAACGAGCGTTTCCTTAATATGTGGAAGAGGAGGAAGGATTTGAAGTTACGACCGTTAGAGGTAACGGCCGTGGTTACATCCTTATACACGTCATCAAACAAATTATTGATATCTGCTGAGGTGACAGTCACTTAAAACGCATTATGTTGTAACTGCTACTACTGAAAAAGTAACCATTCAGGTGCCCGGCACTTCA
>JAAEOP010000361.1 GCA_024223125.1 Chloroflexota bacterium
GGAATGAGGATTAAATAATCCCATGAACTTTAATTTGTCATTCCCGCGAAGGCGGGAATCCACTCGACTAAAAAGATGGATACCTGCCTTCGCAGGTATGACAAGTTCGGGGTTTAATAAAATCCCCATTCCTTAGGAGATTGGAGATTAGGAGAGTGGGAGATTGGAAATCTCTTAATCTCCAATCTCTCAAAAAAGTTATGCAAAACACACTTACAACTTCGTCCACCAACCAAAACACAATTGCGACCTGGGTAAAAACCAATAAAGGTTTGTTAGGGCTGCTGACCTTAATGGTATTGTTGCCATTTATCATGGCTTTGGCCGATGGACAATCCATAGCCGATGTGCTGGCAAGTGAATCGGGGAGCGCCAAGTTTTTTCAGGGATTGTTGATTGAGGTTTTTATCCTGGCAATTTTTGCCCTGAGCTATGATCTGGTGCTGGGCATTACCGGCATCCTTTCCTTTGGACACGCTATGTTTTTTGCCGGTGGCGCCTATTTCACAGGTATCGCCTTTAAGAGCCTGGAATGGAATCTGGGCCTGACGATTGTGGGATTGGCAGCGGTAGCCTTGCTGCTGGCGCTGCTGTTTGGCGTGATGCTGTGGCGAGTGCAGGGGATTACCTTTGCTTTGGTGACGTTGGGGTTAGCGGCCGTATTCCAAATCATCATCATGTCCAGCGAGTTGCAATCCTGGACAGGGGCGGATGTGGGGTTACAAGGAGTGATTGTGCCCGAATTATTGAACACAAATGATGCCCGCTTCCGCCTCTATCTCATTGTGCTTTTTTCCCTCTTCTTCATCTATCTGATTTACCGCCGTTTTGTGGACTCGCCAACAGGAAGGGTCTGTGTAGCCACGCGGGAGAACGAAAATCGGGCGCAGATGCTGGGGTATAACACCTGGCAGTTCAAGATGATGGTGTTGGCAGTGTCTTCATTAACGGCCGTGTACGCCGGATTCTTACACACCATTCACCAACCCATCGTCAGCCCCAACGTGGCTGGTTTGGGCTGGACGGTAGCTGCTTTACTCATCATTTTGATTGGCGGTGTAGGTACGTTAAGTGGGGCCATTGTGGGAGCGGCCGTTTTCCGTCTGCTTGAATTCTTCCTGGATAAATGGTTTGGGGATACGGCCAATTTCCTTCTGGGCGTTGTCTATATCGTCATTGTCCTATTCCTGCCCTATGGCATTGTGGGAACCTGGCGCATCCGGGCGCCTCAAATTCAACAAGGCCGCAAACGATTACTGCGCTTGTTCAGCGACCGTAAATCGCCAGAATCATCATAGCCGGTATTCCTATTTCGTTTGCGCCAAAAAATCGGTAACGGCCGTTGCCAAAGCCTCCGGTTGTTCCACAAAAGAGAAATGCCCCGCATCCTCAATGATCTGGAAATCTGCGTTAGCAAAAGCGTCCACATAAATCCGGCTGGCAGCTTCCGTTTGGATATCGTTGGCGCCGTGAACGATTAAAACGGGCGCGTCTACCACTTGCAAAGCGTCACGGAAATCATGGCGGCTGCCTATACTAAAATAGATCGCCATTGTCATCCAGCCGCCTGCTTTTCCCTGTTCTTGATCTAACGCCGGCACATCAGCCACCGCTTCATAATATTGGGCAAATTGATTATTCAACTGTACCAAATCAGCCTCTGATTTGTTAAAAATATTGCCGAAATCCAGATACTCATCCAGATAAGCGTCATACTCTGCCTGCATATTTTCCGGTAACTTCCTTCTAACTTCCTCGAACAGCCCGCCGCTTTCCTGGGGCATAACCAACACATCGGCTGGCGCGATGAGAATTAGAGATTCTACATGCTGCGGGAATTCGGCCGCATACAGAGACGCCAGAAAACCGCCAAAAGAGTGGCCGATAATAATAAGCTGCTCCTCGCCTAGAATCTGGCGAATGCGCTCAATATCAGCAATTTGCGCTCCCAGACCGAGCGTTTGATCCAGAACGGTCATATTTTCGTAGTAGTTATTACTGGAAAAGGTATCAATGGGACGGGAGGATTGTCCGCTGCCACGCTGATCGTAATAGTGGAATTGGTATTCATTGGTTAATGGTTCCAGTCCCGGCAACGGCTGGGTAAACGGTTGCCCCGGCCCGCCGTGAATGATGAGGATGTTACGGCCGTTTCCGGCCGCGAAATGGTGTAATTGAATATCCTCTTCAACCTGCCAAAATTCCGCATCCCCGGTTTGGGCTGGCGGCGTGAGCGGCCCGCGTAGATTTTCTGCGGCCGACACCATACCCGGTTTATAGAGCGGCTGGCTGGACCTATACCAGAAGTAAACAGCGGCCGCGGCAACAAGCAATATGAGGATGGCAACGGCCGTTAGCGCTACTTTTTTCATGATTTTGCTCCTTGTACAGGGACATGAATTTCTGTCTTCAAATTTTCCGGTTTAGTACGGCGTGGATCGCGGTTCAAATACAACTCAAATGTGGGCACATTGCGTAATTCCATCCCGCTGCCGGGCAGCCAATCTTTGAATATGGCGTCGTAGGTTTGGCTGAAATTTTCATATGGCCCTTTGTGCAAAAAGATGGCGTATTTGCCGCCGGCAATCGTTTGTTTACCAATTTCTCCTTCGGGATCCGTCTCTTCGGGAACAGTCATACAGGCATCGTAACGTAATTGTCGGCCGTCTGTAATATCCGGGCTGTCATGCGAAATGCCAATCATCTGCGTTTCTTTCTTCATGAGCTTGTGAGAATAAGCGTATCCCATCAACACGCCCCAGGCATCGCTGGCGGCCTGACTGTACTCGCCCGTTTTGCGTGCAAAAAGGACAGTTTGTGGCTCTAATTGTTTGATTTTCGGTTTCATCATTTTTATCTCCTTATATTTTTGGGGAATGGAAACGGCCGTGCAGCCACCATTTGTGTGCCGGTATGCCGATGGCGACACGCCAAAATGTTTCTTGAAGGCCTTGCCAAAGGCAGCCTGCGTTTCATATCCCACATTAAAAGCAATCTCTAAAATCTCTTGGCGTGAATGGAGCAGCTGCATGGCTGCCTGTTCCAACCGTACTCGACGGACATAAGCGGCTAATGATTCACCCATGTAGGCCGTGAAAATGCGATGGAAATGGTATGGCGAAAATGAAGCTAACGCAGCCAGTTCATTGAGCGTTGGCGGCGTCTCTAAGCGGTTCTGAATACAAACCAACACCCGGTTAATTCGCTGCTGATAATCTAAATTTGTTTCTTGTTGGTTGGTCATGTTTCTCGCTCTCTTTTAGTAACAGTTTGCGTTACTTACAAGAATCGTAACACACGCAGTTGATGTTTGCTGTTCCATTCTTGCTAACTTTGTGTTTTCGTAGACGGCCGTTAAAAACTCAACACTGAAAGGACCCAATTGCAGATTCCCTTTATTCTGACTACAATCTTGATCATAAATCGCCTATTTGAACCAGCCAATCATCTCTAGGAGGCTGTCGGAAAAGAAAAAAATAGGACGCAGATTTTCGCGGATACAAATCAGAAAAATCAGCGTGAATCCTGAAAATCGGCGTTCATCCGCGTTCTATCCAAACTTCTCCGACAAGCGGCCAGGAAAACAGTGTCATGGATAAACAGCAACCATTAAGCCAATTACGGAAGACAATTTCCGAGCAATTCAACAAAGCAGGATTACGTCTGCTCTGCTCCGATTTGGGGGTGGAGTATGAAAACCTGTCTGGCGACACAAAGGATGAACAAGCGCTTTCTTTGGTAGAGTGGATGGAACGGTACGGCCGTCTCCCCGAACTCATCACGGCCGTCCACCGCCGCCGCCCAGAACTGAAAACAGGATTGCGTGTTTATGAACACGGCCGTTACAACCTCGCCGCCAACTTCATTGGCCGCAAAGCTGAACTAAAAGAATTGGATGATTGGCTGGCCGACGCCAGCCGCCCCATGTTTATCGTTGTCGCCCTGGGCGGCACGGGGAAAAGCGCCTTGACCTGGCATTGGTTGGAAAGCGTCAAAGAGAGGGCGGAGCGGCCGTTCAACGTCCTCATCTGGCACGGCTTTTATGAGACGGGGCGGATAGACAATTTCCTGAGCGACGTCCTTACCTTTTGGGGGGAAAAGCCGCAGGAAATAGGGAACAAACGTTTGCAGCTTAACCGGCTGCTGGAACTGCTGTCCGCCACGCCGACCTTGATTGTGTTGGATGGCGCCGAGCGGCTGCTGCGGGCTTATGGGGGGATGAACGCCGCCTACCAAGCAGACGAAACGCCCACGACGCGGCGGGCGCAGGAATGTGTTGATCCCGTAGCTGCCGAGTTACTGGTGGGGCTGTCCCAACTGCGGAGCGGCAGCAAAACATTGATCAGCAGCCGCTTGCTGCCGCAAGAACTGCTGGGGCGAGCGGGCGCCAAACTGCCGCCGCGCATTGGCCGCCTCGATTTGACTGGGCTAGACCCTGCCGACGCCTACCGCTTTTTTGTCGAATGGGGCATCCAGACAACGCGGGCCGAGGTGGACGCCGTTTGTGCCCCGCTTGATTATCACCCCTTTTGCATGGCCCTGCTGGCCGGTTACGCTGCCGCCGATTTTGCCGCTGCCAATGATTTGCGCGCCGCCGCCGACTACGACCCCACTGCCGACCTGCTGGGCCGGCGGCAGCACATCTTGCGCCGCGCCTACAACAACCTGCCCCCCGCCGCCCAAATGACATTAGGCCGCCTGGCCGCCTTCCGCGCCGCCGTCCCCTGGGAAACAATTGCCGCCACCTTAGGCGACAACCGTAAAACCCGCACCGACCTCCACCTCCTCGAACAACGCGGCCTATTGCAGCGGTCAACGGTCGGCCGTCAGCCGTCGGCGACCACCTTCGACCTGCACCCCATCGCCCGCCGTTACGCTTACGAACGCTTGGCTGACCGCGCCGCCGTTCACACCCAACTGATTGTTTATTTTGAGGCCGCACCGGAGCCGCAAAAGATAAATAGCCTGACCGATTTGGCGCCGACGATTGAACTGTACCACCACCTGACCCGTGCCCAACGGTACGACGAAGCCGTCGTCCTTTTTCGTGACCGGCTGCACAATGCTATGTATTATCAATTAGGCGCGTACCAACAAATGATTGAACTGCTGCAAGCTCTGTTCCCCGACGGGGAGGATAAACCGCCCCGTTTGAGCGATGAAGCATGGCAGGCGTGGACGCTAGCTGTGTTGGCGAATAGTTATAGTTTGTCGGGACGGCCGGGAGCGGCCGTTCCTCTTTTCCAACAAGACATTGCCATTTCTGAGAAACAGGGGGACAAAAGGAATACGGCCGTTAGCCTCGGCAATCTGGCAGACGATCAAATAAAGATTGGCGCGCTGGCGGAGGCGGCCGACAACCTGTGCCGCAGCATTGAACTCTGTCAGGAAATTGAAGATCGTTTTGAGGAGGCTAGTGAACATATGGAATACGGCCGTTTGCTAACCTACTGCGGCGACTGGGCAAAATCTGCGGCCGAACTGGATACCGTGCTGGAACTATTCACGACCGAGAGCAATATTCAATCTCAAGGCATTGTCTGGGCATACCGGGCGCTCTCCACCTTGCTGCAAGGGGACGGTGCGGCGGCACAAAACGCGGCCCAAGGAGCGCTGCGCCTCGCCGACGAAACCGCCCGCACCATCTACCCAGTTGAGGCGGATTATGTGCGGGTGCATTGGCTGCTGGGCTGGGCGGCGCTGGCGCAAGGCCATCACACCGAAAGCCAAACCCGCCTCGACGAAGCGCTGCGCCGCTGCCGGGCCATCAATCTGGTGGAACTTGAACCGGCCATCCTCCTCGCCCAGGCCCGTCTGGCCCACGCCCAGGCCAACGGGCCGCGCTCATTAACTTACGCCCAACAAGCCCTCACCATCGCCCAACGCGTCGGCTACGTCCTTGACCTGGCCGACATCCACAACCATCTGGCCCGCCTGGCGCTTGACAACGACGACACGGCCGCCGCCCGCACCCACGCCCAAACTGCCCACGACCACGCCTTCTGCGACGGCCCTCCCTACGCCTACCAAACCGCCCTCAACGAAGCGGAACGTATTTTGGGGGAGGTTGAGGGGTTGGGGGATTAGGAGATTGGGAGATTGGGAGATTGTGTCTATCTGGCAAGAACCGTCCCCCTCCTGCCATTCCGAATCCCCAGAGAGCCTGCCCTGAGTACGGCCGAAGGGGATTCGGAATCTTGTACTCTACACGTCGCAAGATTCCTCCCTGCGCTCGGAATGATGGGGGAAGTATGTTCATCATTCCCAATTGCTACAATTGGCCGGAGGCGGCGTCCCAGTTTGTTAGCAGCTTTTGGTAGGCTGGATTTTGGTAGCGGTCAAGCTGGAAAGCGGGGGCGTAGGGGGGCAAGGATGCGCCAGTTATGTGGGCGGCAATCAATTCTCCGCCAGCGGCCGCAGCCATAATGCCAAACCCAGAAACAGCCCCAAACAAATAAGCGCCATCCAGCGGCAAGGGTGTGATAAGGGGGCGGTTTTCCTGGGTTTTGCAATAGTAGCCGCCATCTACATACGGCCGTACCCGACCAAGCAGCGGTTCCAACCCCGGAACCATTCGCGTCAGCCCCCGCAGCACAATTTCTGGATAATTGGGGTCAAATGAGGGTGGCCAGACAATCTCGCGCCGGGTCAGATCATAGGACCACAAGCTGAGTAATATGGGGCTGCCGCTGCCGCCTTCGGGTCGGAAGTGAACGCCAGACGGAAATTGTTCTAGCAGCCAATGGGATTCTGGATCGGTCATCAGTTCCGCCCGGTCTTCCTCTGTCCAAAAAAGATGTATCGGGTCTTCCCAAATCATCATGGGCGCATTACGGGAAATCACACCCAGTTCGTCTTTAATAGCAACTTTGGCGTGTAGTTCGTTGAAGATGGGTAAATCAATACCCATCATCTGGCTGACTTGCCTAATGAATGGCCCGGCAGCGTTGAGAAAATAGGTTGTATAGATACGGCTGGGGCCGTCTTCGGCGAGATTAATATCTACGGCCGTCACCCGGTTTTTTTGCACGACGATGTTGGCGATACGGCCGTTGAGCAACCTGGCTCCATGCGCTTTAGCCTGGTTGAGCAAATACATACCCAACTGCTGGGCGCTTAACCAACCGCAGCGGCGCGTATGCAGCATGGCCATGGCCGTCTCATTCATAAAAGGAAAAAGGCGCTGAATCATGGCCGGGTCTAGAATTAAATCAGCCCCAGCAGGCATATTCTTGTACCCTTCGGCTTGATGGGGAATGTAGGGGGGATCATCTGTGCGGCCGTAATGAATACGCAGTTCCCCAGCTCCCAATGCCGACGCCTTTTCAGCAAAACTTTGCATTGCGGCCGCTTTTTCAGGATCGCCTGTCAGAAAGACATAGCCGCGCCGATTCATGCCAAAGTAATTACCGCTTTCATCCGCCCACTGTTCCAGCAGATCAATGCTGCGATTCATGAAACGTACCATTTCATTGCCGGGTCCCGGCCACCAGTTGCGGTAACATTCGGTGGATTTGTCGCTGGTGAAAGTCAGCGGTTCCCGTTCGTCAATAAGAACCACATTTTTTAGGCCATGTGTAACGGTAAGATGATAGGCGGCCGCAATGCCAGAAATACCGGCCCCGCAGATGATGATGTCGGCTGTTTTCATGGTGAACTTCCAGTGGTCAGTTTTCAGTCTACAGCACACTGCACACTGAAAACTGTACACTGCATACTAAGTAACCATTCACTCCCCCAAGGCGCCCGGCACTTATAAACGAGTGTGCTACTCCAGTAGACTTGGTAATGAAGTGCCGGACACCTGAATGGTTACCATACTAATCTTTTTCCTTGAGCTTAACTGCCCCATCACGCGAAATGTGGAAATGGTCAAAATCGTGGGCGACATAAGTTTGGGGGAAGATGGCCTGGGCTTCGCGGCGTATGTCGCGGGCAAAGTAGCGGCGGGAAAGATGGGTGAGGATGAGCGTTTTTACCTGGGCGTCACGGGCCAATTGGGCGGCGCGTACGGCCGTCATATGACCAAACTCATCCGCCATCCGAGAATCCTCATGCAGATACGTCGCTTCAATTACCAGTGTGTCTGCATTTTGGCAAACATCTACCAACCCCTTTGTACGGCCGACATCCCCAATATGCACATATTTGGTGCCGGGGACAGGCTCGCCCAGAACGTCATGCGGGTGGATGGTACGACCGTCGGCCAAAGTCACACTTTGCCCATTCACCAACAAGGAACGTTCTGGGCCAAAGGGGACGTCCAATTCGGCCGCTTTTTCAGCCAGAAAGGGATGGTGTGCTTTTTCCTCAAAGACAAAACCAAAACAGCCTGGCCCACGATGGCTGACGGGCACGGCCGTCAGTGAAAATTTATTGTCTTGAAAGATAACGCCGGGCTGAATTTCGTTGAGATTGATATTGATGGGGCTGCGGCCGTTGGGGAACACTACCTTAAATAGTAAATTTGCCACCCGCTTTAAGGTTGTACGGCCACCGTAAATATCTATCTGCTCCATATTCTCCCAGCGGCTCAACGTGGAAGCAAACCCACCCAATCCCAAAATATGATCTAAATGCCCATGGGTTAGCAGCACCTTATTCAACCGCTTAAAGCCCAGCCCACTCTTCAAAATTTGCCGTTGTGTGCCTTCGCCGCAATCAATTAAAAAGCGATATTCACGATGCAAAACAATATGCGCCGACAAACCCCGGTAGACCGAAGGCGCTGACGCCGATGTGCCTAAGAAAATGAGTTCAAACATGATCCTATTGTAGCTGGGATTTGTAGATTAGGGGATTTTTGGTAGTAGTGCAAAACTCGTCCGAATCAGGTTGCATCTTTTTTTTACACGGATGGGAAAAATACTGATTTTTCGATTCCGATCAGTGTTCCTCCCTATTCGTAACCATTCAGGTGCCCGGCGCTTCATTACCAAGTCTACTGGAGTAGCACACTCGTTTATAAGCGCCGGGCACCTTGGGGGAGTGAATGGTTACCCTTATTCGTGTAGTCAATTTTCGGTTTAGGCCAATTCCAGAAAATAATGATCCCGAATTGATGCTATTCCGGGAATTGGCTAGAGGTTTTTTCAAAACGGGTAGGATCATTTAATTTTTGAAAAAGTCTTAGATGGCGGTGAGGACGGCCGTGCAAAACAGTATCGCTGCCGCACAGCCCACATTTAACCACAAAAGCTGCTTTTCACGCCGGGCTAGTTTCTCTTGTTCAGATTGGGCTAGTTTTGGTTTTTGTTGGCTGAGGACGGCCGCTCGCTCCACTGCTGGAAAGGTTGCAAACTGCCAATAAGCGGCAACCCCGATCACCACGAAAAACAGAATATGTTTGAGTAGCATTGCCCACGCCCAAACAGAATCAACCGCCAGAAAACCGGAATAATTGGCATCATTGGTCATTTGTATAAAACCAGTAATCAACAGCAGTAGTAAACTTAGATTAGCCCAGGGTAGCGTCTTTTTTTGCAATCCCAACCACTCATTATGATGGCGTGATTGTTGGCGTAGAGCGGACACGGCCGACAATCCCATCAATAACAAGCTGCCTCCCCAGACGGCCGTTGCCAGCAAATGCACCCAATAGGAAAAAACCAGAACCCAGGCCAATCGCTAATCTCCAATCTCTGCTGACGATATCATCTCTGACTGTTCCAATAATTCCAATGTGCGTGGATGAGTTGTATAC
>JAAEOP010000362.1 GCA_024223125.1 Chloroflexota bacterium
GGCAAACCGGAGAACATCACAAAACGTGTTTTTCTATATGGCCAAGATGTATTCGAGGACCCGGGGCAGGACTACTCAATCCACGACGTTATGCAAATTCTGGCCAAAACTTATCCCGATTTAGGCAATGGTTCCTGGGCCATCCAATATGTCCCCGATCCGGCCATCCCCGGCGGGTCGATTGAGGAAGTCACGTTCGTGAAAAATATGGGTGAAAAAGGCCAGGCAGCAGACTTGGGGCCGGCGTAAAGCAAATGTATTTACAAAAGAACGTCTTGTTTCTCATATGAGGCAGGGCGTTCTTTTTTTTGCAAATGGAACATAAACCGTCACTACTCAGGCATGTCATTTCGAGGCGTTTTTTTGCCGAGAAATCTTTTTGGTCAAGGCTTGAATAGACGTTGAACGGCGAAGATTTCTCCTCGTTCCTGGTCGAAATGACATGAGGGTGAGTAGTTACCATAAATGAAAGGTGGACATCATCATGCTATCGGTCAAGAAGTTGAACGATATGCTGTTATCGGTGCCAAACGAACCCATCCTGGCCCTGCAACTCATGACGAAAATCGTGGGAATGGAGGGCAAAGGGGAGTTAAATGGGTTGGTTTTGTTAGATTTTGCGCCCGATATAGAGCAGGCGATTGTAGAAATAGGAGACTTGTCGGCCAAGTCAGAAAGGATAACCAAACAATGCCTGGAAATCAAACCCAAACCGGCCCATCGTGTCCCCATAGGTTTCTAGGCGCCGGCGGGGACAACGACGGACAGGACAGGCTAATCAAACTCGAGAGTTTGCTGCGGCGACTGCGTCCGGCCCGGGCTGTGACGATGGGTATTCGGTTGCAGAGCTACCAGCGACTGGTGCTGGCCTTGCACTTGCTGCGCCGGCTATTCCCGGAAACTTTTGCGGGCGAACGGCGCTAC
>JAAEOP010000363.1 GCA_024223125.1 Chloroflexota bacterium
ATAGCGCCGGTGGCTTTTATGTTGGTTGCTGATTTATTTTTTGCTGATGTTGTAAACATGATGTTTTTGTGATCTTGGTTGGGCATTCTCCTGTTTTAGTTTGGACAAAGGTGAACCAGAGGCCCAGGGAAATGAGCCAACTGTTGCCGGCAATCAGTCTGCCAACTTATTAAGTGGGAGGGCATGATTGCCTGAACTGCCAATTCAGTCCAGAGTATAGGCCAAGTATTAATCCCTTCGTGTATTCATGCTATATCAATCTGATTGATACATTATCCTTAACATCGATCTTGTCTACCTGACGGCCGTTTCTATCGCCTATCGTGAAACCTTCAAAACAGTTCTGTTATTTCTTCACCGTCACCGACGGCGAGTTCGGCATCATCGGACAACACTAACATCTGGATATTTTTATGCCGCATTCGCTCTGTCATTTCATTGCGGGCTGTTCCGGTTTCTTCCGCTTTCTGGGCCACATAACTGACATGGGTAATCCAGCTAATGGCAAATGGTTGGCGAGCTTTGGGGATGTCTTTCATGAAGGTTGACACGGCCGTGTCCTTATCCATCGCCTGAATCACTTCAAACAGATAGTGGTCACGGCCGTCGTCGCACTCAATCCCCAGCCCCCAATCGGGACGCCGCCAGGTGGGGGACAGCTGTTGGCCGGTCAGATTTCCTGTGTCCAGCATGGATAATAGCGTGTCTCGCTGCGCTTCGCCGGTAAAAAGGGGCATCTCATCATGGCAAAAGAGGATGGCAATGGGTGTCATGCCAGCAATCTGTTCGGCTACCGCACCCGGTACGCGCCGGCTAGGACCATACTCCAAAAGTTCATTGACAAAGGAGGCCGGACTATAATGCGCCTTGCCCACATGATCGAAGATGACGGGTTGTCCTACTTTAGCCAACATTTGGGCGTGCCAATTGGCCTGGTCTTCCGGCGCGGCCCATTGGTCATTGATATTGATGAACTGACCACTGATAAAGCTGGCCGCCAGGTCGCCGAGCCAGACCCCCCGGGAACTAATGTCTACGATCAGATTCTCGCCTGTCTCTACGCTGCTGCCCAGACAGTAAGTGACTGCGTTGAGTGTGCCAAAGGGACTCAGGCCAGCTTCCAGGTAGAAACCGCCTCGTTTTTTGCGGCCGCAGCCCCGTGCTGGATTAGAATTGTAATTCACGAAACTATCTCCTTGATTTGGTCCACCACATACTGCTCCCGTATACCCAGAGGGCCGGTGATCAGAATCGCTTCCAATTTGGCCCTGATCTCATTCAGCTGCTGTACAATGGTGGCTTCGTCACTGGTGACAAGAAAGGGTTGTTTGGTTGCCTGTACTTTACGCGCTTCCCGGCGCACCCTATCGCGGGTGATTTGGATTTCTTCATCATCCCCTGCTTTGGCTTCAATCGTCGCCACCACTTCAGTTTGATCTTCCTGGCTGGCATGCCGAATCCCTTCATAGGCGTGTAAGCTC
>JAAEOP010000364.1 GCA_024223125.1 Chloroflexota bacterium
ATCACTTTCCTGAAAAGCTCGCAGCCCTTTGTAGGGATTGGTTATCTCTACAGCGGCGGGTACGGCCGTGGGCTGGATAACGGTGACAGCCGTTTTGCCCCGTACCGCCTGCCGAAACGCTTCTGCCAGAGCTAAGGCATCCGGGTAACGGTCTGTGGGGTTTTTGGCCGTCGCTTGTTGAATGACCGCATCAATTTGGGCTGGCAAACCAGGGTGGGCGGCGCTGATCAAGGGCAGGGGTTCTTGCAGATGTTTTTGAATGCGTAAGGCGAAGGGGGTGTCGGCAAACGGCCGTTCGCCGGTCAACATTTCAAACAATACCGCTCCCAAACTGTATAAATCGGATTGGGCTGTGACTGGCTCGTTGCGTAACTGTTCTGGCGAGATGTAGTCGGGTGTACCGATGATCCCCATTTCCTGGGTTAGCTGCCGGTCATAGGTTAAATCTTTGGCGATGCCAAAATCAGACAGATAAGCGTTGCCTGATTCATCAAAGAGGATGTTGGCCGGTTTAACATCCCGGTGAATAATGCCCTGACGGTGGGCGGCCGCTAAAGCCGACGTGATTTGGTCAACCATCTTGACAGCGCTTTCTGCTTCCCAGGGGCCTTGTTCTAATGAAGAAAGCAAGTTGCCGCCGCGAAAGAGGCGCATCACCAGATAAGCCCCCTCCGGATCGCGCCAG
>JAAEOP010000365.1 GCA_024223125.1 Chloroflexota bacterium
AGTTGCGCTGTATCGCATTCGTATTGAACCTGCGCGGCGTAATTCACTGTTTGGCCGCTATCCCAAGCGAGGTGTAATGCGCCATCGGCAGAGGCTGCCATAGCAGGCTGGGCGTTGTTCTGGCTTTGCCCAACGATTGTGGGCGATGTCCATGTTGATCCCGTTTTGATACTTTCGTAAATGAGTTGCCGGGGTTGTAAACGGCCGTTTACATCTTCAACTTCCGCGCCATACCAAACGACATGCGCTTGCCTATTATCATCCAAGAGCAAATCGGGGCGAGTCAAACAGGATTGCGTAGATACAGATTCGACCTGTCCGCCATACCAATATGAAATCCCATCTTCCAAATTGCACCATGTCGCATGAAGAGAGCCGTCGTTGGCGGTAAAGAGATCGGGCAAACGGCCGTCTCCTATCTGCTCAGGTAGCGACCAATTGCCGTCAAATGTGGTGACAAAAATCGAATCATTGACGGTATAGGTAAGTGCCATCCCCTTATTTGCCAGATGCGGCGTTTCGGCGTTGTTTACAGGCAGGCAGTCAACGGCCGTTTCTGGCAGCGTTCCATCCATTGGCCAGACAGCGTAGGGCAACATACCGTTATTTTCCCAAACCAATAAAAGTTGTGACCCATCCGTCGTTAAGGCAGGCGATCTATTGTTGGCCGTTAGCGGTTGTTCACAACTATCTGTTGTTTTGACGCTTACAGGCGCGGTACAGTTGCCGTCAAGACATTGGCTGTATTGAACGACATTGTTTTCCAGCCACACCAGATGAATACGGCCGTTTTCGTCAACAACAAGTTCTGGCGACGAGGGTTGATTATTACCGCCTACCGTAGCAGCCACCTGCCAACTGCTTTGCATATCAGTTGAGTTCCACTGCCCTTGTTGTAAATATATCTGATTATTTTGTATCCAGGATAGGGCGATACGGCCGTTTGCTCCGGTGGCAATGGCAGGGTAAGTTGGTTGCTCAAGGGGGGCGATGGGCGAACTGCCCAACCAATGTGTTCCCGTTGTTGGTAAGTCCAAGACAGCGGATAACGCCGCATCTCTGGGCGTTAACAAATCGCCCACAGCCGCAATCGTCGGACGAATCAACAGGGCAATAAGAAACAATATCCCACCGATAATAGCCCATCGCCGACGGCGCCCCGACAAAGACAAGCCGCGCACAGGCACAATATCGCCATTCGTTTGCGCTGCCAGACGGTGATAAGCAAAGCCCAAAGCCGTGCCGCCCAACCCGCCAAACCCGAATACGCCGACTAACAATAGCCACCATGATCCGTCTGCGACCTGTCCATTAGTCACCTCAAGAATATATGCCCAGACGGTGTACCCTAAAACAGTCCCTCCAAGCCCAAATCCGACGGCGCTCATCCATGTGATTGGTGGAAAACGACGGCCAATCGTCCATACGCCTAACGAAAGTCCCATGATCAGACCAAAAACAATCCCAATCAATCCGTATGTCAGGCTAAATACATAAAATGGCGTGCTGGATATATCATAAAAGGAGAGTAATGAAGTGATTAAAATAACAGGGAAAACCAATAAACCATAGCCAATACCAAACGTAATACCGCTGCGCCAGGCATATCCCCACCGCCCTTTACCCCGTCCAATAGCCGGCAAGGTATACCCGCCGATACCGCCGCCTAAAAAGCCGCCGATACCCATAATGAAAAACGCCCAAAGAATGCCTTGAACTAATTTGGCGGCAGGGCTTCCAACTAGAAATTGTTCTGTCGGCGCCAATTGAAATATCAGGACGCTAAACGTATTGCCTAACGCCAATCCAAAGCCATAAGCCAGACCGCTTTTTATAAGTTGACGGAGAGGTGATGATGAATTCATTATTTACTATTTCCTTCGTGAATATCCGGCACGCGCTCCGCTGGGGAAATCGCACGCTCCTTTTTGGGCATAAATGTTGCCAGTATGAACATAATGATTAGCAACGCACCCATCACAATAAGCGTATCTTCCATCGCCGTGACGATGGAATTATCTTTTAAGGTTTCGATGCCTTGTTGTATGTCGGGAGACAATTGCGTGTAAAAGGCTTGGTACTCTTCTTCGGTGATGGTTTCGCGGGCATCTTCAAGCTGGGTGATGATTTGGGTGCGCTCTTGCGGGGTGACTTGGAGACTGTGATCTTTTAATACCGTATCCACCACATTGCCTAAGAAAAAAGCCATCAATAACGAACCGACAACGGCCGTTCCCAAAGAATTCCCCAACTGATCCATCGCGTTATTAACACCCGACGCTTCTGGCGAATCGTTCGCGTCTACACTGGAAAGGATGAGGTTGACCAAATGCGCCATCAACAGCCCCATCCCCACACCGAATATGCCCAATGGAATCGCCATCTGCCCAATGGTAATGGTCAGACTGACCACGCGGTAGAGCAAGAAAATGCCGACGACCATCAATCCGATCCCCGCTTGAATGAGCAATTTTGGCAAAATGCGCTCGC
>JAAEOP010000366.1 GCA_024223125.1 Chloroflexota bacterium
CTGATAGTTAACATAATCGTCAGAATATCGCAATTATGAGGTGAAAAGTGTGCAAATCAGCCTCGAACACTAAACATAAAGCTAATTTGAGGCTCTGATTTTAGTCCAAATTCATCACCACGATTAAGTGTGGTCGTACCTGTGGCATTGGTTAAGGCTAAAAGAGTATGAAAGTCTGAATCGAGGGTAATGACGATCCGATTTTCCCGCTGTGCCCTTTCTAAGATTTCAACATCTTCGGCCGTAGCCAGATCAATTTCACCTGTATGGACAGCATCAAGGCCCAAAGCCCTGAGTCGAGCGGCTGAGGTTCTTGGTAATCCCTGATCAAGCAACAGTTTCATAGTTGAATTCGACTACCTGATCGTCCAATGAAGCGGCGGCATAGATAAGCGCCTGTCGAATATCTTCCTCCATCAATTCTGGATATTCTTGATAGAGTTGAGTTCTGTCAGGGTATAAGGCCACCAGTTCTACAACACGCCTGACCGTTAAACGTAAGTCACGAACAGTTGGTTGACCATTCATACGAGCGGGATTCACTGTGATTCTTTCTAAAGTCATACTATTCTTCCTAATTTATCCAGAGGAACTTTTCAGACTGTTTTCTGCATCGCCATAATGGGCAAATTATACCATAAGCAGAAATATGATGTGTTATGGCAATGTTGCTGCCAGAGAAAAATTGATAACTATACAGCCTCTTAAAAGATCTGCGAGGTCTTTGGTTGCAGGTTTACATAAATCGTTTTAGTATAAGGTTGTGTGCAGTATTTACAACCCGTATCTCTGGTGGAAACCTCGCAGGTCTGGATAGTTACATTACAAAAATTGTTGACTTTCAGGGGGGAACAGGGCTATAGTAATAAGCATTGATGTACTGGTATTCTATTTTTTAAGTGACGTTTTCATAGATTAAGAGACATCCTCCTCGCATCACCGTAACCTAAGCATTTCGTATACCATTTCTTTCATCATTTCTACACGCTGTACAACAAGCTTAAACACACTGTCCTACAACTTATAACGGCCGAGTATTCCTGACAAATCGGTTTTCTGGTTCAAGGCGTACTCTCTCAGGAGGTAAATAATGTCGTCCAAACGAACCTTTCTCCATACGCTTATTGCAGTTGTTGTGTTATTGGCTCAGATTGGGCAGCCGTTGGCTAATGCGTTAGGGGTTGCGCCCACGGCCGTAAACCCTGCCCCAGCTACATTCAATGCCGGACAACAAACCCAACCAGATCGCCCCGATTGGATACGGCCGCAAACAGAACCCCGCCGCTCCCCCCAATTAATTCCCCCGGAACCGGGCTTACGGCCAGGTGAGATTCTTTCGCCTCAATCGGCCGGGCTAACGGCCGCAGCCCCCCCCCCCACCCCCTTCCCTTTTGGCAATAACAACCTGGGGCAAACCTACAAAGACAGCAACAACATGGAAGACCATCCCGGCCGTCATTTTGCCGGGCCGGTTAACCTTATCAACGGCAATTACTTTTTAACCGTTGGTGACCATTTCTTTGTTGGTCAGGGGATTTCGGTGCAGTTTGCCCGCAGTTATAACCATCTGGATGCAAACAATCCGGGGCCATTGGGGAATGGTTGGACGCACAGTTACAATGTCATTGCCCAAGAAACCATCCCCGACGCTGAAGTTGTTATTCGCAACAGTGATGGCAGTTTGCATGTGTACACCTCAGCCGACGGCGGCAATATCTGGGACCCGCCGCCCGGTATCTTCCGCACCCTCATCCACCCGAATATGCCCTTTTCCCCTTTCGAGATTCGTCATAAAAGTGGCATTGTAGAGACGTTTGACCCCAGCGGCCGTTACCAATCTATCCAAGACCGCAACGGCAATTTTGTGCAGATGAATTATGACGGTTCCAATCGTCTAGAGGCCGTTAATAGTTCCGACGGCCGTGCCCTGGACATCATCTACAGCCTTACCAATCCCAATCTCATCGAATCCGTCGTAGACCCCATCGGTCGGACTACCTCCTATAACTACGACGCCAACGGCAATCTAGCATTGGTAGATTATCCTGAAGGCACAGCCGCCACCTACACCTACGACGCTAACAATCGCCTGACCAGCTACGATGATCCACGCCAGCCAGAAGGCAGCCGCCAGGTTACAAACGTTACTTACGACGGTCAGGATAGAGCGACCAATGTCGCCTTCAACGCGAACAGCTTTTATGACATTATTTATGACGTAACCGGGCCTCTTCTTGTAGAAGTCAACTGGCGGGACAACATCAGCAATGTCCATGAAATCATCTATGACAGCAGCAACTTTTTGGTATTGTCAGACGCCATCAATGTGTCTAGCTGCGGCTGCTTACAGGGTGAAGGGCTAAATTACACTCCCGATCATTTACTGCAAAGCAAAACAGACGCCCATAACAACACAGTCATCTATGATTATGACGGGCTAGGCAACCTGATTACTATCGTCAGTCCTGACGGGGCGCGTACCGATTTTGCTTACGATCCCGCCCTGAGCAGTGTCATCTCCACTACCAATCCGGCCGGAGACAGCATTCAATACTTGTACGATGCTCGTGGCAACCTGCTGCAAGAAACACATCCGCTGGGACGCACGGCCGCCTACACCTACGATGCGGCCGGTAATCTACTTACCCAGACGGATGCCCTAAGTAATACCACCCGCTACACTTATGACGCCCTCGGTAATCTCTTAACTATTTCCGATGCTTTAAGTAACACGACCAGCTTTGATTATGATCCCATCGGCCGTGTAACCAGCAAAACAGACCCTAACGGCGGCCTGACGACTTATGCGTATGATGATGTAGATCGTCTATTGCTAGTGACAGACCCTCTCAGCGGTACCATTGACTATACGTATGACAGTCGGGGCAACCTCCTCACCCTGACTGACGCTGAGGGGCAAACCTTGAGCCACGCTTACGATTCGTTAGACAGAATTGTAACCGTGACCAATACGTTGGGAGCCACAACTTCCTATCAATATGATGGTCTGGGCCGCCTGACACAGCGAACGGATGCCGATGGGGGGGCAACAACCTACTTCTACGATGAAGTTAGCCGGATGACACAGCGCAACTATAGCGACGGCCGCATAGACACCTTCGCTTATGATCGCGTTGGCAACCTGGCGGCTTATTCTGATGGCAGCATAACCAAGACCATTGGCTATGACGCCAACAGCCGGGCCATTACCTACACTTTAGACACGCCTACTTTTAGCAGCCCCACGCGCATCATTTATGGCTACGATTCCGTTGGCAACCGCAGCAGCGCCTTGCTGGATGATGGCGCCTCCACCTGGACAACGACGTATGAATATGACAGCATCTACCGGCTGACGCGCACGATTGATGCAAACGGCCGCACCTGGGACACAACCTATGACACGGCCGACCGGCGTACCAGCCTGACCCTGCCGGACAACAGCCATGTGGAGTATGATTACGACGGCCGTAACAATATGCTAGAGCTGCGCCAGTACGATTCTGGCAACACGTTACAGCACACCTACAGCTTCACCTACGACGGCATCAATAACCGCGTCACTGAAAACGATGATGGGCTGCTCATTACCAACGCCTATGACATGCTCAACCGCGTCATTCAAACTACTGCCGACAGCAGCATTTCCACCTTCACTTACGACGCTGTAGGCAACAGGTTAACGGCCGACGGCCCAGAAGGTCTCAACACGTTCATTTATGATGGGGCCAACCGCCTGCAAAGCAGCAACGACACGACCTACGCCTACGACAACATGGGGCGGCGCATTAGCCGCATCGGCCCCGCCGGGACCCATCAATATAACTATGATGGCGAAATGCGCCTGACCCAGTTCCAGCATGTAGACAGCGCCTTTGACGCTACCCTGACCTACGATGCCATGGGTGACCTGGTACGCAAACAAAACAGCGACGGCGACGATACCTTTATTCTGCGCGGCAACAGCCGTCTGGAAGCCGAACTGGACGCCAACGGCAACCTGCAACGAACCTTCACCGCAGACACCGAAATCGTCTCTATGGATCTGGTCGGCCTCACACCTGTCACCGTAGATTTCCATTATGACGGCAGCGGCCGTGTCCGCCATGTTACCGACGCCGCCAGCGGCGACACGGTTGCCACCTATGGCATGGATCCCAGCCAAGATCAGGCCAACTTCTACAACCCCATTCGCATAAATGGCCTCTACTACATTCCTGAAATTGGCCTTTATCTGCTGGGTGACGGTCAGTTCTGGGACCCCTTTGATGGACAGTTCCTATTCCGCTTCTGGCCCTGGGTTTTCTGGCCCTTTGGCCCCTTTAGCCCCTGGCGACCCATCTTCCGCTATTGGCCCTGGCCATGGCCGTGGGCCACACCCTGGGGCTGGCCGTGGCCGCGCCCCTGGCCTTTCCTTTGGCCCTGGGCTGGTGTTTGGGTACGGCCGTGGCTCGTCTACCCTATGTGGCCCTGGACATTCTTCTCCTGGCTGCCCTGGTGGTGGTGGTGGCATTGGTGGGGCTGGCCGATATGGGGACATTGGTGGTGGTGGCATCATTGGTGGTGGTGGAGCGACTGGTGGGGCTTTGGCTGGTGGTTCTGGGGCTGGTGGGGCTGGGGTTGGTGGCTTTGGGGCTGGTGGTGGTGGCCCTGGTACTGGTGGTGGCCCGGCTGGTGGATTTGGGGCTGGTGGCTCTGGTGGCTTTGGTGGCCCTGGTGGTGGTGGTGGCATTGGCACGGCTGGTGGTGGGGCTGGTGGTGGATTTGGGGCTGGTGGTGGTGGCCCTGGTGGTGCTGGCCACCTCTGTGGGCACGGCCGCCGGATTATGGCGATGCGGCCGATCCAACCTACCCATCGCTGTTAAGCAGCAATGGCGCTCGCCATCTCAATACCAATCTGGAATGGTTAGGGCCGGCCGTTGACCGTGAATATAACGCCAACATTACTGACCTGGATCTGTTTGACGATGGTGTGACGGTAGACTTGGCTAACAGTGTTGTCATCTTTACCGTCAGCACGTCTGGTAGCTTGTTCCGTTACAGCGCGGCCGCGCCGGTAAATGTTCATGGCTGGATTGATTTGAACGGGGATGGCGATTGGGCTGACGGAGGCGAATTCGTTCTCAACTGGAGCGGTTATCCCGGTGATGGCACATGGCCGTTAGCCGCCCCATCTACAACGGTAACGGTTCCCATCGTTGTGCCTGCCAGTCTGCCGCAGCAAACATGGTCCCGCTTCCGGCTGGACTATGCCCAAAATGTGGAAAGCGTAACCGGTATGGCCCGGTATGGTGAGGTAGAAGATTACCGGCTGTACACCGCGCCCAACCCGCCCAGTTGGGGCGGCGCCGTCAATATCAACCGACTGTCACCGCTGGTCATCAGCTATGTGTCGGATATGGTGACAAATACGGTCTCCATCGGCTTTACGCCAACGGTCAGTAATACGCTTGTCTGGAGTACGGTGTTGGATTCGATAGCTGCTAATACTGTGACCATCCACCATGCCCCCTTCACGCCGTTGACGACGTATTCCGTCACGGTCAGCGCCGGGCAAACAGTGGCTGGACATTGGATGCCAGCCAACGTGTACACCTTTACATCGGCCGCTTTAGCGCCGGTTTATGGCGTGGTGTTGGGGCCAGATATGGCTCAGACTGGTTTGCCGGGCACGGCCGTAACCTACACTGTACCCATCACCAACAGCGGCAACGTGACCGACACCTTTGACCTGACTGCCAGCGGCAACGGCTGGCCGGTCAATCTACCCTCGCCTGACATTACCTTAAGCGCGGGCGCCAGCGGCACATTCCAGGCGCTGGTCACTATTCCGGCTAACACTTTTGGCGGCACGATGGATATGGTTGCCATTACAGCTACATCCCAAAATTCGGTTACGGCCACAGATACGGCGAATCTAACAACAACGGCGCAAACGTTACTTGGGGTAACGATGTCGCCCGATATGGCTCAATCTAGTTTACCGGGCACGGCCGTTACCTACACCCTCAATCTGACCAACAGTGGCAACGTAACTGATACGTATGACCTGACTCTGAATGGGAATGGCTGGGTAACAACTCCGTCAGACAGCAGCGTTATGCTGACTCCTGGCAGCAGCGTGGCCGTAACAGTGCAGGTAGATATTCCCGGCGGAGCCAACGCGGGTGATATGGATAGTGTAACGGTGACAGCTACTTCGCAGGCAGATGTGAGCGTAACGGCCTCGGCCACATTGACCACGACGGCCACTTCTTATGCGGTTGCACTCTCGTCGGATATGGCTCAATCTGGGTTGCCGGGTACGGCAGTTACCTACACTGTCACCATCACCAACGCCGGTTTGCTGACAGATACGATTGATCTCACCCTCAGCGGCAATGGCTGGTCAACGACTGCGCCGCCCACAAGTGTAACGCTGGCAGTCGGGGACACGACGACGACACAAATCGTGGTTTTGATTCCGGCTGGGGCAGATGGCGGCAACATGGATACGGCTACGATCATGGCTCAATCTCAAGGAGACAATACCCAAACGGCCGCAGCGAATCTGACAACAACGGCCGTATCCGTTTACGGTCTGACTGTTTCGGGGAATATGGCTCAATCGGCTGCTGCGGGTACAACCGTAACTTACACAGTCAACATCAGTAACACCGGTAACATAACGGACACTTTTGATCTGGCAGTAAGCGGTAATATGTGGCCGACAGCGCCTATGACTACAAGTGTAGCTCTGGCTCGTGGAAGCAGCACGGCCGTTACCTTTGTCGTCGCTATTCCGAGCAGCGCCACGGATGGGGAGATAGATACGGCCGTCATCACAGCCACTTCACAAGGAGACAACAGCCAAACGGCCGCAACGCAACTGACAACGACAGCCGTTGTGACCTCATCTGGGTTTACGATTTATCTGCCGGCGATACTCAGGGATTAAAAAAGAGATTGGAGATTGGGAGATTGTGGGAATCTCCAATCTCCAATCTCCAAAAAGTTTCTACTTCACCACACCCTTTACCCGCAGCGTTTGCAAAATCAGCTTTTCCCAGGACATGTCGGTGGTAAGGGGGATGTAATGGACGTGACGGTTGGCGCAAGTGGCGGCAATATCGTTTTGCCAGCTTTGCAGCCGGCTTTTGTATAAATCTAAGGTGGGCGGGTCCAGGGTGATTTCTGCATCCTGGCTCGTTTCCACATCTACCAGTTTCAGGTCGCCAGAGACGGGCGGATCAACTTCATCCTGGCTGAGAATGTGAATGAAGCCGACTTCATAACCACGCGCTTGCAAAGCGGTCAACCCATCCAGGTAGCCATTGGGGGAGAGTAAATCAGAGAAGAGAAAGAGCAAGCCGGGCCGACGGCCGACCAACGCAAAATTCCTTAATGATAAATTGACATCCGTGATGCCGCCTGCTTCCCCGCTTTCCAAAAATTGAAACAAACGTAAGGAATTCCCCTGCCCGCGATAAGGCCCCCAGGTGCGGTCATTGTGGCTGTTGAGCAAAGTAGCCGTCAACAAATCGCCGGTGGTCAGACTGATATGGCCTAAAGCCCCTGCCAGTTTGAGGGCGTAATGAAGTTTGTTCTCGTCCCCCTCTCCCCAATCCATACTGCTGCTGCTGTCTACCAGCAGATGGACGGCTAAATCTTCTTCTTCTTCGAGGAGCTTGATAAACGGCCGTTCCAACCGGGCATATACATTCCAATCCAGCCGCCGCAAATCATCTCCCTTCGTGTAATTGCGGTAATCGGCAAACTCAATGGACGTACCCCGTTTTGTGCTGCGCCGGTCGCCCTTCATCTGCCCCACCCGCACCTTATCGGCGATGAGGGTTAGTTGTTCCAGTTTACGAAGCGTGGATTCGTTGAAGATGTTCATTCGCTATTTCATTAAGTCATTAATTTTAGGATAAACAACGCCAGTTGTGGGGCCAAGCAATGTTAACACAACGATGACAAGAACGGCCGTGACAATCAACGCTAACGCCAACCAAAATAACCATCTCCATTTTCCTTTCATCGGGACGCCTTTCTCCAAAACTTAGTTTTATCGTAACTATACAGGTGCGACGCACTTTTCCCAGAGTAATGTCAATGCCGCTGCTCTTTGCAAGTGCGTCGCACCTCTGGAAGCTGAATAGTTACGTTTTATCATCAATTTTTTCCGTGAGTCATTTGTTGTTCAAATGAATCAACACATTTATTTGAAACAGCCATCCTATCAATGCAATTATGACTGCATCACTTAAAGATTTGTCAGTCAATCAGTAGTCACTCGACTGGCAGAAGCTGATAATGAGCCAGCAAATCATCTACAAAGACGCCACCTCCGTACACAAGCTGTGTTTTTAATGATGCGGTCAACGCCAACCAGCAATAAGCGTAACGCAGCCCGTTGTCGGCGTCATGGCTGTGGACGATGTGGACAAACGTTTCGGGTAAGGGTTGGGTGGTTTCTAACAGAAAGAAGTGTTGCTTTTCATTTTGCCAGGAGACGGAACCAAGTTGTTTGATGAGACGCACGGCCGTAATGCCTGATTCTTCTTCAATTTCGCGCAGGACGGCCGTTTCCCGCGTCTCCCCC
>JAAEOP010000367.1 GCA_024223125.1 Chloroflexota bacterium
CATTACCCATTTAATTGTCATGCCAGTACCCATTCTGATGTATCATGCTGTCCATGAACGGCGATCAATGATTTCTATTTCACCCGATCTGTTTGCCTGGCAAATGCAATGGTTGTATGAGCGCCAGTTTCGAGTACGGCCGTTACGCGAAGTCATTCCCCTAATACATTCAGGCGCTTCCCTGCCCCCCCGCACCATTGTCCTCACCTTTGATGATGGCCTGACCTCCGTTTACGAACACGCTTTCCCCATCATGCAGCGCTACCAGTTTACAGCTACTATTTTCCTGATTTCAAATTATATGGGGCAGAAAAACAACTGGCCCAGCCAACCGACAAACATTGCCGAGTTTTCGGTGATGACCTGGGAACAAGCTCAGGAAATGCAGGTCGCTGGATTTGACTTTGGAGCGCACACAGCCACGCATCCTAAATTAGATTTGATTTCTCCGGAAGCGGCCGTTACCGAAATTGTGACATCAAAAACAGTTATTGAAGAGAGATTGAGGCAGCCCGTGGATTTGTTTGCGTTTCCTTACGGCCGTTACAACCAATCCACTCTGGAAACAATCCGCCAGCAGTTCAGCGGTGCCTGCACAACCCACATGGATGCTGCGTCCAAACAAAATCATCCCCTAGAACTCCCCCGATTTGACACGTTTTACTTACAATCCCCCACCCTCTTCCGTCACCTGACAAACCCATTGCTGCAACAATATCTAAAACTCCGGGGCTTCATCCGCGACAAACGCCAGCATATTTAAGCCACCGCCTCACCTTCATGACTGTTCTTTTACGGCTCCGGCGTTGCTTCCGCTTCAATGGCCTGAGCGGTGGCAATGGCCTGTTCGGCGGCTAGTTCGGCGGCCGCTTTTTCAGCTCGTATTTTGGGATCATCCAGATAGGGATCAGTGAAGTTGAAGTAATTGTACGTCAGGCGAGATAGTTCCCATAAAATTGGAAAACTGATGTCGGAAAGCAACCAGCCACTGGCTTGGGTCACATAGGTCACAATCACATAATCACCGCCGGGGGAGAGGACAATACCGGCGTCGCCATACGTTGTGCCGTCCCAACCATGTTTGTGGGAGACGGGTACATCTTCGGGCACACCCAGGCGGATCAGATTGCCTTCCTCGTTCAACACCATCAAATCTATGATGGATTGACATTCATCTGGGGTAATCTGGTCGGGGTACACGGCCGTCAACGTTCCCCCACCCTCGGCACAATAATAAACCATCGCCAATAGAGAGCCGATGTCTTCGGCCGTTGTTTGTCGGGCTGGGTCTAGTTGGGTCAGCAGGGCAGGTTCGCTGTTAGCCGGAGTTTGGTACGTACTGGGGCGGGTAGATACTTCGGCCGCGTCGTAGGGAATAGCCATAAAGGAATTAACCAATCCCAAACGCTGCATGGAGGCAGTTAGAACGGCCGCGCCTTCATACGTATTTTCTTCCCCGGCAATAACGTGCAGCAGCAGATTGGCCCCAAAGTTACTGGAGCGGATAGCCGTATCCAAAAACAAGCCCTGTTCAAAATCGTTAGGAGTGCGATCCAGGGCGCGATAAGCTTCTACGAAGATGGGGATTTTAAGGATGCTCAGACCGGACAGGGCCATATCGGCATGGATGTTTATTTCTTCGCCTGTTTGTAAGTCCATAACAAAGATGGAGCCGGTCAGGCCATCTGCCTGGGCTATTTCACGCCGCAGTTGGTCTTCTAAAACGGTGAGGTTTAGTTCAATGGGGTCTTGATTTTCGATTATCAGGTCAACCTCCCGTTTTTCCAGGTCAACCTGATACAGCGCCAACTCCGCTAAAGGCAAACTGGTTTCTATATCTGTGATGTAGCCCGGTTCGCCCGCTTCATAATCGCCGGCGCCAACTTGAAGCTGAGGGGCAGAAGCTGGTTTATCTAAAAAAGAGGCCGTTGTTTCTAATTGCTGCTGTAAGGCTTCCCGGTCATGGGCGGCGTCCAGCCGGATTTCAATGGGTTCTAAAGAACGGCCGATGAGAAACTGCATATATCCTTGCCAAAATGTTTGTTGGGCCAGGTACTCATCAGCCTGGGCTAACATATTGTCCATGCTAAGGGTGAAACCGACATCCTGGGGATTGAGCGGAACTTGCTCTTGAACGTGATGGAGGGTGAGGGGAACGTAATATTGTTTATTGACGGCCGCGGCCGCTTCTTCCCGCGTTAAACCAGACACATCTACGCCGGCAATCGTCAAGCCCTGCGGCATTCTATCACGGGACATGTTGTACATGAGCGCCTGGTATCCCAGAAACAAAACCAGAATGATCAGCAGCAGGCCAAAAAGGAATTTTTGAATGGCTTTTAGCATAGTTTAATTGGTACGGGCTGTGCCCAGGTAGGGTTCATCAAAGTTAAAGAAGTTGTAGGTAGCGCGGGACATATTGGCAATAAGGGGCGAGCTAATCTCCCATTCCAGCCAATCTGGTTTATAGAGTAGCTGCACAATGACATAATCGCCGCCGGGTGAGTAGACGATGCCGGCGTCGCCGTGGGTGTCGGCCAGCCAACCATGACGGTGGGCTACCGGCAGGTCAGGGGGGACGCCTTCTTGGATAAGGCTACCTATTTTATTTTGCTGCATGAAGGCCAAAATGGTTTGGCACTCTTCGGGGGTGATTTCGTCTTCGTACACGGCCGTAATCGCCCCACCCAATCCCTCGGCACAATAGTACAACATGGAAAGGAGTGTGCCCATATCTTCGGCCGTGGTTTGCATGTACGGCGTTGGAAATGTACGAATCTCTTCTACCTGATTAGCCGGGGTGGATGGCTTAGAAATTCCCGCCCGCGCGTCCTCATCATAGGGAATGACAATAAAACTATTTTCCAACCCTAGACGCTGCATCAAGTCTGTAACTATTTGAGCGCCATCGTAAGGATCATTTGTGCCGGAAATAAATTTGAGCAGTTCATTCGCGGCCGTGTTGTCTTGTGTAGCCGCTAATGTGTCAGAAATATATTGGTGTTGGGTCAACGTCGGCGGGCGATCTAGTTGGCGGTACGTTTCCAGCACAATGGGCACTTTTAGCATATCCATGCCCGACATGGACGCCTTTTCATTGAGGATGATTTCTGCGCCCGTCGCCAAATCCATAATGAATAAACTGGCAACACCATTATGCAACTGTTCAAAATCTTGCAGATTATTGACCAGTAAGCGGATAAGCAGGTTTTTTTCTGGCCGCACCTGTTCATCGGGGCGAACGATTAAATGGGCCTCACGATTAACGGGCCGATATAAAGCCGCTTCAATGTCGGCAAAACTGGCCTCAACATCAGTACGGGTTCCCGATTCGCCATATTGAAATGTGTAGGATTGGGGAACCGGCTGCGGCGGCTGGGAAGGGGTATCCATGAGGGTAGCGATGTCTAGCAAGACGTCACGCAGAGCTTCCCGGTCATGGGTGGCGGCAATAGGGATGGGGTCTACTTCAACCGGCCGTCCCCACAAAAAGCCCCAAAAGCCAGCCCAAAAATCTTGCTGCGAGCGTTCGGTATCTGCCTGACTGAGCAAGGTGTTGAGATCTAGCTGGAATTTAGTCTGGCTGGGACTCATCTCAAACCGTTCTTCATCGTGGTAGATGACAACAGGGGCTTCAATGAATTGATTGGTGAGCAGTTCACTGGCCTGGTCGGCGGATAAGCCACCCACATCTACACTGCCGATGGTTAAACCGGTGGGGTAGTTGCTACGAACGGTGGCGTATTGAAACAGTTTGATGAGTAGGAAAATGGTGGCCACCACAATGATGGAAACGGTTAACCATTGGCCTGCGCCAGGTGTGGAACGACGATTCATATTGCTATACGCGCTCCTTTATGGGTGTTGATTTTGAGGGGACGGCCGGGGCGAAATGTTGTTTGTGGGCCACGCCTGTACTGAGTAAAGTTGAAGTGGCCGTTTCAATGGCGTGACGTGAACCCGGAGCCAACAACAACGGTAAATTATCCAGGTCAAACCACCGGGCTTCTAAGATTTCATTGTTCAAGGTAATGTGGCCGGGTATAACACGGCCGACATAAAGAATACCAATATGCTGCGGATGGGGATCATATTCTACATACAATGCTTTTTCTAACACGGCCGTTAATCCCGTTTCCTCTTTTAATTCCCGCAGGGCGCCGGCCGGTGGGTCTTCTCGCCGATTGAGCCAACCACCAGGCACGCCCCAAGGCATTTGCGGATGAAATACATGATACAACAACAACACGCGATCCCGGTCATCAAACAAAACGACACCTACGCCAACACGATAACGGGGAACCGTCAAAAAGACCCCCAATCGCATAAGCCATTGGAAGCCGCGAATGTGCATTAGGCGAGCTAATTTTGCTTTCCATGAACTTGTTTTCATTGTATACGGCCGTGTCCCTATTTATCCACTCTTCCAGCGTGGCAGTATAACAAAAAGAGACGGCCGCGTCAGGAAAATGAATTTGGTTCTCATTTATTTAGTGGCAAGTATGCAAGTAACAAGTTACCCCTGTCCGACGTACTTGACGTACTTGCAAACCTGCAAACTTATTTCACAGACCGCAACTTTCCCCACCACGATGGCGTATAGAAGCATATCTTATTTGAAGCGGAGGCTATACATGTCTGAAGGCAAATTAATGCGTAGCGACAGTGACAGAGTAATAGCCGGGGTATGCGGAGGGATCGCCGCTTACCTGGACATTGATTCTGTATTGGTACGTTTGCTCTTTCTTATTCTGGCGTTCGCCAGTGGTATGGGGGCCATTATCTATCTGGTGTTGTGGTTTATTATGCCGTGTGACGAGGCGACATCGTTGGGCACGGCCGTGTTAAAAGACAACCTGGACGATATGGGCAAAACGATGAACAGTGGTATGAACCGTATCGGGCGTCCCGGTACGATGGGAATACTTCTCATTCTATTGGGAGGATTCTTTTTACTCACGCAATGGGGATGGTTTAGTTGGCTGGGCAACCTATTTTGGCCCTTGCTGATTATAGGTATTGGCGTTTACCTACTGTCACGGCGACAGTCATGATCGTCTAAACGGTACGCTTAACGCTCGCAATCCAGGCCTGGTGGTAGTCACATCTGATTCCCTTTCGTCGTCTTCATCCACCTTTTCAGCAAGGGTAGGCAAGGTGACGATGAATGTTGTACCGACTCCCACTTCACTGGTAACGTGGATATGTCCCCCGTGGGCTTCTGCTACCCATTTGGCAATAGATAGCCCTAAACCAGACCCTCCCTGGGTGCGATTTCGAGCTTTATCTACCCGGTAAAAACGATCAAAAATATAGGGCAAATTTTCGGGCGGTATACCCATACCACTATCTTCTACACGCATCGTTCCCCAGCCATTTGTTTTAAATAAGGCCAGGTTAACGTGCCCTCCATCCGGCGTATATTTAATTGCATTTCCCACCAGATTCCACATCAACTGTTTCAGCCGGTCTGCATCTCCCAGCACACAAATCTGGTCTATCTCCGTCACATGCACAGCTACTGATTTTTCCATCAAGTTCACTTGACGGTACACCTCAAAAAAGAGGGCGTCTAGCTCCACTTCTTTTCTGTCCAGAGGGATACCGCCAGCGTCAGCGCGGGCCAACAGTAGCAAATCACCAACCAGCCGGGTCATGCGTTCAGCCTCCTCTTGAATGATGAGTAAAGATTCATCATCGGCTTCACCCATGCGGCGCATGAGGTCTGCATTGCCGCGAATAGCAGTCAGGGGCGTGCGTAACTCGTGAGAAACATCGGCCAATAATCGCTGTTGTGTTTGAAACAACTGCTCCAATCGTTCTAACAATTGGTTAAACGCACGAGCCAACACACCAATCTCATCGCCGCGTTCAGTATAGGGCACACGGCGGCTTAAATCATCCGCATTGGTAATCTGGCGGGCGACTTCGGCCATATCTTCTAATGGTTTGAAGGAGCTGGGCGTCAAGAGAACGGCCAAAAATACGGAGGCAGTGGCTCCGGCAAACCCCATGAATAAGGCAATAACCAAAAAGCGACTAAAGCTTTCTACACTATTAAACAGTCGGGCAACCTGTAAATATCCAATGAGAACTGGCTGGCTGTTGGAATTATCATAAATGGGAACGGTGAGAACGCGCAGAGAAGCGCCAGCGTGGGAAATATCATTATAAGTTTTACGCTCACCAGGTCCAGCAGCATCTAACAAGCCGGTAAAGCCGGCTAGGTTTCTAGAGCGCAAACCGATCGCGCCCTTGTCGTCTACAAAGAGAAAGAAAGTGGACGCCGTTTCCAGGGTGTCTAAATCCTGGTCAATGGCAAAACGCACCGTCCCGTCCTCATCCAGAACAGGTTTGTTATTTTGCAATTCGGTCGCGAGCGCATCCAAATCAGCATCTACTTCGGCCCGAATACGACTGATGGGCAGGAAATAAACAATGGTAGCGAACAAAAAGAACGCCACCATGAAAATTGTTGTATATACAAATAGCAAACGGTTTTGAATAGACAAGGTTTATGACTCTTCACGCAAAACGTAGCCGATGCCGCGCACGGTATGAATCAGGCGTGGCTGGTCTCTTTCCTCTGTCTTTTGACGCAGATAACGTACATATACTTCGATAATATTGCTCTCACCACCAAAATCGTAATTCCAAACGCGGTCAAAAATAAGGTCGCGGGTTAACACCTGGCGTGGGTGGCGCATGAACAGTTCCAGTAGTTCATACTCTTTTGCAGTCAGGTCGAATATACGGCCGTCGCGCCTTCCCTGTCGTGTACCTGTATCCAATTCCAAATTGGCAAAACGGTAAACCTGGGGTTGGGCCGGCTGTGAACGACGTAACAACGCCCGGACACGAGCCATCAATTCATCGAAAGCAAAAGGCTTCACCAGGTAATCATCAGCCCCAGCATCCAATCCGGTAACCCGGTCTTCAATGGTTTCTTTGGCGGTCAACATTAAAATAGGCACTTCGCTGGCTGCCCGCAAACGGCGACAAACTTCCAACCCATCCATCCCTGGTAGCATAATGTCCAGCAAAACAAGATCGGGCGGATTTTCACGGGCCAGGTCTAAGCCAATTTGTCCATCAGAAGCGGTGTCTACTCGATAGCCTTCAAACGTTAAGCCGCGCTGTAAAAATTGGCGGATTCTCTCTTCATCCTCAATAATAAGTATTCTTACACTCATAGTAACCCTCCATTGGTTCGCTTTTAACAAGATTATTGGTTTGTAGCCGCAGTTTCGTAACCGCGAACCAAAGGTGCGATTATGAAATCATGACTACAAACCAAAACATAATTTGACCATTCAAATTATCAAAATTGATTATAGTCAGCTTGAACAAGGGTGCAATAGCTGGCAAGCTAGTTGGCAGTTTTACTCAGGGGACGTTACAATTTGATTCGGGAAGAAACGGGGCGGGGTTGATAGAAGGAGGAACAAATGGATCAGGCAATACAAACTGGGTTGGATTTGACGATCTGGCTGCAAACAACATATCCTCAATTTGAGGGGTTCTTCTATTTCATAACTAATTTGGGACTGGAAGAATTTTATCTGGCTATGTTTCCCCTTATTTTTTGGTGTATTCATAAAGAGTTGGGGAAACAATTGGGATATATATTTTTGTTCGGGTTGTTTGTGAATGGGATTTTTAAGCAGGTATTTCGGGGACCACGGCCGTTTTGGGTAGACCCGTCCGTTGGTTTAGACACACGCGAAGAAGGGTATGGTATTCCCAGTGGACACACCCAATTAGCAACCATCTTTTACTTCTTTTTGGCGGCCTGGGTGGGGCGCGTCTGGTTGTGGGCGGCGGCCGTCCTCATCGTTTTCTTGATGGGTCTTAGCCGCATCTATCTGGGGGCACATTTTCTGCATGATGTCATTGCCGGCTTTCTTTTGTCTGTATTGATATTGGTTGGGTTTGCCATCTGGCGCCAGCGTTGGGCAGACGATTTTGGCAAAAGAATTTTGGGACAGCGTTTATTGGCCGTCATTTTTATTCCGGTTGTATTAGCGGCCGTTTTCATCATCATACGTTTAATCATCGGCCCACCAAATATGAATGTGACCTGGGCAGAGCTTATTCCCACGGCCGAACGCAGCAGCATTAACGCCGCCGCCCAGGCATTTGGCGTACTGTTGGGCTTTGGCGTCGGCTTTGTGTTAGAAGGCAGCCGAGTTCGCTTTTCTGCAGACGGGCCAGTCTGGCAGCGGGTCGTCCGCTACATTGGGGGTATGGTTGTTCTGATTATTATTTGGGCTGGATTGGGCGAGCTTTTCCCACGAGACCCGTTGTGGCTGGCAATACCGCTCCGTGTGTTACGTTACTTCCTGGTGCTAATTTGGGTCTCTTACTATGCGCCGCTGCTTTTTGTTAAACTGAGCTTGGCCGGGTCGGAACCTGATCCGGGTATCGATCTGACCATTCGCTAAAGATTTTCCAGGAGACAATAAATGAACTACACTCTAGCCAAACTCAACGGCCGTCGCTGGCTGCCCCTTTTCCTCCTCCTCATCACCAGTCTCATTGGGATGGTAAGCGTGCAACAATTAGCCGCCAAAAATATTTTTTCTGTTGACGCCGATCCCTGGATAGACACCAGTGACCGGCAAACGGTGAATGATTATTACTACACCAATTTTTTACCTTCTCAGGGTATTCCAATGAATTGGACGGGTGATTATGCTGCTTGTACACCTGGAACGACATCCCAAGCATACCGGGATGGGGTATTGATGCAGATCAATTATTTCCGGGCAATGGCTGGCGTCCCGGCGGCCGTTACCTTTTCGGACACATTCAACGGTAAGGCACAACAGGCAGCGTTGATGATGAGCGTCAACGGTACTCTCAGTCACTCACCGCCACCGAGTTGGACTTGTTACACGGCCGACGGCGCCGAAGCGGCCGGTAAATCCAATTTAGGAATGAGTTACGGGGGAATGCCTTATGAGATTGCTTATTACATTGATGAATCTTTACCAAGCGTCGGCCACCGCCGCTGGATTTTGTATCCGCAAACAATGCAGATGGGTACAGGAGATATATCTGAGAGTTACCCCCCATACCCCATGACCAATGCGCTGTGGGTCATGGACGATCATATTTGGGATACACGGCCGTCTACACGAGAAAATTTTGTTGCCTGGCCCCCACCCGGCTATCTGCCCCATCCTATGGTACCTGACCTCTGGTCCATTTCTCCTACCCGCACAGATTTCACGGTCGCCACTGTTTCCATGACGATGAATGGCAGCCCGGTTAATATAACTGACCAATATCTGTTTGGCTGTGCGTCTCAATTTTGCGCCCCGGAACCGGTTATCGTTTGGGTTCCCGATGTGGCTTGGAGTTCGCTAGATTTGAGTTCTGATATTGTGTTTCATGTGGATGTGACGGCCCAATTCCCCAGCGGTTCCCCGGAAATATTTAACTATGATGTCATTCTGTTTGCCCCGTCAGATACGCCACCAGTTAACTTCACTAACTGGGTTTATTTACCGTCTATTTTGAAGTAGCAAGTAGCAAGTATCAAATTGCAAGTAACGAGTTGTTGACACTTGAAGCCTGTAACTCAAGAGATTAGAGCGTCTTGCCAGGGTACGTTGGGGCGGGTGTCCATACCGATGTCATACCTAACGGTTCTAAAAATTCCTCCAGCAAAATAATGCCGGGGTGGGTTGGAATACGATTTTCGGGAATCATTCTTTCACCTATATGTGGTCAAACAGCGCCAGCAAGGCTTCTTTTTTAGTCTGGCCTTCTGGCGTATTAGGGAATACGAGCGGGAAGGTGTCCAGGATATGGGCGAACTCCTGCCGGTTAAGGCCGTACAGGCGGGCGATGATGGCGTCCAGTTCATTGCGTAGTTGTTGGCGTTGGCTGGGGTCGGTGGTGGGCATTGAAGTGCCCGGCACTTCCAAAGTGCCGGGCACTTGTGGGTCTATCCAGGGCGTACCCATCACTTCTTCCCACAGCGGGGCAAAAGCAGCCGTTGTGCAAGTTAACTGCGCCGCGCGGGGAACAATGGCGTCGAAGTATGGATTTCCGGCCGTTAATCTTGGCATAGGTAATTGATAAGCATAAAACATGCTTACATGAGTACCCACTTTATAGCGAACAATGTGATCGAGTATGAAACTGTTCATAAGAGCAAGAATAAACAACATTACTGAATCTTGAGTATTCGTTTCCAAAATTAATGTGTTCCCGGCAAAAGAATTTTGGGGCAAGATCGTGGCAATAATTGTTCGTTGATCGGTGCTTCGGGCGATGTCTCGATAAGCAAGACGATACTGTTGATAACCTAACACTTGGTTTTTATCTCGTTCACGTCGTAAAAGATTAGATCGCCCCTTTTTTTCTTCGATCCAAAATCGTGGTTCGGCAAAATAACTGTCAAATTGGTGGATCATTTTCCCTTCATACAAAGGAAGTCCAATTCCGTTTTGATTGAATAAGGAGCGTGCATTTGTCATATGAAACTCTGCCCCTAGCTTCAGGCTCCATGTTTCTCGAATCTCTTCACCCATTAACGGCCAATCCTCATAAATTTTTCCAGCAACGTAATAGTCCTTCTTGTTCCTGAACTCCATCATACTCAAACTATCTGGGCTAAATCGCTTGAGGGCACTAACTTTTATCTCCATGAAATTATCTGAGTTTGCTAGAAATTCAAGAAGCTGATTAGGCTTTGGAACATAACGAGGATCAATCTTGAAAGAAGCAGAGAATTCATCTGACAGTTCGCCCTTTTCAGCAATTAGCAGGGTGATTTTGAATGAACGGTGGATGTCAGGAAAATAAGTCTCACCTCCAGAAACCCCATTCGTTAAACTCACTAATGAAATAATCGTTCCTTCATTCAACAACATTTGGCGCAGTTCCTTCGTGCCTAAATCGGAGTAAATGCCGGAGGGGATAACGAAGCCTAACCGTCCTTCGTCTCGCAGCAGGTCGTAGCCTCATTCCAAGAACAGTTTATGGGTGGCGGTGTCGCCCCGCCCCTGGCGATTGAAGTTGGGGCATTTTTTGTAGTAG
>JAAEOP010000368.1 GCA_024223125.1 Chloroflexota bacterium
GCGGGAAGGCTATTCGGTGGCTCATGCTCATCTGCGTTATCTGAATCCGCTGCCCAGTAATTTGCGCGATCTTCTAGACCAGTACAAGCAGGTAATTGTGCCGGAACTGAACGGTGGCCAACTTGCTTTTTTACTGCGCGGCTGGTTTGCCCTTGATATTCAATCTTTCCCCAAGCTTCATGCACGGCCGTTTAAGATTAATGAAATTTACAATATGATCGTAGAGACGGTCAGTTGAAAAGGAGCAAAATGATGACAACAATCCCCTTAAACGTAACCCGCAAAGATTTTGTTTCTGACCAGACGGTCCGTTGGTGTCCTGGTTGTGGTGATTATTCTATTCTGGCCCAAATCCAAAAGACGCTGCCCAATATTGGCGTGCCCAAAGAAGACATTGTTTTCATTTCCGGCATTGGCTGCTCCAGTCGCTTCCCATATTACATGAACACATACGGCATTCACAGCATTCACGGCCGTGCGCCCACATTAGCGACTGGGCTGGTAGTAGCCAACCCTGAACTCAGCGTTTGGGTCATCACCGGTGATGGTGATGGCTTGTCCATTGGCGGCAATCACCTCATCCATGCCATTCGCCGTAATGTCAATTTGAATATCATCCTCTTTAACAACCGCATTTATGGTTTAACTAAAGGACAATATTCACCCACTTCCCCTCAGGGTAAAATAACCAAATCCTCACCGATGGGGTCGTTAGAACAGCCGATAAATCCTATTGCTCTGGCTCTGGCGGCCGAAGCCACCTTTATTGCTCGTTCCCTTGATGCCCATACCAAACATTTGGGCCAAACCTTTTACGACGCCTCCCAACATAATGGCATCAGCTTTGTAGAGGTATACCAGAACTGCGTCATCTTTAATTCCACCGAATGGGGAGATTTGGGTGATCGCCGGGTTCGGGATGAGCATATTATTTACCTGGAACATGGTAAGCCGCTGGTCTTTGGTAAAAACAACGACAAAGGGATTCGCCTGAACGGATTTCAGCCCGAAGTAGTGGAATTGGGGGCTGAATTTAACGAAGATGATCTGCTGGTTCATGATGAGACCTCTATGCAGTTGGCCTACCTCCTCAGCAGTATGGAATATCCTGAATTTCCGGCTCCATTGGGTGTGATTCGCCGTATTGAAAAACAGTCATATTCTGAAGGATTGATGGGCCAGGTGAAAGCAGCCCAGGCTAAAAAAGGCATCGGCGATTTGTATGAACTGTATACATCGGCCGATTTATGGACCGTGACAGAACGTGAAGAGGTTCAGTCTAAGCAAACTGGTTTCCTGTCGTCGGACATGAATGAAGAATATGTAGATGAACTGGATCAAAAACGGGTGCAGACAAGCGAGTTTCAAGATTTGCTGACAGACACAGCGATTGCTTCATTGAACCCCAGGACGCCTATTTCGGTGGCTGCTTCGACTTCTTTGGAGAAGGCGATACAGCAGATGAATACTCACCACATTGGTTGTCTGCTGGTGACAGATGAGAATGATAGGCTCGCCGGTATCTTCACAGAAAAGGACGTGTTGATGCGTGTGGCCGGGCTAGTTGATGATCTGACGGTCGCAAAAATAGCAGATTACATGACGGCCGATCCCATTGCCCTCACCGCTGATTTGCCGGTTGCTCAGGCATTGAATGAAATGTCGGTACACGGTTTCCGGCATTTGCCGCTGGTGGATGAGAAGCATCGGCCGCAAGGCATTATTTCTTTCCGTGATGTGATTCGTCAATTGAAGGAAAGTTATAACTGAGAATGGGGATGGTGGTTAGTTGCTGGTTACTGGTACAAACCACTAACCACCATTCACTAGCCACAATTTAAAAGGAGATCTCATGGGTGTAAGAGAGCTTGTTGCAGAGAACGGGGGGGCACGGCCGTCCATCATCAACGACTTTTCCATAGTGGTGGCAACAGCCAATGGAACCGGCAGCCAGACGGCAAACCTGGCCTTGTTGCGTGCCCTGTTTAAGATGGGCATTCCTGTCAACGGTAAAAATATTTTCCCGTCCAACATCCAGGGGTTGCCAACCTGGTATCACATTCGCGTTAGCAAAGATGGGTATGTAGCCTGGCGGCATACATCTGAAATTCTAGTGGCCTTTAATGAAGCGACTGTTTTGGAAGATGTGCAAAATCTACCGTCGGGTGGATTGTGTCTTTACAACGCCGATTGGCGTAAGTTGCCGCGGCGGGATGATGTGACGATGGTTGGTATTCCGGTGAACCAGTTTGTGCGCGAAACGGGACTGAAGGGCAAACTCAGAAATTACATTGCCAATATGGTATTTCTGGGCGCGTTGGCGCAGTTGTTAGCCATTCCCCTGGATAAAATTGAAGAGGCGTTGGGCTTCTATTTTAAGGGACGGAAAAAGTTGGTGGATTCTAATATGGCGGTGGCAGCGGCCGCGGCCGAGTGGACGGCCGTCAACATCCCCAAAACTGATCCCTATGGCGTGGTTGAAATGGAAGCCACTCGAGGGCAAATTATGATGACGGGCAATGAAGCGGCCGGTCTGGGGACTGTTTTTGGCGGCGTCACCTATGCCGCCTGGTATCCCATCACCCCTTCCACCGGAATAATTGATTCTTTGAACTATTATCTGGGGCGGCTGCGAAAAGAGCCAGAGACGGGTAAGGCCACTTACGTTGTTACCCAGGCCGAAGATGAATTGGCAGCCATTGGCATGGTGTTGGGGGCCGGTTGGGCCGGCGCCCGCGCCATGACAGCTACCTCCGGCCCCGGTATTTCTTTGATGGCGGAGTTTGCCGGATTGGGTTACTTTGCTGAAATCCCGGGCGTCATCTGGGATGTTCAACGGGTTGGTCCCAGCACCGGGCTGCCCACCCGCAGCGGTCAGGGAGATGTGACTTTTGTTTATTATCTGGGACATGGCGACACAAAAAATGTCATCCTGTTCCCCTCAACCATCAAGGAATGTTTTGAATTTGGCGCCATTGCCCATAATTTGGCCGATCAATTACAGACGCTTATCTTTGTGCTGAGTGATTTGGATTTGGGAATGAACAAATGGCTGTCAGACCCATTTGAGTATCCTGAAGAGTCAATTAATCGGGGCAAGGTGTTGCAGGGGGATGAGATTCCCCCTGATTGGGGGCGTTACCGGGATGTGGATGGGGATGGGATTAGCTACCGTACATTGCCGGGAGATGAAAATTGGCGCGGCGCCTGGTTTGCTCGCGGCACAGGGCATAATGAGAATGCGGTGTACAGCGAACGGCCGTCCGACTGGTTAGACAATATGGCCCGACTACAACGTAAATTTGAAACTGCCCGCATGCTGGTTCCCGGCCCGGTAGTAGATAGGATGGCTGGGGCCAGCATCGGCATTATTGCCTTTGGCACAACCCGCTATGCTATTGAAGAAGCACGTGACCGGCTGACGGCCGCGGGTTTGAAGACAGATTTTATGCGCTTGCGAGCCTTACCCATTTCCGCTGAGGTAAAAACATTTGTAGCCAATCATGACCAAATTTATGTGATCGAATTGAACCGCGACGGCCAACTACACGCTATTTTACAAACAGAAATGCCGGCAATGGCAACAAAGCTCATTTCTCTGGCGTATCTGGATGGAATGCCGTTGACAGCCCATTGGGTGGTTGGACGGCTGACGGACGACGGAACACGGAACACGAATAACGGAGAACCAAAATGGATAGCAGACGAGCAGTAAAAACGAATGTGATCGGGTTGACGAAGGTGGATTATAAAGGCCGTCCCACAACATTATGCCAGGGCTGCGGTCATAATTCGATTACCAGCCAGATTATTCAGGTGGCGTTTGAGTTGAGCATCCAGCCGCATGAGATTTTGAAGTTGAGTGGCATTGGTTGTTCCGGCAAATCTCCGGCTTATTTTTGGGGGATGTCGCATGGGTTTAATTCACTGCACGGCCGTATGCCCAGCATTGGCGCCGGGGCGTTAATGGCCAACCATCATCTACACGCTATTGGCGTCAGTGGAGATGGAGACACAGCCAGCATTGGCATGGGGCAGTTCAAACATATGGTGCGGCGCAATGTGCGTATGGTGTACATCGTAGAAAACAATGGGGTGTATGGGCTGACCAAAGGGCAATTTTCAGCTACGGCCGATGAAGGGCAAGAACTAAAGTATGCCGGTGTCAATGAACTGCCGCCCATTGATATTTGTATGGAAGCGATTGTGGCTGGCTGCGGTTTTGTCGCTCGCTCATTTTCAGGGGATGCCAAACAGGTGCGTGAGTTGTTGAAGGCGGCTTTGAGTCATAGGGGCATGGCCGTGTTGGATATCATCAGCCCTTGTGTCGCCTTTAATAATCAGGAGACTTCTACCAAAAGTTACGGTTACGGCCGTTCACATGAAGATCCGTTACACGAGATTGGTTGGGTTCCTCCGGCCGTAGAAATTAAAATTGACGATTACGAACCGGGTGAAGTGCAGGTGGTAGAGCTGCACGATGGCTCCCATATTCAACTGCGAAAGTTGGAAGAGGATTATGATCCTACAGACAAAATGGGAGCGCTGCACCGTTTACAATGGGCAGAACAGAAGCAGGAGTTTATTACCGGCTTGATCTACTATAATCCCCATCGGCCGTCGTTGGCAGAAGCCAGCCACCTGACAGAAACACCGTTGGCCCATTTGAGTGATGAACAGATACGGCCGTCAGCGGCCGCCTTAGCTGATGTGATGACTTCACTCTTGTAGGTGCAGTGAACAAGGCTTGGTAAGAGTATTCCAATAATTGAGATGAAGGGAAGGAAGTAGTATCTTTGCGAGGTCCCATAACTATTCGCTTTTCAAATGTTACTTTCTGTCCAATCTAACACCCAGCATCAGCCGCCGGGCGGATGCTGGAAAGAGCCGTCGCTACACAGCACATTGAAAGCACGTGTGGACGCTGATGTGCGCGGGCGCCAGCCCGGTCGGCTGCATGGGGGTTAGGTTTTGTCGTCATGTTCCAAAGTTATAACCACATTCCCCTTTTTATGTCCTTGATCTACATATCTGTGAGCCTCAACGATTTCTTCCAGCGGATAACGGCGATCTATGACCACCTGAATATTTCCTGCTTCAACAAACTCTCTGACTTGATCAAGATATTCAGCACGTAATGGCACATTTCCATCATCGACAGATACATATTTTCCATTAGGGCCTAACGCTTTTTTGCATTGCACTTTCAGTTCTGAACTTTTGTTTTTTCCAACAGCGTCGAGAACCAGATCATAAGTCTCCAACATGTTCACAGAATCTTTTTTTGTATAATCAATTACTTTATCAGCTCCAAGAGATTTCACCAATTCAAAATTTCTAGAGCTGCACACGCCGCTAACTTGTGCGCCATAACATTTAGCAAGTTGTACGGCGGTCGTTCCTATTGCGCCGGACGCCCCATAGATGAGTACCTTTTGCCCACTCTGTATATTGCCCTTTTTCAGAAAATGGGTTGCTAAAATACCTCCATAAGAAATTGCCGCAGCTTGCTCATAGCTCATATTGGATGGTTTTATTGCCAGGCATCCTCGCATCGAATCTTTTTCAGACATGCGCGTGTACTCTGCGTATGCGCCCATACTAAAACCCGTAAATCCATACACCTGGTCGCCTTTTTTGAATCGTTTTATGTCTTTGCCAACTGATTCAATCTCTCCGGATAACACCAATCCTATGGGATTTCTCGGTTTTGTAAAACCAATAGCTACCCTCATCATCAGTTCCATTACCTGTTTTTGAGGAAACTTGAGAGCGCCAGGCATCTTAAATCCCCGAATGATGCAATCACTTGCAGTGACTGCTGTCGCCTTTGTTTTTATGAGAACCTGATCATTTTTCGGAGTGGGTTTTTCCATTTCTGCCAATTGAAGAACTTCCGGTGGTCCGTATTTTGTGCATATAATTGCTTTCATAAAAATTCCTCCGAGATTATTTTGATATGGTTTTTTTTTATAGTTTACGACAATACATCCTGCAAGTTTATAAAACCTAACGCCTGTTGGGCAGGTTTTTTGCCCACAACTGGACATGCCAAACAGCTTGACCAGCAAAAAGTTTGTAAATTTTTAACTTGCAGTTTTCTAAAACCAATACCAGCATACCAGAACCTTGAATGGCTAGCCCGAGCAACAATGACCAATGACTTGCCCTCTACGAAAACAGACTTCACCTGTCTTTTAACGTTGCCTATCGCAGAAGCCTGAAAGACAAACACCATTCTTCTGTAATTTTGTTTTGAATAGTTTCTTGGGAGGGGCGCAAACGGCAGTCTCCTCCAGCGGGGTCCTTGTTACCCATTGCGCTTTTAGGATGGACGGCCGTTTGCAACAGTCAACGGTGGCTATTTTAGGCAATCATGGCGTTTCATCTAACTGCAAATCACGGTCGTTCAATGGCTGCACAGGACGATTAGTGCCTTCAAAAATGTCGGTGAAAGCAGTGATTTGCTGGGCTGACATCTCTACTGGGCTTTCCATTACTGACCAGAGAACGCCTTCGGAACAAGGCGGCGTCGTCAGAGAACCATTGTAACGATAAACAACTTGCTCGGCTGGCAGTAAGTCAACAGCATTCACGCTCATGCCAGTGGCGATGGCCTCCGTTTTCTCACTGGGCAAATTATCCCAGACAGGGGTATAAGCTGCATTTTCCGCACCTTCAGCGATAAACACACCCACAACGGCTAAATTACCGTCAGCATCGGTGTGAACCAGATGCATTTCGGCAGAATACAGGGTTCCGTTTACGGCATGTTCGCTAGGCGCGTGAAAGTGGAATTGAAGTAAGTTGTAGGTTCGCCCATTAATTTCTATACTGCTACCCTCGTCGTGGTTGACCTGAATGGTGTGACCATTGTTGAGAATGTGCACGTCCATTTTCCCATAATCAAAAGCGATATTCTCCAGGTCTGTCATCGTCGGGCTAGTCAGGTCAATAGGGGATTGTTCCACGCCGATACCGCACAATTCATAAGCCCCGTCTTCCAGTTTTCTCCAATGTTCCGGGCCGCCTTCCCCTTCGTAGTCCCAATGGATAGCGTGTTCTTCTTCATGTTCGGCGGTTTCCGTTGCCGGTTCAGAGGTCGAACAAGCCGCCAACACTAAAACCATCATGAGTAAACCAATCAACCATAAAATTTTTCTATAGGACATTATAAGCCTCCAATTGCAGTAAAATGCTGACATCTCCAGCCGTCGTCAACTGAAATATCA
>JAAEOP010000369.1 GCA_024223125.1 Chloroflexota bacterium
GACGGCTTAGGTAGTGCGCGTGTAGAAATGGTAGGCAACGCAGTAGACACCACCACTACCTATGAACCCTACGGCCGCATACTAGCCCAAACCGGAACCAGCGGCACAACCTACGGCTACACCGGCGAACAGCACGACGCCCTAACCAACCTCGTTTACCTCCGCGCCCGTTATTACAATCCATCGCTGAAAGTCTTCATGTCCCGCGACCCCTTCCCTGGCGTACCCACCATGCCAGCCTCCCAACATGGCTACAGTTACGTCCATAACAATCCTGTCAACCTGACCGACCCCAGCGGGGAGATTGTGCCCGTAATTATTGGCGGCATCATCATTGCTTACGTAACGGCCGTAACCTGGGACGTCATGGTTAACCAAGGGGCAAGCAGTGGCGGCGCTGACCAGATATTCAATGGGCAACTGCTCAACAAATTGCGCTGCAAAGTAAACTGGGAGCAAGCCAAATTCTATGGGGAAATGGGCGCATTTATTGGCGCTTTCACCGCACCAGCAATCTATGCGACCATTCATTATGCTATTCCTGCGGCCGCTAATGCTGCTTCATCTGGTCTTGCTAACGCCGGACAATGGGCAGCAGCTCACGGAACATCGGCGATGCACCAATTCCCCCGTCTGGCTGGTGGTCTACAAAAGGCCGGGAAACTCTATGGGGCATTTGAATTTGGATCAGATATTGTAACTGTTGTACGAGGCTTCATTTCAAATGATCCACAGGCGCAATATGAAGCTGCAACAACGCTGTATAATCCAGCAACAGGAGTTTCTGCAATTGGAGACCTTGCAGATTCCGCCTCTGATATCTTTTTTAAGAGATTCAAACGAGGAACGACATTCTCGGCCGCTTTTCATCCTGATACTGGTACAATACTAATGCGGCCCAGCACAGCAGACACATCATTGATTCCAAAGTTTGAAGGCCCTCGTGTACTTGATGACGGAGAAAAATGGGTTTCCAGGAGTGGTGGACATTTGGATATTGTGGATGAGTTTAAGGAGATCGGTATATCAGGCAATGAACTCTGGGGATTTGCTTTAACATTTGATGATCGCGGAAGATTAAACATCGAAAGTTGGAAGTCAAGCGGAATTCAAGTGGTCTATCGCGAATTGGCAGATCCATTTGTACCAAAAAATGTCCAGCTCGAAATAATTCAGGCTTTAGAAAAAAATACGGGTGGATGGAATGTAACAAATAATCCATCAGTTCATCCTTAATTGAAAGGAAATGAAAATCCTTTGACTCTTTTATAGATTTAAGTTATGTGGGAGGCATGTCATGGAAATCGTTAAAGATGAATCATTTGTGATCCCATTAGAAGGGTTGCTTTCAAATGCGAAAGCACTTCATATGAATTGGATTAATCCAGGTACATTTACTATGGGTAGTCCAAAGGATGAACCAGGACGGAGTAGTACTGAAGACCAATTTACGTTGATACTTAGTCATGGCTTTTGGTTAGGACGATACCCAGTTACTCAGACGCAGTGGGAAGCCGTTGTTGGGAGTAATCCAAGTCACTATCATAATAATCCAAATTATCCAGTTGAGAATATTGACTGGACTCAGGCAACTTTATTCAGTGAGACACTCAATAAGAGATTCAAAAGGGTTTTACCAGTAGGTTACAACTTCGGGTTGCCTACAGAAGCCCAATGGGAATTTGCTTGCAGAGCCGGAACACAATCAAGGTTTTTTAATGGTGATGATCCCAATCTATTATCCAAAATTGCCTGGTATAGTGAAAATAGTGACGGACATCCTCATCCTGTAGGAGAGAAACGTCCAAATAGATGGGGGTTGTATGATATGCTGGGAAATGTGTTTGAATGGTGTTACGATTCAACATCTGAGTATCCAAAGAGGTTAGCACAGGATTGGTTTGGAGAGTCAAGCCATCGGACCCGGAGTTTACGGGGCGGGTCGTACGGTCAGTCTTCTATAGGAGGTGTAAGTTGTGCATCTCGTGGTTATTGGCGAAAAAACTTAAAAAGACAGCATATAGGTTTTCGCTTGTGCCTTAGATCTTTACATCCTGGTACTATCGCAAGTGATGGAGGCTAGGTTCCATCAGATCTTGTGCGTACTTACACTATCATTGGTAGGGCGGTGTTGAACTTCTTTGGTTATGGGTTGGCATCGAGTGGAGACACGGCATCGGCGCTGTTGACTTCGGCAATTGTACTGGACGGGACTACCCAAACGGCCGACAAGCAATCCACATCTACAACGGAGACTGCCGCCTGCAAACCACACAAATTTGAGACAATGACACGGCCAGTTACGAATATGATATGATTTTAGTCGGTACCCGCCTGGATGATGACAACGGCCGCAATTCCAATTCCGCGTACCCATTCACATATAACGGCCGTACCTGGAACGAGTCAGCTAAATTAACGGCCGCAGATGGCCAGGCAAATGATTATTTTAACTGGTCTGTGGTCTTGACAATAGGGGTCACTTTAGACATAGACGCCTACGTAGCTAACGACGGTACGATGACGCAGACCATTCCCATCAGCGCCGGACAAAGCGCCGCCAATCTCACCATCGCCAATCCCCAACCGGCCGTCAGTGAAACGGTAAAGATTACGCTGAATGTGGTGACGGGCACGGCCGTCATCCAAAACACCTTCCCTAATACCCTCCACAATCCCCTCAACCTCACCCTTACCTTCATAGACCCCGTGCAGGGGGACAGTCTTTGCTCTCTCTGCTTTGTAGATTGGCTGCTCAAACTACTGGGGTTTGATACCTCCTTCTGGATGCTGTACCATATGACGCTGACCGATTTGCAGGCGTCCGATGCCTGGCCTTACTACCACAATCTGTTCAACCAGCACACGGCCGAATTAACCACAATCATGGCGACCAATCCCACCGTTCTCTGGCACACTTACGACGCTTTGGGAACCTGGACGCCAGCTATTGCCGCCGCCGACAACGGCAACGGTAGTTCTTTTGTCGTGTCGCAGCAAATGGCTGATGAAGCGATCCTGACTTTAGAAGGTATTCGTGACAATGTCTCGCCAGCGCTGGCAGCCCAAATTCAGGTGGAAATAGATGTCCTTGATCCCAACGACATGGTCAGGCAAACGATGGATGACGTTTTTGTGCAAGTGGAAAACCGGATACAGGGGCAGGTATATTTGCCTTTTATTAGTAAGTGAGATTTTTTCGATGACCGATGACTGACGATCGTCCACCAAACCTGTACTGATGGACAGACACGGCCGTTTCCAATACAACTATAATTGTGTCCAATATATCGTATTTACCTATCTCATTATTTATGGAAGGAGTAAAACATGAAAAAGTTAACCTCTCTGATCAACCAAATTTTCCCGGCGGAAGAAGTCAGCGCCCATTGTGACGGCCCATGCGGCGTTTATGATCCCGCTTCTGCTCGTATTGCCGCCGAAGCCGTTTTGTCCATGACCAAGAAAATTCTGGCTCTGGATCCCGGCGACGGCCGTCACGCCACCGCCAACGCTCTCTCCCGTTACATTGCCATCAAAGAAGAACAGGCCCATATTGCTAAAATGGAACTGTTGGTTCTATGGACTGATTACTTCAAACCGGCCCATCTGGAACAAGCTCCCGACCTGCATGACAAATTCTGGAAAGCGGCTAAATTGTGTTCGGCCGTTAAAGTTGAAGTTAGCCTGGAACACGCCCAAGAATTGATGACCGCCATTGAAGATATCCACAATATCTTCTGGGGTACAAAAGGGCGCAATGTAGCTTATTACACGGCGTCTTGATTCGTGTACCGTATACCGTGTTCCGTGTTCCGTGAGCCGTAATCCGTATTCTGTAAACCGAGATTCGGAATACGGATTACGAAAATAATGGAATTTAACGCAAGTGGCTTCCATGAAAAACTGCTCTGGCTGTTGAGGCTCCGGCGGCGTTACCGCGTTACCGGAGCCTCTATGCTTCCGGCGCTGCTTAAGGGAGATGTGGTTTTGGTTGATCCCCGTGCCTATCGGCATCACTTTCCGCAGCCTGGGGATATTGTTGTTGCCCGCCATCCCGACCCTCATCAGCCCAAAATTATTAAACGTGTGAGTGGAGTAACGGCCGACGGCCGCTGCCATCTACGTGGCGACAATCCAGCCCACACAACCGACTTTGAGAACGTGCCTTTAAGCCAGATTATCGGCCGTGTGACCAGCCGTTTTTCCTGAATTTTCAGCCATCATAAAAAATTGACAAAGAGAAATGATGAGGCTAGAATGAGGGCGTTGACCACCTGCGACATTTGTAACAATCATCCATCTGGTCAATCAGTAATCAACCCAAAAATCTCGAGGCTTTTAAGAAGGAGAGTATAAATGACTCATATTATTACCAGGTTATGTTTACGTGACACTGCTTGTGTAGAAGTTTGCCCCGTGGAGTGTATGGTTTTGGGCATACCGGAAGAAGAATGGCCCTGGCTCTACATAGACCCCGATACTTGTATCGACTGCGGTGCTTGTGTTCCCGAATGTCCCTATGAAGCTATCTTCCCTGAAGAAGAAGTTCCCTTTGATTATACAGCCCCGGCTGGCGTCTGGATTGCGGACACAAAAGAGCTTTTGGCAGACGGCCAACCGTTTGAAGGCGAAGTAGATGGACATCAGGTTAAACTGTTAAATGCCAAGCAGTTGTCCGGTGGCGAAATTTTTGACCTGACCGAAGATATTCCGCCCAATTATGATTTCTTTTCTGAAGGCCCCGGCTACGACGCTCTGGATTAATTAGACGATTTTCCCCACAGGGAATTTGTTAAAAAGCCGAATTAGCGCTGGCACACAAGTGCAAGGTAGCTAATTTGGCTTTTTGCTTTTAGAGGTTCCTATGACTGAGTACCGAGTTGAAAAAGATTCCTTAGGACAGGTAGAAGTGCCTGCCAACGCTTATTGGGGCGCGCAAACCCAACGAGCAATTCTCAATTTCCCCATTACAGGCTTAAAACCATACCCCGCTTTCGTCTGGTCTATGGCGATGATCAAACGAGCAGCGGCCGAAGTCAATTCCGAGTTGGATTTATTTCCTGATAAAGAAGTGGGTGGCAAAATTGTTTCTGGCGACGCCATGGCACAAGCTATTATGATGGCGACCGATGAAGTGATTGACGGCCGTCTGGCAAACCAATTCGTTGTAGACCCCATTCAAGCTGGCGCCGGAACCAGCCACAACATGAACATCAATGAAGTTATTGCCAACCGGGCCAATGAAATTTTGGGCTATGGTCTTAACATCAGCGACAAACCTGTTCACCCCAACGATCATGTGAATATGGCCCAATCCACCAACGACACCATCCCCACCGCTATTCGCCTGGGTTGTTTGTGGCGGCTGGATGAATTGCTGGCAACGTTAGCCAATCTGGCGGCCGCCTTGCGAGAAAAAGCAGACGAATTTGACGATGTGATTAAAAGCGGCCGTACTCATTTGCAAGATGCCGTTCCCGTGCGTCTGGGACAAGAATTTAACGCCTACGCCTGTGCCATTGAACGTGACCAGGATAAAATTGAGCAGGCGGCCGAGGGATTACGCCGCCTAGGTATTGGCGGCACAGCCACCGGAACCGGCCTCAACGCCCACACCGAATATCACCATCGTATGATTGCCACGCTCGGCCGTTTGACCGGATTGGAACTGCATGAATCCAACAACCTGTTTGAATGTATGCAAAGTATGGCCGACCCCGTTCACTTCAGCGGTTCCATGCGTACCCTGGCCCAAGACCTGACCCGCATCGCCAATGATTTCCGCCTGCTTTCTTCCGGCCCCAGCACCGGTCTGGATGAAATCCGTTTGCCGGTTGTCCAACCCGGCTCTTCCATTATGCCCGGCAAAGTTAATCCAGTGCTGGCCGAAATGTTGAATATGGCTATGTTCCAGGTGATGGGCAATGATTTAACAGTGATGATGGCTGGTCAGGCAGGACAGCTTGAATTGAACGTGATGATGCCCATTATTGCTTATAACCTGTTCCAGAGTATGGATGTGATCATCAATTCTGTGAATGCGTTTGTGGACAAATGTGTGGTTGGCCTAAAAGCCAATCCTGAAAAAGCGACCGGCTGGCTGGCTAAAAATGCCATCCTCGTCACTGCGCTCAATCCGGTTATCGGCTATCTGAAAGGGGCCGAAGTCGCCAAAGAAGCGATGGCAACCAACCGCACTGTGCGTGAAGTGGTCATTGAAAAAGGCTACCTCTCTGGCGAAGAAGCCGACCGTCTGTTAGATGTCCGCAGCCTGACTGAAGGCGGTATTCAGAAATAATTGGTACTCATTCAGGGGGCTGCCAAGACCCTAAGGGTTTTACTCTTGAGAGTACCCGTTAGATTGATCGAAAAACCCTTAGGAATAAGGAATAAGGATTAAATAAAACCCGAAAGTTGTCATTCCTGCGAAGGCAGGAATCCATCTTTTCTGAGGAGTGGATTCCCGCTTTCGCGGGTATGATAGATTAAAGTTTGGGGGTTAAATAAATCTCCATTCCTTAGGGTCTGAATGGATGCA
>JAAEOP010000370.1 GCA_024223125.1 Chloroflexota bacterium
GCAATATCTTAGCCACCCTTTGGGATTTTGAAGGCATCCAATTGTTACACACCGATGATCTGATTGACGAAGCCTGTTCCCGCCTGACCCGTAACCTGACCCGCAGTGAGTGGGAACAATACATTGCCATAGATGATGAAGCGACCGCGACCAGCTACCGTCCCTTATGCCCAAATTTGCCCTATGACGAAGAAAATAGCGAATAAACTTATGGCTACTTGAAGAAATCGAATTTTTGAAACTAAAGATGATGTTCTACCAAAGCGGCATAATCATCAAATTTCACACCACGCTCATTCTTTTTTGTGCTGTCAGATAGTATCTCAATCATAAACGCAACCAAGCAAGCGACCTGCCTACTTGCACACTTACTCACTTCCTAACAACAGAACTACGCCTCTCCAGCAGGAGAACATCTCGCCAATGACCGCCCATCTGCCCCAATTTCTCTCGTCGTCCCACAATGCGAAACCCGCACTGCTGATGGATAGCGACGCTGGCTTCATTTTCCGGGAAGATGCCTGCTTGCAGCGTCCAGATGCCATTTTGTTCTGATTGGGTGACAAGCGTTTGCAGCAGCTTTTTGCCCACACCTTGCCCCCGTGCCACGGCCGCTACATACACACTCACCTCGGCCACGCCAGCATAAACAAGCCGATCCGAAACCGGGGACAGGGCTGCCCAACCGATAACACGGCTGTCTTTTCTGGCAACGAGGCGGCCGACGGTCAGGTGGTTATCGTTCCAATGGGACCAGTCAGGTACGGTTGTTTCAAAAGTTGCGTCCCCGGTACCGATTCCTTTCCCATAAATCGCCGCCACCGCTTCCCAGTCCCCGGCGCCCATCGGTTCTATAATGAATGTCATACCTGGAATCTCAAGAATATCTGACATAGTTCAAGTTAGCTTTGCACTTGTGGCGCGATTTACTGAATCGCACCGGAGACGATCTGGCAATTCGTCAAATCGTCCTACTCAGATTAGATCGAGCTTTTGATTTTGCAACCAGGTATCAAATCCTGAAAGGTGACATAGATTTTAAGAAAGTGGTCAAAATCAGTGAAGTCGAACCAGTGTCGTAGGGTCGCTACATCATCCCCCGTTAACAAATGGGTAAGCTTGTGGCGGCGAGCCAATTCCAGCGCTGTTTCTGGTTGAATGGCTCCTTCCAAATGAATGTGTATTTCTGCCTTGGGTATTTGTTGGATAAATTGTTGCATATCCGTTGTTATGTTAGTTGATTGAGGCAAAATCTTCTCCAGAATGAATGGGTTACGGCCGTGTAAACCAACCGTGAAAAGCGCCTCAAGTATACATGAAGCCGGCCCAAACTGTTACCTGTTTTACAAAATATCCCCAGTAGAGAAGCTAACATCCATCATGAATAGCGAGCCAAAGTACCCAGGGCTGTAAAGAAACCAGAACTACCAACCTTAGCCAAAGCCCCACACCAAATCAACAAACCAATCCAAGAAAACCAGTAAACGACAAACGATTGATTTACTGTGTTGCAATTCTGATGGAGGTGATGCCATGCCGTGATGAACGGAGAGTTATTTCTGTATCCTTGCCGTATCTTTGTTTCTATAGTGTGTTGAAGTTGAATTCCCTTTTAAGGAGAGCATAAGCATGTCAAAAGCAAAAGATAAAGATCGTAATCTGCTGCCAGATCAGCGTCCCATCACTAAAATTCAGGCGGCTCGTTTGGCGGCTCAAACCAGCGTCAAAGCAGATGACCTGGTAGGTTTAACTGTGGCTGAAATTAGTGACAAATACCGTTTTGTCATTGACCCGAAGCTGCTTTTTTTTAGGAAAGTGTGCGGCCGTGTTGTTAAGAAAGACCCAGTTACAGGTGAATTGTATCCGGTTCCCTTTGCCACCGTACATGTGGAAGATACCGATTGTGGTTTGCTGGGGTATTTTCCTTCCGGTTGGCAATGGGGTTGGTTTTATCCGTTTTGGTGCCATCGGGAAGTGATTGCTACGGCCGTGACCGATGAATGTGGCAATTTCTGTGTTTACATTCCCCGTTGGGATATTGATTGGATTTTGCGGTGGCGTAAAGCGCGGCTCTGCTACCCCATCATTTTTGAACGGCCGACCATCCGCGATATTCTGGAAGAGTTGTGGCCTGATCCGCCCGTCATTCGGCCGCCGCGCCCCGAACCAGACCCGCCCCCATTCCGTCTGCGCGACACCGGTATGTTTTTGCAACGAGCGGCCGACCTGGTGGGGCAAGAAGCTGTGACGCAGTTAGCTTCTCTGGAAATGACGGCCGCCCTGGGAGATGACACCACCCAGCAGCAGATGATTCTGGACGCTCCCGGCTTTGCTCAAGCCATCCAGCCACCGCTGCCCCAACCTATCCGCAAGATGTGTGCTGACGGGGATATGAAGGTGTTGTCCACCCATCTGAATGTAGAAGCCCGACATTTGCGTGGCTTTGCGGCCGACCGCTTTATTGGCCCCTTCCGCCGCTGTATGGACGTCTACATTCCTGAATGGAAACCGATTCTGGATGTGCCGGACATCACCTTCCGTGTAACGCAAGATGTAGATAGTGACGGCGACGAAGAGGTCATCTACAGTGAAAACTTCTTTGAGGTACGCTGGAATGCTGACCCGATCCCTGATGTAACGCTGGAAGCTGACCCCAATGCCGTGGCTGGTATTACTTGTGATGTACCTCCTGTGCCGTGTGAAGATAAACCGGCCATCTTGTTTGCCGGGTTGATGCCCCTGGTCAATCCTCCTTCTCCGGCTGATCCGTACCATGATGCTGTAACGGGTTACGGCCGTCGGCCAAATCGCCCTCACGCCTCAGGCAGCATCACCCCTGTGGTGTCCGATTTCCCGTTGGATCTGGCAACTGCACCGTATACGCGCGTCCTGCAACTGTACGGTTGTAATGAAATGGATGGCGGTTCATTCTACCGTCTGCGTTACCAGTACAACGGTGGGTCGGTTACCTCCTTTACGGGGCATACCTGGCCATTACACCGGGTTGTGAGCGGCATATTGCAAACTCATTGGCCCACGCCAGACGCCAATGGCTGGTATCCCATCATTCCCGCTTCTCAAGGATGGCATCCTAACCAATTGTTATTGAACTGGCCCACAAACCAGTATCCCAATGGGGCTTACAAGGTCATCATGGAAATTGGGAATGCGTCTAAGACGGTTATTGATACATCTGATCCCATCAACTTTATGATTGACAACTCAAAGCCGATGGTGCAATTCATGGAACTGCGTTGGCGGGTGATTGGCGGCGCGTGGAGCGCTCCCCTGTCCTTGATTTGCCCGATTGTTCACCGGCCAAAGGTAGGTGGCAATCCGGCCAATATCGAATTCCAGATTAGCTATCAGGTAGCGGCTACCCATCTACGTTCGGTGAGTATGAGCGGCGGCGGTTGTGGCGGCGGCACGCCTACGTTGGCTTCGGCCGTTAGTACGGCGCAGCATTGGCATACCAGTCCCGGCAATAATAGTGTGACGAACACGGCCGTTTTCGCGCTATCCGGTTCAGCGCTACCAGGCGCGTACAGTTTCCATATTCACGCCGCCAGTCGAGCTTTCAATCCGGCCGGTAGTGATGGTGGTTTTGCGGCCGATTGGAACTACAATCCGGTTTATAATCATGTGAAGCCGTTCTTGCCGGTTGCGGTTGTGAATGTGTAAAGAGTTGTAAGTTTGCAAGTTGCAAGTTTGCAAGTAAGGGTAATGATGTGTTTGTGGCATCATTGCCCTTTTGGTTTTTATTTTGGAAGAAGTGGCAGGGGAAACGGCCGTTTTCTATTCTATGCCCGTCCAATCTTTTAACCATGCTTCCAGGTCTTCCGGTTGGTTGGCTACCAGCGGTGTAAATTTAACGCCGGGGTAATGTTGTTGAAACCAGGAAGCGGTCAATACTTCTGGCCAATGGTGGGGGTTCACAGCCAGAACATGCCGTGCTTCTAAATCACCAATACCGGCATCATCGGCCGAAAAGCCAATTGTATAACGGCCGCTATACCCACCTCGCGCGGCCGCTAACAACCATTTCATATCCGTCGTTGGTGGCAGCAGCACATAGACTCGCCGGTAATTGAAACGAGATTTGTCACTGGGCACAAGCTGCACATCATCGGCCGCCCGCATCAGGCGCAATGCCAGTAAACGCGCCCCTTTATCGCCTACAAACCGGGCTTCGTAAAGACCATCCAAATCGGTTTTGAATTCATATCGCCAGACATGCCGGTCAATGTCTAACGTTTTGCCACGAAAGATGACGGCTGTTTGTTTCTGATCCGGCCGTGTTAACAACAGGTCAATATAAGCATGATCGCGGGTGGAAGAAATGACGGCCGTAACCGGTTCGCCTGGTTTCGGCCGTTCTGGTTCAAAGTGAATATGTGTATCCCCCGTACCAACGATATTAACGCCCCGTTTGTGCCGCCCAATCGGCCGCAGCATAGCCTGTCGCCAAAAGACAGATTGCTGCCGTTTGGGCAGGGTGGGGGCCGATTTCAGGTAGATGGTGATGATGGAGGCTTCGGCCGTTATTTCCAGATGCAGCGTTTGCCAATGAGTGAGCGGTTCAGACGGGTTGCTCCATTGTATAAGAGGACTGTTGGGGTCCAAGCCACCGGTGGGATCAATACCAATTTGTAAATTGACATCACTGGCTTCCAACTTGCTGGCGGGGGAAACATCTTCACTTGACCACGCCTGTCCCTCCACCGTCAATTCATAAGAATTTCCGGTCGCTGACGGAACTTGCTGCCACAATCCAGCCACATGTGTGCCGAAAGGAGTGCTAACTTGTTGGGTTAAGGAATCGTCTAATGTCGTGGGGCTGAAGACAGGCGGTTTGTTTTTCCAGGAGGGATCACCGACCTCAGATTCCAGCCACCAGGGCGCCCAGCCGGCGGCCGTAATGAGCTTATTATCATCATGATAGGAATAGAACGGTTTACCTAGTGTGCCATTTAATAAGAGTCTGATAGAGGTCATATACGGAACAGATCCTAAATGAGATTAGGAGATTGAGAGATTTAATCTCCTAATCTCAATGATAAGATAGTTAATAAATCATGGTTCCTCAGTCGAAACCAAGCCCTCTTTCTTTTAAGGAAACAAATCGCTGTCGGCCAATGATGATGTGGTCCAAAACATCAATGTCTAACAGCTTTCCAGCTTGTACAAGTTGCCGGGTCACACGAATATCTTCGGGTGAGGGGGATGGATCGCCTGAGGGGTGATTATGAGCCACAATGAAGGCGGCGGCATTATCTTTAATGGCCTCGCGGAACAGTTCGCCAATACGCACGACAGAAGCATTTAGGCTGCCTACATAAATTGTGGGTGTGCGTAAAACGCTGTTTCGTGTATCCAGTAGTATAAGTTTCAAATGCTCCTTCTCTAAAAACATCATTTCTGACATGAGCAAATTGGCCGCGTCGGCAGGAGTAGTCACTTTTGGTTTTTCCTGGGGAGCAGAGGCCATCAAACGACGACCAATCTCTAAAGCAGCCTTGATTTCTACAGCTTTAGCCGGACCAATTCCTTTTACACTCATTAATTCGGCAATGGAAGCATGAGCTAAACCAGGTAAATCCTGGAAGTGCATCAGGAGCCGCTCGGCCAGACGCAATACGTTTTCGCCGCCGACGCCGGTGCGTAAGATGATAGCCAGGAGTTCGGCCGTAGAAACGGCCGTTGACCCCACCAACATTAATCGTTCTCGTGGCCGTTCCCCCTCGGCCATATCTCGAATCATAGGGGCATAATTTACTTGCTCCGCCGAGGTACTCATGGTTTTTGAGAGGCTCCTTGAACTACCACAATCATCTCTTCCCACTCTTCAGCAGAGAGATGCAGCGTAATACTGCCCAGCTCCACATGGTAAGTAAAGCCCTCCTCATCGGGACTGCGCCAAACGGCAAAATTCTCGGTTTCTGAAATCATGTCAACATCTATTTCTTCTTGCTGTGCCATTGTATCTCCTTATTTTAGATAGCGGCCGTATCCTGATTTTCTGATTTAGATGTGGTCCGGTTTTCGTTGGTAGGTGATGGTTTGGGTTTTACAGCCGTGTCCACCCGTTCCAGAGCCACAATTTCCTCCATAAATGGGGATTGGTCAGTCAACTTACAGTAAATGTAGCGTAGAACAAGACGGGCGCTGGCCAATACTGGAGCTGCCAATAAAATGCCGATAATTCCGGCCACACTAGCCCCACCGACAACACCCAACAAAATGACCAACGGATGCAACTTCAAATGATACCCGATAATTCGGGGAACCAGATAATAATTCTCAAACTGGTAGATGAGTGCATACAGCCCTACAATAATCAGGCCAAACCAAAAAGGGGAAATATAAGCGCTCAACCAACTGGCATCCGATTGGAAAAAAGCAATGAGGACAGCCGGAATGGCCGCCAAAATAGGACCAAATGTAGGTACCAATTCCATTAGTCCAGCAAATATTGCCAGATTCCGAGCATTTGGTAGCCCCATAATCAAGGCCATCACAAACACAATCACCCCCACGACCAGACACAACACAAGCTGCCCGCGCAAAAATGCATTCCAGGTCAGGCTAATTTGGTGGCTTAGATGACGTATATCATCATGGTAAGCATTGGGGATCATATTTAGAACTTCTTCAAAGAGCCGATCATGATCTTTTACCAGATAAAAAGAGATGAACAAAATGAGGATACCCCAACCAACAGTAGAAATTGTAGCCGTGGCGACACTGCCAAAAATGGTCAGTGTACGTCCCCCCAATGTTTGCACAATCGTTACCAAATTGGCGCTGAGTGATAGAAAAAGTTGATCTAATGGCAGTTGATCCACCGGAATCTCATACCCTTCACTCAGCACAATTGGCTCACTGAAATAGTCGCCAAGCTGAACGATCCAACGGGGTAGATTGTTGATGAAGTTACTTCCTTGTACAATGATGGGGGAGACGGCCGTGACTGGAATAGAAATAACCAAAGCAATGAGAAGTAAATAAATCAGCACAATAGATAACGTTCGATTTAGAGGAGTGCGCCGGCTGAGAAACTTGACGCCCGGTTCAATCAAATAGGCTAGAATCGCGGCCAGACTGAGCGGCACAATCAAAATTCGTACCCGATAGAACAACAATAAGGCCAAAATGAAAAGAATAATGAGAACGATTCTCTTATTACTGGCATTCCAATTTGGTGAACTCATACAGTCATTATAAACCACATCTCAAAAACGAAAATAGTGGTTATCAAAAAAGCCCTGTCCAAATCTGGACAGGGCTTTCAAATAGTCATAAGTTAAGATTTTTAACGTCGGCGACCTTGATTGCGCCGATCTCGGCTACCGCTGCCGCTGCGACCACCACGTCGTCCACCAGATGATCGTTTCGGTTTGTCATCTTCTCGCGCCTGCTCAAGTGTCATACCTTCCAACACAGCCTTACGTGACAAACGATATTTACCTTCTGGGGTGGCATCAACAACCATTACCATGACCTCATCTCCCATTTGCACGGCGTCTTCCACCCGCTTCAAATGCTCGGAGGTGATTTGCGAAATGTGAACCAGACCATCTGTGCCGGGAATGAACTCTACAAAGGCGCCAAAGTCCGTAATGCGGACGACTTTGCCGTTGTAGATTTCCCCTATCTCTGGCTCACGGGTCATGGCATCAATCTTTTGCACGGCCGCTTCCGCCAGATCGCCATTGACACCGGCCACAAATATCGTGCCATCTTCCTGAATGTCAACAGAAACTTCAAAATCTTCTTCCAGACTGCGGATGTTGGACCCACCTTTACCAATGACCGCCCCAATCTTTTCCGGGTCAATCTTAATGGTAAGCATACGAGGTGCATACGGGCTGAGTTCTTCACGCGGGCTGGCAATTTCTTGAATCATCGAATCCAAAATTGTTAAGCGGCCTTCCAGCGCCTGCGCCAACGCTTCAGACATCATCTCCGTAGAAATACCGCTGATTTTGATGTCCATTTGCAAGGCGGTAATCCCTTCACTGGTTCCGGCAACTTTGAAGTCCATATCACCCAGATGGTCTTCCATACCCTGAATATCTGACAGGATGGCGTACTTTGTGCCATCTGTTACCAGACCCATCGCTACACCGCCCACAGGTCGTTTGATGGGGACGCCGCTGTCCATCAAGGCTAGGCTAGACGCGCAAACACTGGCCTGACTGGTGCTGCCGTTAGAAGATAACACTTCAGATACGACGCGAATGGTATAAGGAAATTCTTCTTCTGAGGGAATCATGGGGCGTAAGGCGGTTTCGGCCAAAGCGCCATGTCCAATTTCACGCCGTTTAGGGCCGCGCAAAAACCAGGTTTCTCCGGTTGAGAAGGGGGGGAAGTTGTAATGGTGCATGTAACGTCGGGATTCATCCGGGGTCAGGCCATCCAGCTTTTGCGCCTCACGGGGTGTTCCCAGAGTGGCCAGACTTAATACTTGTGTTTCGCCACGCTTAAACAGACCGGAACCATGTGCCCGCGGGCTGAGTCCGGTATCAGAGAATAGGGGACGGATGGTAGTGTAATCACGGCCGTCCGGTCGGATACCCTCATACAAAATCCTATCCCGTATCGCTTTCTTTTGAATCTTGGTAATAACGCTGCGTACTTCAGAGGGGTTGATTTCCGGGTCATCTTCGATAAACCCATTGACAATTTCTTCACGTAACTCGCTCATGGCCTGGTTACGGTCATGCCGGTCTGTATGCTCGGCCACGATCTGCGTAATGTGATTGCCAACACGACCTGTTACCGCTTCTACCAATTCTAATGGCATTTCACGAATTTCGATAGCTGTTTTTTCTTTGCCTATGGCCGCACGCATCTCTTCCACCATGGCAATAAAGGGCTGCATCGCTTCATGACCAAAGGCCAACGCTTCTACCATTAACGTTTCAGGAATTTCTTGGGCGCCCGCTTCTACCATAATAATGGCGTCCTTCGTTCCGGCTATGCGTAAATTCAGGGTGCTGTCGGCCATCTCTTGAATGGTGGGGTTGGCTACTAAGCGGCCGTTGATATACGCCACTCGTACCGCTCCAATTGGCCCACCCCAGGGAACATTCGAAATATGCAAAGCGGCGCTGGCGGCATTGACGGCCATAATATCCAGATGATGAACGTCATCTGATGAGAGCGTCGTGGTAATAATTTGTACATCATTACGCATACCATCGGGAAACAACGGCCGTAACGGCCGGTCTGTCAGGCGGGCAATCAAAATAGCTTCTGTGGTGGGGCGGCCTTCACGACGGAAAAAGCTGCCTGGAATACGGCCGGCGGCATACATCTTCTCTTCAAAATCTACGCTCAGGGGAAAGAAGTCTAACCCTTCACGTGGATTTTTGGACATGGTGGCTGTTGCCAACAATAAACTATCGCCGGCGCGCAACGTTACTGCGCCGCCAGCCTGTTCTGCTAATTTACCTGTGGCTACGATAAGCTCTTCATTACCTATACGAGCCGAAAAAGTTGATTCAGTTGTCATCTATGGTTAACCTCCAATAGATATAAATCTGTTCAGGCACATACCGCAAAACGGCCGCTCTATTTCAGGCAGCTTAAAACGGCATGTAGTTTCACAGATTTCAGTTGGAGCGATGGGTTAGGGACTGGGGATTAACTCATACGGCTCATCAGGCCGTAGGGGACAATACCCAATTCCTAATCCTTTGCCAGCTCCAAATTAATACAGTTATTTAAGAACAAAGGGCGATGTTGACATCGCCCTTCTTGAAAACAAATGAACTACCGGCGCAAACCCAAACGGTCCAAAATTTCACGGTACCTTTTCGGGTGATTATTACGCAGATAAGCCAGCATCCGGCGGCGTTTGCCTACTAATATTAACAAGCCACGCCGTGAGCTTTCATCATGCTTATGCTCCTTCAAATGCCCCTGCAATTGTTGAATGCGGGCATGAAACATAGCAATTTGTACCTCAGGCGAGCCGGTGTCACCTTCATGCTGGGCAAAATCTGTAAAGATTTCGGCTTTCTCTGTTTGTGTTAAAGACATCTTGTCCTCCGTTATGATAATTTAGCCTGTCGGCCGTCGTGCCGAAAACGTCGCACCATCAAGCCAGCAGAGAATTATAACGCAGGTGATTTTGATTTCAAAATTGAAGCATTTTCGTTCTCATGTGTAATTTATCCCAATTCGACGAGTGGGTATGGGACTGTTATAATGCTCGCTTGTTTGAGAAAAGATTGACATATACTACGAGGATATGATGGATATTTCAGCTTTAGCCCCATACCTGGGTGTTTCCGAAATCGTTTTGGCTATTGCCATGACGATATTAGTTTTGATGCAGACGAAAGGGTCTGATTTAGGTGGTTTTTTAGGCGGTTCCGGTGATACTGGCGGCAGCTTCCGTACCCGCCGCGGTGTAGAGGCGACCATGCACCGGGTCACTATTATTTGTGCGGTCTTGTTTTTTCTGAATACAGTTCTGGCCTTTCTGGCCTGGGGTTGATTCAGTAATCAGTTTTCACTGTTCGATGTTCAGTTTTTGGTAAGATTGCTTCTAATTGCTGACGTTAGCCTGTGAAACTAAACGAATATCAACTTATCGAACGTGAAACACCTGCTCGTGTTTCACGTTTTGTTGTGTTATGAAGCTGCATTTACGATGGCAAATTATGTTAGCTGCTTTGGGGTTTGTCCTGATATTAGCTATCCTTTCTTTTCAGGTACAGACAGCCAATTTGTGTGTGACTCGTGTTCCGGCCGCTGGCGGTGTTTTTGCCGAAGGGGTGGTGGGAGCGCCTCAATACCTGAATCCCCTGCTCAGTGATCCCAATCCTGTTGACCGAGAATTAGTCAGCCTGGTTTTTGATGGCTTAACGGCCGTCAACGAATCTGGACATTTTATCCCCGCCCTGGCTGAAAAATGGGAAGTGAGTGAAGACGGCCGTACCATCCGTTTTACTTTGCACGATGATGCTGTCTGGCACGATGGGGAACCGGTTACAGCCACAGATGTTGTGTTCAGTTACAGCTTACTGCAAGAGGAAGCCTTTCCCACTTCCCCGGCGCTCAAAGCATTGTGGCAGTCTGTCTCCATCAACCAGATTAGTGATACGGCCGTTGAATTTATCCTCTCAGAACCATATGCCCCATTCTTGGAAGCCACCACGCGGGGTATTTTACCCGCCCACTTGTTAGCCGATGTGCCTGCGGCCGAAATCGCAACACATCCATTTAATCAGATGCCGGTGGGTACAGGTCCCTGGATGGTAAAACCCGACCAGAATTGGCCACAAACATATCGCCTGCAACTGGAACCAAATCCTCTGAATTGGCGTGAAGGCACATTAATTTCCACTTTGGAATTTCGCTTCTATCCCGATGATAAAACCGTAGCTGATGCTCTGGCGGCCGCTGAAATTCAGGCCATCAATTCTGTTGCGGCCGCTACCTTGCCCCAGGTTGCCGCCCTGCCTGATTCGCGTTTATTCACGGCCGAATCTCCTCGTTACACCATGCTCCTATTCAATCTCACCAACTCTGCCGTGTCCGAAGCGGTTGAAATACGTCAGGCGTTGGCCTATGCCCTCGACCGTGAGCAGATGATTGACGAGGCGCTCAATGGGCAAGGCGTTCCCTTTGAAGGGCCCTATTTGCCCTCTTCCTGGGCCTATAATCCCGCCCAGCTATCCCCATATACCCATGATCCGGTCACAGCTACTCAGCGATTAGATGCGGCCGGTTGGACACTTCCCGAAGGACAAACCATTCGCCAGAAAGATGGGACACCGTTGACCTTGACTCTGTTGACGTTAGCAGTGGAACCTTTTACTTCACAGGCAGAAACGATTGCCGCTCAATGGGCAGAAGTGGGTGTACAAACCCACATCAGCGCCACAACTTCCATTGATGATTTGCGCAATGGTTTGGAGGCCGGTCTGTTTGATGTGGCTTTGGTAGAAGTAGCTCCCAATGCTGACCCAGATTTGTATGATTTTTGGAGTCAAGAAGCAATTATTCGGGGACAGAATTATGCCGGTTGGAATAATCGGCGGGCCAGTGAAGCGTTGGAAAGCGCCCGGCAAGTGTGGGGGGAGGCTGAACGACGGCCGTATTATGACACCTTCCTCCGCCTCTTTAACACCCAACTGCCAGCCCTCACTCTCTACCGACACGTTTACACTTACGGGTTAAGCCAGGAAGTGGAGCAGGCTGAAATTGGCAAAATTCAAAACCCACGAGATCGATACACTACCTTCGCTGATTGGCTGCTCCTGTATCGGGATGTTACTATTAGCTGTCCGGCTGCTGGATAAAAGAATATGGGCTATCTATTCCCACCTACCCATCTTTAGGTTAAAATTCCCCTTACATACCAATTTTGTTGTGATCTACCCGATTATAAAATTATTTCCCGCCTACAATTTCATAATTAAGGAGTTGCCATGTTGTTACACCCACGATTCAGAAAAGTTGCCTTTCTGCTGATTCCGTTTCTGCTATTTGTTTTCATGATTGCCGGAGGCAGCGGCCGTACTCTCCTATTTGCCCAAGATGATGACGGTGAGGGAACTGTTTCTGATGACACCTGGACAGAACAAATACGTCGCTTTGTGCAAAACAAAGACCCCGAATCTGTTACCAAAACCGCCAACACAGAAGCCCTTTCAGCAACGCCATGTGTGGGCGGTTCGGCCGGCAGTTACCCCTGTCAGAATGTGGATTTACTGGCCCTTGTTCCCATTTCCCAGATGGGAGGCACGGCCGGCACCATGGGCAATGACATTTGGGGCTGGACAGATCCCCAAACCGGCAAAGAGTACGCCCTGATGGGTTTAAGCAACGGTACTTCTTTTGTAGACATCAGCGACCCAGAAAACCCGGTTTATTTGGGTCGCTTACCCACCCACAGCAGCAACTCCATCTGGCGCGACATCAAGGTATATAATGGTTATGCATTTATTGTCAGCGAAGCTGGCGGGCATGGCATGCAAATTTTTGACCTGACTAACCTACGCAACGTGAACAATCCACCGGTAACATTTTCAGAAACCGATCATTATAATGGGTTTGGCAACGCGCATAATATCGTTATTAACGAAGACAGTGGCTTTGCCTATGGCGTCGGTATTAATTCTAGTTGTAGCGGTGGGCTGCACATGATCAATATTAGCGACCCCTTAAACACACAATTTTCCGGTTGCTATAGCGGTGATGGTTACACTCATGATGCCCAATGTGTCATCTATCAGGGGCCAGACGCAACCTACCAGGGCAATGAGATATGTTTCAATTCCAATGAGGATACGTTAACAATTGTGGATGTAACGACGAAGGCGACCCCGCTCCAATTAAGCCGTACTGGTTATATCGGTTCCCGATATACGCACCAAGGCTGGCTTACGGAAGATCACCAATATTTTCTATTGGGTGATGAACAGGATGAAACTAATAACGGGCATAATACACGCACCTATATTTGGGATGTGTCTGACCTTGATGCGCCGGTTCTGCTTGGCAACTATACGGGGCCGTTGCCCTCGATTGATCATAATCTTTATATCAAGGAAAACTTTGCCTACCAGTCAAATTACACCAGTGGTTTACGTATCCTTGAGCTAACTGATCTGGCAAATGCGACGGTACAGCTATTTGGTTATTTTGATACATATACGCCCAATAACAATCCAAACTACAATGGTTCCTGGAGTAATTATCCGTTTTTTGATAGCGGGGTGGTTGTTATCAGTGATATCAATTCTGGTTTGTTTATAGTACGGCCGTATGCTTATAATGTCACTTTGCCCCCTGATACAACTTATGCGGCCGTTCCTGGCGAACAAGTAACATACACGCTGTCCATTGCCAATACTGGTGATTTCACCGATACCTACGATGTAACCCTGAATGCCAATTGGGTTACAAATATTACGACAACAACTGTTGATTTAATGCCTGGACAGGCGGTTAATTTTAATGTGATGGTGGATGTACCCATTAACGCCGTACCTGGTGATATGGACACGGCCGTTATTACAGCTACCTCTCAAAATAATTCTCCTACCAGTGCGGCCGTCAACTTAACAACATTATTGCCTCTGTATGGAGTTGCAATAGATACGGAAACAACATCTCTGAGCGGAAATCTGGGCGATGTTTTGAATTACACTGTGTGGGTCACAAATACCGGCAACGTCACCGATACGTATGATCTGGCTTTGAATAGTGGCTGGTCTTCAAGTTTAAGCAGCAATCAACTGTCTGTGCAACCAGCCAACAGCACGGCCGTAACCGCCCATATAACAGTTCCCTCAAATGCGGCCGCTGGGGATTTAGATACAGCCACCCTTGATATAACTTCCCAAATGGATTCGATTATTTCAGCAACAATCAGTTTGACGACTACTGCCAATGCTTTCTACGCTATATCGGCCGTGGCCGAAGATGACACTTTAGGTACACTACCTGGTCAAACCGTCACCTATACGCTGCATCTCACCAACACTGGTAACCTAACCGATACATTTGATCTAGCTGTTGCTGGTGTTTGGAATGCTACCCTTTCTGCATCTGATGTGACCTTAATCCCTGGGGAAGCCAGCATGACAACTGTTTGGGTAGATATACCTCCATCTGCCCTGAGCAATGAAGCTGACATGACCAGCTTTACAGCCACCTCCCAATCTGATAACTCGGCAAACAGTCTGGTGCAGCTAACGACCACGGCCGTAGCCAATTACAATGTTACTATCATGGCCGTCAACGACACCCAAACTGCCAAACAAGGCCAGACTGTAACTTACACATTACAAATAACCAACACAGGCAACCTGAGCGACACCTATAACTTGACGGCCAGTGGAATCTGGACTACAACGCTGTCATCCACTTCCATCACAATTAACGCTGGTCAATCAGCCCAGATCAATGTCATGGTAGAATTGCCATCTACCTTTGGTAACGAAACTGACATAATCAGTGTGACAGCAACTTCACAAGGGGACGCGGCCGTAACCGATTCAATAGACCTGACTGCCATCATCAACCTCTGGCGTATTTTCGTACCCATAGCTTTTGGTTAAGGAGTATGAAGCTCTATTTATTCATTTGGAAACTACTGCCTCTGGCTAATCAGCACATGAACATCCATTATTGCTTCTGGAACATTTGATTTAGCGCTGATCCGAGAAACACCAATGTCGGTCTTATCTCCGAAGATTACGCACAGTGTAGCCGGAGTTAACTCAGACAAAGATACGGCTTGCATTCCAAAACCCACTTCGTGAAATGCAATGATTTCGAGGACAGTTAGAAAGCTTTCTAAAGTCACCACATCAGCCATATAGTTTGTAAACAATAGCGCTGCCAAATAGGCACCGTAAAGATTATGATGCTGTCGGCTTATTAAGTTGCCGATGTCATGAAGCAGGCCACCGATTATTACTTCTATTCGATATAAACCATCGTCATGATATTTCGATATGAGATCGAATTCTTCTAAGAGGCAAACGGCCGTTTCCGTTAAATAAGAGGGTCACGAGGGCAAGGATTCTACCCAATGCCTTTTTCACCCCTTTCTCCTTGGCCTCAATATTCACCGGTTGGTCAACTTCCCACGCAGGAACGGTGGCCAGAGCGGACAGTTGATAGACATGTGTATCATACCCTGCACCCAAATTGATGATGACATCGACTGAATTGCCGTCTACAGCGACACCGCTCACAGCGATTACCACCTTATCATCAATGTACCGCTTGCGGTACAGCATACCGCTCCAAATGCCTTCGACTTGCTTCTCTGACGCCTTAATCATCCAGTTGCGTAACAGAGGAATCCACATCAGTTTGATTAAGAATTGATAGCCACCAGACATAAGCTCCCTTGTCCGATTTGTGCGTCAGAAAATTCGCTTCATCAACTGTCATCCCTTCGCTTTTGACAAAGCTTTGCAATGCGGCTTGATAGTCATCGGAAAAATCGACGCCAAAGCCAAATTGCTCACCTGTGGCTTCAAGCCTGTCCATTTGAGATTTAATCATCCAAGAATACTCACCCGTGACAAAACTTTGGGCACAAATTTTGAAACTCCTTGTAATATGCCATCGGTAGGAGAAAGGGACGATATAGGGGACGATAGAGGGACGGTTGATATCTATACTATCCCCAACTTGAATGACCTACACGCAAGCAATGTTACAAACCCAATCTTATTAACTTACGTCCCCTTTATCGATTTACAGGATTATTATAATGACCGCATTAAATGTAGCAAGAACACATGATTATAAAATAGGCTCTATACATCCAGAATACCGGGTTCCGGTTGAGCGAACTGGGAGTTCTTACGCTGTCGTCGAAACCTTAGCCCGCCAACAGATTCAGGCCGTATTATGGGATCTGGATGGTACGCTTGTTGATTCAGAAGGTAGTTTTCAAGCCCAGGCATTCACTCAGGCCATGCAAATTGTGCACAACATTACGCCGCCGTTAAACGCCTTCGGCATTCCGCATACTGTTGGCAAAACACCGGATGAGATTTTTGCCGATATGTGTCTTGCGGCCAATATTCCTAAGCAATCTTGGTCAATTCCCCAACTGATGAGCGTACGCCAACGCCTGCTCAAACAAGTTATTCGTCAGGGTGTGCGCTTAATGGCAGGTGTGAAACCATTGCTGACCATGTTGCAACGACATGGGATCAAGCAAGCCATCGCCTCGCAATCACCACAATGGCAAGCTGAGTTGGTGGCGAAACATGCTGGCATTGCCTCCTATTTCGACCTGATCCTTGGCGGAGACAAAGTGCCTCGTGAAAGACGTAAGCCGATGCCCGATCTCTATCAACTGGCCGCGCAGCAGTTAGACGTAAATCCAGGACAATGTCTGATATTAGAAGACACTATGATTGGCGCCACGGCTGGTGTCCGTGCCAGATGCCGTACTATATTAATTCCAACCATCTACAACCAAGGTGTGCGTAGCCACTTTTGCCCTACCTTAAACAATTCGCTCAAGAATACAAGCGGATTGATGCATATTTTGCAACATCAGGTGTACGGTAACTAGCCATGAGTAAAAATATCCAACTCCAACGAAATAAAGCGCTCCTAATAATTGTTGAGGGTTTGCAATTGCCGTGGACGGTTATTTACTACCTACCTCTTTGCAGCCTTGGCCTTGCTTTTGGCTTTGCTAACGGCCGTTGTTCGTTTTTCACATCGTTCGGTAGCGGGTACGGAAACGGCCGTTTCTACCCCTAACCGCAAAGCCTACCTCTCGGCGATGACAAATCCAAACTTGCTGCGCTACACCGTGGACATTTTCATCTACTTGGGCGTAGAAATCGGGATAGCGACCTGGATAACAACTTATCTTATGGCTCGATTTCATATCGGCATTGCCGAAGCGGCCGCCATCGTATCATTATATTGGCTGGTGCAAACAGTGGGACGTCTCTCTGGTGGCTTTATTCTCAATCGCTTCCAGTGGGCTGTTGTGTTAGCTGTATTTGCCCTTGGTTGTGGCTTGTCATTGGTAATTGCCCTATCCAGATCACCAAAACGGCCGTTTTCATACCTACCCCAAAATCTTAAACCTTCTCCGCATATACCATGCACCATAAACTTACATCACTTTACTTTTGAATTTTGGACGATAAAATCATTGTCTATACTCAAAAGTCGTATTTGTAGAAGTTGTGCAAAGTCAATAAACGGCCGTTATTTTACTAATCTAAACGTCGCCCAAGGTGGGTTGCTCTTTTGCTATAGGAGATTGTGAAAAGCTTATGATCAAAACATTTGAAGAAGCGCGTTATTTAATTCGTGAATTGCAGATATGCACGATATTTGAAAGCTCAAAAACGAAGCTGCCTTCGCTTTGGGAGCATGTTGACTTGCCGGAAAAACAGGAGGGTGAGAAAGGGTGGGGGGAAAAGGTAACGGCCGTTTGGGATTGGAAGAACCGTTTGCCAGCCACCTATCCTGATGAGATTTTCTACGGCAAAATCAAAGGCGGCTTTGCCGTGCTGATGACGATGGATTATTTGCGCGATGTCCATTTTGCCGCAGCCTACAAAAGTGTGTATACGCTAAATCGTTTGTCAGAGCATGTTTATGAGAAGATTCGGATGGAGCCGTGGGAGACTGGCCCCCTACGCAATGAGGTGATTGATGAAATGGGTTGTTCGAAAAGCCAGTTTGATACAGCGTTAAAAAACCTTCAGATTTCAATGAATATCGCTCGGTCAAACGAACTTGGAATCGAGAAGGATACCTGGTTGGCTTTTCTAGAGCTTTACCCCGATATTTGGCACGTGAATGTCGCTGAGGATTAAGTTTTGCGGTGGGTCGCCAGATGTCACAAACACGTATTTGTAGATGTCACAAACACGTATTTGTAAATGAATGATTGGTGCGACCGTTATTGCATTGACCATGTGCAGAATTTAGCATCTTGCAACTATTGCGGACGTTTAGTGCCCTATACGAGTAAACGGATGTGCCGCCATTCAATTGATGACATTCGCTGCGACAATTGCGCTTCGATTGCCATCGAAAATGCCCCGCAAGCAAGACTACTGATGCAAAATTTGATTGCTTGGATGGAAGCACAAGGCGTCCGCTTTCACCAAAAAACGTTTCGTCTTGAAATCCTTGACCGCACCGAATTTATGTCTCGTGAAGGGGGGCGATGCGACCCGCTTGGCCTGACCACGAGCACACGCTTTATGCGTCAGCAACGTGTGGATCACGCCAAAATTGAAAGTGTCGCCATACTACAAAGGTTGCCTCATCTTTTATTTGAAGGCGTTTGCATTCATGAACTCGGCCATGTCTGGTTGGTGCAGCATCATATCGTCAATTTGCCCATCGTTGAGGAAGAGGGATTTTGTGAATGGCTGGCCCACCGTCATTATATGGAGATCAGGAGCAAAGTGGATCTCTTTTATGCACAACATATCGTTGCAAGTGATGACCCACTCTACGGCGATGGCTTTCGTAAACTGAAACGGCTTGAAGAACGTGTTGGTTTTGCCCAGATTATTAAGTCGCCCCTCCGCAAAAAGAAATTACCTTAGCTACGTCGTTAACGCAGTAACGCTTTGCTCAAACCATTCTTCACCTTCCCAAGAGCGGTACGGATCGGGAATACGTACCTCAAAATCAGGGTCTCTTCTTTTTTGCTCGATGAGTGCGGTAAAATCTTGCATATACTTAAATTGCCGCTCAACATCTTTACGATCAGCGATGTTGCCATGGCCAGGAACAAAGATGTCCGCCGGAATTTGCAAGACCTGCTCCAAAATTCGCACCCACTCTACCGGATCTCCATCGCCAATCCATGGGTGCGCCTCACCTTGAAACAATAAATCCGCAAGCAACACCACACCAGTATCAGGCAAATGAATGAAAGAATCGCTTGCGGTATGCCCGCCGCCAAAGTTAAGGATATGAACAGATTGCTGGGCGCCTTGGAGTGCTAGTTTGTTTTCAAACAGGATGGTGGGCACGATAATGTGTAGCGTGTCTAGAAATTCTAAACGCTCTTCTAACTTGGCAATTTGTTCTGCTCTGTCCTCTACATCATCCTCTTCATTACTACGTAACGCCTCCAGCGCTTCGACTGTCCTTTGACGAATTGACGGAACACGTTCATCCAATGCGATTATGTCTTGGCGGGTTTGATCAGTGGCAATAAATGTCGCCTCATCAGCAAAGCATTGATTACCTAACACATGATCCCCATGATGATGACTATTAACAACCCAGCGCGGTATTTTCCCCGTTAACTCAGTTGCAACTTGTTTCAGAACAGCGCCAGCTTGAGGCGAGGCAAAGGTGTCGAACACGAGCGTTTCATTGCCAAGATCGACGATAGCGGCGTTGCCTAAGGCATGTTCCATGTCAACCGCCAAGGTAGCGTAAATGCCTTTGGCAACTTCTTCAATTTTGAAGTACGAATTATTTGTCACAGAATGTTCTCCTTTAGCTGTTTTTGTTTTTGGCAGTAAGCAAAGTGCAACATAGTAATGAGTATGGGATTATATCATAGGAAATCGGGACATCAGAATAAGAGATTGAAGAGTGAGAAATTCAGATGAGTTGCATAAGTGTCTGTTCATATTCGATATGATATTCATGCAATAGAAGATGCCTCAACAGGGTGCCTCTACGGGGTGGTTGGGTGGGATTATATTTGCATGTTAGAATTTCAGTGAATATTGAACTTTTAATGGGTACAATTAAAGTATTGCTTTTTCAAACGCATTGTGCGCTTTTGTGTACAGTAATATTACTGTTCCGTAAAATGAGCTTTGTCGGGTGAGTGCATAATGGCGAAAGAATTAGTTATGGAGGATTAAAATGCAATATGATCTAGTTTTTGAGGGTGGAGGCGCCAAGGGTTTGGTATTTGTCGGTGCCATGCAGGCATTTGAAGCGGCTGGTCACAGTTTCCGGCGCGTTATAGGCACCTCGGCCGGGGCCATCACGGCCACCCTGCTGGCAGCAGGCTATGATGCAGATGAACTCTTGCAAGCGACTAGTGAGACACTGCCAGATGGCAGACCTCGTTTTTCATCCTTCATGGATACACCGGCCTCATTTGATGCCGAGACAGTTGCTGAGAGTTTGACCTGGGCCATTCTGGAATCGATAGACAATCCTATCTTGCCCAAAACCATTGAAGATCGGGCTGACCGCAAATTGATGGAAATGTTGCTGAAAATTCCAGCGTACCGAAATATTTTTTCATTCGTAGAAAAAGGGGGATGGTATGATGGTCATACCTTTCTCGATTGGCTGCGCGAAAAATTAAACGCAAACGGCCGTAAGCTTGGCAATACAACGCTGGCTCAACTTAACACACGCCACCCCGATACGGAATTGACCGTTTTGGCAGCCGACACCGTTGGACGGGAACGACTCATTCTCAACCATCGCTCAGCGCCAAACCTGCCAGTGGTGTGGGCTGTACGCATGTCAATGAGCATCCCCTTTCTCTGGCAAGAGGTTGTTTGGCAAAAGCGGTGGGGTCGCTACCGTGCCCAGAACATCACAGGACATACTATCGTAGACGGTGGTGTACTCTCCAATTTTGCTATCGATTTGCTAGTCACAGATGATAAAAGCTTGCGCCAGTTGATAGGCCCAATCGATTCTGAATCCAAGGTGCTCGGCCTTTTGATTGACGAAAATCTTGTTGTCCCCGGTTCAGGTGAAACCGGTCTTCTAGAGGTAGAGAAGGCAAATATCAAACCAAACCGGCTTGATCTGAAGCAGGCCCAGACAATCCGTCGTATATCCCAGTTGGCGGACACATTGACCAATGCCCATGATAAATTTGTTATCAGCGAATACCAGGATCGTGTTTGCCGTCTCCCTGCCCGCGGCTATGGTACCACCGAGTTTGACATGTCAGCCGAACGCATACAAGCTATTATCAATGCTGGTCGTTCCACCATGAAAGCTTTTCTGAGAAAAGATGCTTCCCCTCGAAGAAGAAGCGTTCGCAGCAGTCGATAACTACTGTTTCGTGGCGTAAAAACCCAACAGTCGTTCGCTATGACATTGTCGCTACACTTTATGGGGCGTTTTTTCCTGACGTTTGATACGGCCGTTCTCGTCATATATTGTAAACTGGACAGTGACATCTTCTCCTGTCTGCTGCACGTTAACGACACCGAAGTGAAGCACCTCTGTATGAGAAAACAGGTTATCTGGCTGGTAATGTACACCATCTCCCTTAATTTCATCACCAGCCACCTTACGAATTCCCAGACGGTAAATCCCTTGCACCAAGCCACGAAAGAATTTGTACAATAACCGTCCAAAAAATGCTGGTTGATTCGGATCTGTGTGCTGCCATTGATTGGTAAGACGACGAATCAGTTCACCTGCTCCGGCACCGATTACCAGACTAAGCAGAATGCCTAAGACCCCTGTCAGGCGTGATAGCGCTGTACCGACACCCAGCCCGACCAACGCCCCAACCAGCGCGCTGGACCAGGCGGGGGCCTGGACAGAGAGTAAAGAAGTTGACTGTGCCAACGGAGAAGCGGTGTAAGAGTAGACTGTCGGGTGCGCCGGATTTAATTTTGATTGGATGACGACACCTTGCCCCAGATGAATATCACCACTCAGAAAATGGATATTCTGAATATCATAATCCTGAATAAATTTGAATATCTCGGCCCGTTCTTGTGGATATCCTAACCATTGATCGCCTAAGGTGCCATGCACTTTATTTACCAGCCAACGCGGCAAAGCGATAAAAGCCACTGGCACCGACGATATGATAAATTTGACCCGATATGAATCTTTGTTTGTCAACAACCACTGCTTCAAGGCATCCAACTGCTCTTGCCCCAACATGGTCTTGCCGGGTATTCGTCGGGTACGGCAATCGAGAACGAAAAAACCGATATCTCCAGCAGAAAATGTGTAATAATAGGGCGCTTTAACATTAGTTGTATCTTCACTGGCATGGCGCTGTGTGGTTTCAGGATTATGCTGATCCTGATATTCCCAGTAACTCCGTACAGATGCCTCAAAATGAGCCATATCATACGGACCTTCTTCATGAGGAAAGCCAGGAATGTTGCCCCAATTATTCCAGAATTCATGGTCATCAAAAATCATAAAGGTGGGTATATTCATTAAAGCACGGCGAAAGTTCTCGTATTTCCAGGATTCGTGATAGGTTTCGCGGTACAAAGTCAGGAGATCTGGCTCATTATTTTGATCGGCGTAATTTTGCTCATAATAATGATCAACGTACACATTGTCTCCCAGCATCACAAAAAAGCGGAGGTCCAGATTGGCGTCCGCGGTTGTCATAATTTGCTCGTTGATCCTGGCAAAAATCTCATCGCCATAGTCTTGGGGAATGAAGCAGGAGCCGAAGGCAAATGAAAGGTTGCTGCCGCTGGCGGGAAATGTCTTGAACTGAGGAATCGGATATTGGTCTGTAGGCAGTACGGCCGTTTCATCTAGCAATACCGTATATGCATATGTTTTGTCCGTTTGCAGCCCTTCAAAGCGAACTGTTCCCGTAAAATCGGTTTCGGCATGCAGCTGGGTTTCACATTTTTTGATAATATTGGCTGTTAGGTCATCAGGCGATTGGGCCAGAAGGACCTTTGCCGTACATTCACTATCGGCGCGCAGCCAGATTACAACTGAATTATGCGTTGTCGCGCCAATGATGGGGCCATGCGTTAACTTTGACATTGAAACACCTTTCCCTTTATTTAATTCACGAATTTCAAGAGATCATGTTGAGTGTAAGACATAAGCCGCCTGGATACAAATTTTAGAAAACAGTGTCCCTGCTGAAGCAAACTTCTTTTTTTAGGTGATTCATATCCCGCCACTGCCGGATTTCTGCCCGGGACTCGGTGATAGTAGTCAACTTTTTCTGGCTGATACCTTTTACTTCTTGCAGTCGCGTGATGTTTCGGTGACAGTCATACCGATGTCGGGGACCGGTTCTTCTCCAATTGAGCCGTTATGGTGATTCCTCTCCATCTTCCTCGACTGCTAGAATAGGCATCAAACTTAATTCATACCGAATCTCACCTTGGCCATCGATAACTTGGTACATAAGATTACCATCTTTATCAATAGAGACCTTGCCAAAGTTGAATAACCCACCTAAGAATTCACCTTCAGCATAAAGGACAGTGGGGTTGAGGGTGGGGTCGGGTGTTTCTGGTGGGGGTAGCGTGATGGCGCTAATGGGGCCGGTGGCGATTTCCATGAAATCGGCCGTACCATCTCGATCTGGGTCGTAGCTGATGGCGTGCGGCCAGTGTACGTCACCGGTGATAAAGACGACATTCTCAATGTCTTGATTGAGGATGTAGAAGGTGAGCGCTAGCAGTTCGCTTTCGTAGCCAGATTTTTCAGTAAAGTTAGCCCAGCCATCACGGCCGTCTACCTGAGGTTGGGGGAAGCCTGTCGGATATGACAAGGGTGTACTAGACACAATGAATTTCCAGGTTGCGTTTGATTCTGATAATCTATCTTGTAACCAAGCAAATTGTTCGGCGCCTAGCATTGATTTGGGCGCCAGTGTATTGGGGTTGGGATCCCAGTTGACATTGGGGTCGCGGTATGAGCGGGTGTCGAGAATGAAGAAGTCGGCATGAGTACCATAAGAGACTTTCCGATGCAGTCGATAGGGATCCTCATCGGTGCCATTGATGGGCCAATATTCAAAATATGCTTGCTGACCAGCGGCAAAGAGTTTTGGGTTAATATGATTGAGGGCGGGGCCGCCAAAGTCGTTGATGATTTCATGATCATCCCAAGTGACGTAAACGGCCGTCTTGGCCAAAAATTCACCATAATGATCATCTTCTAACTGGTATTTGTAACGAGTGCGGAAGCCTGCTAAATCATGGTAGGGTCCTTCTGCACCAGGTACATTGTGTTCACCATCACAGGCATCATCCACATAAGCGCTATCCCCAGTCATGATGAAGAAGTCTCCTTCTTGCGCCAAAATGGTTTGGAAAATGTCCCAGCCTGTTTCAACATTGCGACAGAAGTTTTGACCGCCAATATCGCCGCCAAAGGTGAAGTCGAAGGCTACCGCCGTTTCTGTGTCAGGCGCTGTCTGGAATTGACCGAAAACAGCATTACTGGCTTCCTCACTATTGCTTAATGTGACTTGATAATGATAGAGCGTACCCGGTGTTAATGAATGGATGCGAGTTTCACCAGTAAAGTCACTTTCGGGGGTTACATCAACTGTGCCTGTGCCTAGCGTGTCGGTGAAGGCGTTGGTGGATGCTAGTTCAAATTGTAGGGCGCCAGTGATGTTGCCCCGTGCCCACAGAGTCACGGCTGTGGCTGTGACTTCTCCACTAATTGGGCCGTGGGTGACTTGTAGTTCGTCACTTTGTTGCAATATGGGCAAGGCTAGGATGGGGTTGGCTTCTAAGTTTTCAGGGTTACTGTTGTTGACGAGCAAGACGGCCGTTTGGGGCTGTGAACTGTGGGTATTTTCGGCTGTGGATGTAGGGGAACAGGTCGCCAATACCAATAACACACTTAACAATAAATAACGTGACATAGATTTCTCCTTTCATTGTTTTGATGTAAATCTCTTTGTATTTGACTGACCGCTGCAGCCGTTCAATGAGGATGTTATCAAAGATCCGACCACGGTCATCCATACGGGTCTGGATACCGGCCGCCTCCAACTTGTCGGTAAAATTATAGTCTGATATAAATTATCTTTCATGTCAATCTTGTTTTCCTGACGGCCGTTTCTGCCCCCTATCGGGAAATATTCAAAACAGTTCTGTTATTTCCTCACCGTCACCGACGGCGAGTTTGGCATCATCGGACAATACCAGCCTGGATATTTTTATGCCGCATTCGTTCTATTACCTCATCGTGGGCTGTCCCGGTTTCTTCCGCTTTCTAGGCCACATAACTGACATGGGTAAGGTCAATCCTGAAAAATAATGATCCCAAGAGATCATGTTGAGAGTAAAACATAAGCCGCTGGCTTCAGGGTTTGCCGTCAAAGTAAAATCATAGCGGCTTGTCAACCGAGTATGCTCATGTCCCAGCGGCGAGACACATGCCAAATACTCATCGGGAATTGCTTCACCTTTTACCCTGAGCGTGTTGACAATTGTATCCAGATCATAAGTGTTAACTTAAGCAAAGACCTCGCAGGTTTTAACGCAAAACCTCAGAGGGGCGTAGATCATTTTGGAAACCTGCGAGGTCTTAAGTTAACGACAATGGTATCCAGATAAACCGTATTCCAGGCGGATAGTATCGCCATTAGCAACATGGTACTGCTGGCCCGATTCATTTGGGCATCGAAGTCACGATCATACATTTCTCCGTTACAGCTATTATTGCCGAAAGGCTGTATATCGAGGTTTGTTATGTTAAGAGATGGTTTTTGCTCCAAACCCACATAATTTTAGAGTCCTTTTTATTGTGTCTACAGTAGAGGTAAATCCTAGATTAAGGCACTTTACTATAGACATTCTGGAATATCGGAAGTAAATTAGACGATGAGTTTACTCGATACGAAGCGAATAAGACGTTCGCCAAACCTTGAATTATTTATTTAACGCTGTATTAAATACAGTTTGACTATTGCCTGTTATACTGCCCTTATTTTAGGATAATGTATAATTTTGCTAAGGTGTAGTGGTATAATTGATTTGAAATTGTAGTATGTGTAGTAACGTGCTGATGTGGTAAGAAAGGTTTTAGTATGTCTAATTCCGCAGAGGATAAAAACGGAAGCATCCATTTGATGCGTGTCTTAATTGCAGATGATGTGATGGAAACACGTCGTAGCACTCGCTTGATGATGACATTAGTGTCAGATGCAAAAGTTGTAGCCACAGCCGAAAACGGCCGTGAAGCCGTGCAAATGGCCCGCAAATATCAGCCTGATGTTGTGTTGATGGATGTGAATATGCCAGAAATGAATGGGCTACAAGCCATCGAGGTCATACGCCAGCATCGTCCCGAAACGGCTTGCATTGTCCTGTCGGCCGAACGCGGCAAGCAAACACTTCGGGAAGCAATGGCTTTAGGGGCACAAGATTATCTCATCAAACCATTCACTTCTGATCAGCTGCTGGTGGTGATGCAGCGTGCCCGTGAACATGTGGTTAGCAACCGCTGGGCAACCTTACAAGCTGAAAAGCAGCGCCAAGAACAAGAAAAAGAGCTGCGAAGATTGGCCGAAGAGTACATTAAAACCCGGCGTACAGACGGCCGAGCAATGGCCGTATTCGAAAAATTAGCCACTAATCCCGATTGTGATATTCGCTATCTTCGCACATTGGCGATTATTTATGTTTTTCGCCAGCAGTGGCGGCGGCTGAAATATTTGGCGCATCATCTGGAACAACGGACAAAACAGGCTCGCAAAAACGCTCGTTAAACACAGGTGTTAGTCGGGAATAATAAAGAGGTCACAGCAAACCGCTGTGACCTCTTTTGATTTACCTTACGGGAAGGATAATTATCATCAAGACCGGCAAGGTTCTTAAGATACTGAAGTTAAGGATGAAGCCGAATTCAGTATACTGTGAATTTGTAATCATTCACTCCCCCAAGGTGCCCGGCACTTATAAACGAGTGCTACTCCAGTAGACTTGGTAATGAAGTGCCGGGCACCTGAATGGTTACGTGAATTTAGTTTCTTGAATTTCCCCGGAAACTTTTAGATGGAAAATGGTCTGGAATGCAGTTTCCGGGGAAATGTTGATTATTTATTTCACGGTGTATTCAGAATAACAGGTAGATACAGTTCATAACTTGTTACCACAACTACATGTGTTCCTGTAACCACATCCGTTCCGCCAGGACCGGTAGCAGTCAAGGTAATGGTGTAGGTTCCGGCGCTGGTATACGTGTATGTCGGATTCGTATCTGTAGACGTACCCACACCATCGCCGAAGTCCCAGGTATAGGTAATGGGACCGGTTCCTGTTGTCATGTTGGTGAAGACGGACGTGTCTCCTAATGTAACCGGGGTGTTGCTGCTAAAGGCGGCGTTTACGGCCATTGGCGCAACCACATGCGTCCCTGTAACCACATCCGTACCACCAGGGCCAGTTGCTGTTAGCACAACAGTATATGTGCCAATGCTGGCATAAGTGTATGTGGGGCTGACGGCCGTTGAACTGCCAACACCATCGCCAAAGTCCCA
>JAAEOP010000371.1 GCA_024223125.1 Chloroflexota bacterium
CCAGGCGGGCAGCGTGGCCGGGGCGCTGACGGCGACGTTGTTCAGGTCGCTGGTACCGCTGTTTCTGACGTTAATGGGCAGGCTGTTGGCGCTGCCGCGGGGCACGACCAGGGTGGGATATTGAGCCGGCAGGGAAAGGATGGGGTAGGGAGCTTCTAAACTCGTCCAAACGGAACCACTGTTATCAGACGTATCTTGTTCTGCTCCAGATTGAGTGGCAACAACCACATTTTGAACATTGGTACCCGCGCCACCGGCCACCTGTCCGTTTAGTATGATATCGTGTGCCTGACCTGGTCCTATATCGCCCAGAAGCCAAATGATTTCGTTGCCAGATTGCGCGGCCGGATAATTGCTGCTTGTGTAGGCAACGGTCGTCGGCAGTGTATCCGTTACAATAATATTGGTGGCCGTGAGTGGTCCCTGATTATCAACGGTAATAGTGTAGCTGATGGGAAAACCAACGGCTGCCTGACCGGGGCCGGTTTTGTCTACTTGTAACTCCGCCCCCAAAAAGCTGACGGCTACCGTGCTGTTAATGGTGACGCCATTTATAACAGCGCCAACAGTGGCATTGACAGCCTGGTTACTGGACACGCTGCCGTTTGTCCGGCCGTTTGTGTCCGTTGCCGGCGGCTGATTCAGGGTAATGGGTTCAGCCGTGGTGAAGGTGACAGCTATATTACTAATGGGATTGTTAAACGCATCATAGGCGAAAGCACGGATCTGGATAGCAGTTGTGCCATCAGCAGCGGCCGTATTGTTCCCGATAATTTGCAAGGTGGAATTATCGGGATCAACCGTCCCCGGTACAAAGGTGACAGACCCGCCCAATAGGAAAACACCTCCATCCACATCTTCAAGCCATACTTCTTTTGTTTGAACCTTCGTGGAAAACAGGGTGAAGGTAATGATACCCTGAGCATCTGTATATCCAATGACAGCCGGTAAAATCGTATTGTCGCTGCCTGTTACATGTAATTCAATCGGACGGTTGATCAGAGGGTTATTCAAACTATTACGCAAGGTAGCGGAAATAACGGCCGTGTCGCTATTGTTTGCCACAACGGACGCAGGCGAAATAACAATAGTCGAAGAAACAGGGTCGGCCGGGGCGACAGTAAACGAGAGTGTCACTTCATCGGCGAGTATTATATTGTCGGTGGATACGGCTGCTGTCACAGTAGTCGTCTGTACATCGATGGCGCTGACGGTGGCTGTTACCTGACCTTGACTATTACTGAGAGAAAGCGGCTGGTCTACGGTTACGTTTGTACCCGTCGTTTGAATTGTGACCGCTTTGCCTGCCAACATATAGCCGTCAGCATCAAACAAAGTGGCTGTAATTTCAGCATGATCGCTGCCATCGGCCGCGACGGCCGTTTTGTCTGTTTCTAAGGTTGAGATGTCGGGATCTGTTTGGGAGGCTATGAAGGTAATAGACCCGGCTGGAATGAGGACATTATGGACGCTATCCAACAGATTAAGGGTCTTTGTTTCTACGGCCGTTGAGGCCACAGAAAAGACGATCTGACCGTTCAGATCGGTCAATCCTTGGGTGGCAGGCGCAATCACATTATCGCTGCCGGACACTTGCAGTTCTAGCAAACGATTATGGACTGGATGGCCAAGGGCGTCGCGTATAGTGGCCGTGATTACGGCCGTGCGAATACCATTGGCGACGATGGTAGTGGGCATGACGACGACTGCGGATTGGGTGACGTCCGCTGGGCCGGGGACAAAATTGAGTTCGATTTGATCAGTTAACGTCACACTTTCCGAACTCTCGACGGCCGTGACGGTGACGGATTGTACAGCGGTTGAACGCACAGTAGCCGTGGTAACCCCCTGGGCGTCTGTGGTGGGATTGGGTTGGAATAAGGTAATATTACTCCCGTTCGTTTGAATCTGGACATCCCGGCCAGACAGCGTATGGTTGCCCACATCTCTCAAGGTAGCTGTGATCGTGGCAAAATCTGACCCATCAGCAACGAGGGTATTGACATCTACTGCCAAAGAGGAAAGCTGGGCATCTACCGGCCCCAACGTAAAGGTGATTGGAATCTGATGGTTTAGCGGTATATTGCCCCCAATAGCGGTGAGGGTGGCAACCCCTAAATCAGTTGCTGTAATCGTTGCCGTTGTCAGACCATTGGCATCGCTTAGACCCATATCTACAGGGCCGCTGACCAGTTCTCCGTTTACGAAGGTGTTTCCTCCGCCAGCCACATTTAAGGTGACTTGAGTATCTGAAATTGGCTCTCCATTCAGATCGTGCAGCGTCACGGTGATGGCGCCTGTGTCAACTCCATCGGCAACGAGTGTGTCTGGTACAATCGTGATGATGGATAAATCGGGATCGGGATCGGTGGTGGTGAAGGTGACAACGGCCGTCTGGTTCAGTGTGATATTATCAGAGGAGACAACGGCCGTAATGACGGCTGTATGGGGAACAGCACTGGTCAGGTGGGCCACAGCTTGCCCTGATCCATTAGTACGATTGCCTTCGGTCATAGGCCAGGTGATGGAAATATGTGGACTGGAGGAAAAGAGGGCAACATCTTTATTTGCCAGGGGGTTCAACTCATCTGAGACTGTGACGGTGATGACGGCCGTGTCCAGGCCATCAGCCTCGGCAGTGTCGGGATTGGCAACGATAGTTGACAGGTCAGGGTCAGTCAAGGGCAGATAAGAGATGATCAACCTGGCCGCTTTCGCCGGTCCTTCTCGTTCATGGGCATATACACGCCGATGCCCTGTTGGCGTAGACCCAGGCTCTGCTTCCAACAGGAATGTGACGGCATTGCCGCTTACCCATCCAGGAATAGCCATCACCTCTTGCAGCACAGGGACGAGCGAGGGACTTTGTTGTTGGGGAGCGTCCCCCCAATTATCGGCGCTATCCAGGTCCCAGGTCATATAAGTTGTCGTCGTTTGCCCCAGGCGGTTGTTGGGGAGGTCAGAAGGTGTAAATGTGGCCGAGTTTGGGCTGGCCTCTCCATAAAAGCGCACGGGGGCAATATCATTTGCATAACCTTCAACTGTAAATTCCAGGTAAGCGTCCATGATGATGGCGCTGGCCGGTACGGTCACGTTAGCAAAACGAAAACCACTGTCAACGGAGGCATCACTATCACAGTGACCCAGATATATTTCATTATGAAATGTCCCATTCATACAACTGATAGCGGCATTAAGCCCCGCATCGTCGCTATCCTGCGTGATTGAAAAAACGGCCGTAACCGTCACGCCGGTCGGCGGTAGAATGGTTACGGATGTCGTGTCTATCATTGAATTGAGACTGTTTTGGGCCGTAACGACAGCGGTGTAAACGCCTATGCCGGGATAAATATGGGCTACCGTTGTCCCCGTCTCGAACGCGCTACCATCGCCAAAGTCCCAGGTATAGGAGACAGGCTCCCCACTGACGACAGTAGCTGTTAACATTGTTGTCTGATTCAGGGTGATTGGACTATTGTTGCTGACTGTCAGTCCGCTGACAAGGTCGCCAATAAGCACACTGGTCGTCGCTGTTAATTGGCTTACGCTATTGCTGGCAGTGACGATGGCCGTGTAACTGCCACTGTTTTGATAAGTATGAGTAACAACATCTCCGTTTGCCAGAGAACTGCCATCGCCGAAGCTCCAGGTATAGGTCACACTGCCGCTGTTGTTAACGGCGGCGGTAAAGACAGTGCTGTTGCCGGGCGATGTGGGACTGTCGTTGATGACCATGAGGCCATTCAAGACCCATGTGCCATGTGAAACCACCCCATTATCAACTTCCGTGCCGAGCCAGATATCACCGTTATCCATTTCGATAATGTCATTTACAATATCCCCGCTAATATCATTTGAATCAAAGTTCAACCATGTTTGGTTATCAGCTGACAACACATCTACTCCATACCCATTAAAGCCAATCCATTTACGGCCGACGCTATCCACAGCAATGGACCATACATTTGCATTTGTGAGTTCACCAGGGGTGGGTGGATAATGCGTCCAGGTATTAGAAGTTGATAAGACGCTGACATCCGTCAATGGTCGAGTAACCCACATACTTCCGTCAGGAGCAAAGTCAATGTCGCTAACATCGCTTCCTACCAGATGATATGTCCAATCGCCGTTTTGTTCCCGTTTGCAAACACCATTGTCTGTGCCAAACCAGATGTCGCCATTATCGTCTACGGCAATCTTGAAAACGAAATCACTACAGATCTGGTCGTTCCCTGATCCAGAACGGACAAAGGTAGTCCAACTATCGGCGCTACTATCGTAGCGGGTGGCCCCATTACCGTATGTGCCAAACCAGATATCGTCGCCGTCAACTGCTACGGATCTAACATCACTCGATCCTACATCCGAAGTGTTGTCATAATATACCCAGTTTTCTGTGGAGATGGTTTGTCTGGATACACCGGTACTGCTCGCCACCCAAAGATTATCGTTAGCGTCAATTGCCATCTCTCTAATTTCAACGGCCGAAGAGGGAAAATCTATTGAAGTCCAGGTCGAATCCGTTTCCCGACGGCTCATTTTGGCAGCGTCCCCTCCCGAAGCCGCGATGGCGCCGCCAAACCAGATACGGCCGTTAGCATCAGCCACTAAAGCCGTCACCCGAGAGTAATCCACATTGCTTTCATTATCCTGAATGTTGTGGTTGAACCAAAGAATATTCATCGGATTTAGGCCGTTGAGGGTTGGCGCCTGAGGTATGCCGAACAGGGAAACATTCTCCTTTTCAGGCACAAGGGACACCGCTGTATCCTGGGGATTGGCGGCCGTAGCAGACGCCGACTTGGCCTGTGAACTGAGGAAGGTCAGCAGGCCGACAAATGCAATAACGCTGAAGAAGACGCTGATTAAATGGACTTGTAGCTTCTTTCGAGTGGATGTTGGTTTGGTTTTCCGTATCATGATGATTCCTTACTGTAGGGCAAACTGTCAGTTTGTGCGGACAAACTAACAGTTTGTCCTACCCTGGTTTTATTTGAGTTGCCAGGTTTCTCCATTGGTAAGCATGAATATTGTGTCTGTCGCACTTCTATAAATGAGTGTGTGATAGGCAGCGGGCGGCGTTTGGGCGGAAGTCAATTCTTGCCAGCCGAGGTCGGTGTACGCCCATGTATCCGACCACAGCATGTCCCCTTCAGCCGAGATGCCGCCAACCAGAAGCGTTTGGCTGTGGCCGGGGTCATACACCATACTGTGCGCCAGACGGCCAGCCGGGCCACTGTTGGAGACCTGATACCAATTCTGGGTAAGTGGGTAATATTCCCAGGTGTTGGGCAGCAAGACGCCGTTGGCGTCACGGCCGCCAAACAGCAGGATGGTCCCCTTATCAGGATTGTAAGCCATAGCATGGTAAGAACGGGCCGGGGGCGGTGCGTTGGTTGTTACCTGGCTCCAGGTCGTGCCATCATATGTCCACAAGTCGTCGTAATAGGCAGCGCCATCTTGCCCGCCAAAGAGGTAGACCAGATTGTTGACCGGGTCGTAGGCCAGAGCGTGATGGGTACGTGTCGGCGGCGAAATGGTGGTTGTGATTTGCGTCCATTCGTCCCCGTCGAATTCCCAGGTTTCGGCCACGGCCGTGTCTGAAATGTTACTACCGCCAAACAGAACAAACGCATCCCGACTGTCGTCGTAGACCATGGCCATGCCATAAACAGCATTGGGTTGTGGGGCAGTCGTTACCTGCCTCCAATTCACGAAGTCATCAAATTCCCAGGTAGCGTTTTCATAAGGCCAACCATGGGCATTCCCGCCGTAAAGGTAAATCATATCCTCGCCTGAGTCATAAGCCAGCGTATATTCACCCCATACGGGAGGAGCAAGGGTGGTTGTTAACTGCCACGACCGGGTTACGGTGATGATATGGGTTCGGGTGAGGACATCCAGGCTGTGTGGATTGGCGGCCGTCAGAATAACGGTGTAAACGCCTGCTCGGGTGTAGGTGTGGATCGGATTGGGCAGGGTGGATGTCATCGTATCGCCAAAGTCCCACAGGAAATTAGCTGCATAGGCAGAGGTGTTGGTGAAAACGGCCGTGTGCGGCGTAGTCCCACTCACAGGGGCGACGATAAAATCGGCCAGCGACAGCACAGGTGTGACGGGGCTGGTGTAATAAATCAGAACCCGCCCTTCCTGCGTCTGATCATTGCTGTAGCGCTGTTCGCCGATGAGTAGGTCATTGTAACCATTGCCGTCCACATCGCCGCCGCTGCCGACGATATGGCCGAAACGGCCGTTTTGCTGGCTGCCGGTTTCAGTCCAATAGGGCGTCTGGTCTGGTTGCAGCGGGCTGCCCAAGTAGAGAGTTGCCTGTCCGGCATCGGTTACGATCGTGTCAAATGAATCGGCGCCTATGATGAAATCAGCAAAGCCATCCAGATTCACATCCCCCACAGCGGCAACCGACCAGCCAAAGTTGGCGTTGGCCTGATTGCTTTCGGCCGTCCAGGCCGGGGCCAGATTCAAGCCATTCGCCGAACCATAATACAGGTAGACCTGTCCTTCATTCGTTTCTGGATTATCATACGTTTGCGCCCCAACCAGCGCGTCATCGTACCCATCGCCGTTCACATCGCCAACCGAAGCCACTGATGTGCCGGTTCCCAGGCCGGCCCCATCCTGGTCGCTGACAATGAGCCAGTCTGGAGTGGCGCTTAAGCCGCTGCCTGAACCGTAAAAGCCATAAACCTTGCCCCCATTAACCGTACCATTCCCATCCATTGGCGAACCGATGATGACATCGGCATAGCCGTCATTGTTAACGTCTCCGGCCGTGTCTACTGCGTAACCAAACCAGGCGTTGGCATAATTGCTTTCGGCCGTCCAGGCCGGGGTCGAACTTAAGCCGGTGGCGGAACCATAATAAACATAGGCTCCTCCCTCGGCCGACTCGCCGTTGCTATAACCGCGAGCGCCGATGATGATATCGGTATAGCCATCCCCATTGACATCCCCGGCCGAGGCGACGGCATGACCAAAGCGGGCGTCGTTCTGGTTGCCATATGCTGTCCAATCGGCCGTTTGAGCCAATCCGCTTGCGGTCCCATAATAAACATCCACCCGGCCGTTATCAGAATAGCCGCCGCTGTCAAAGTTGCGGCTGCCAACAATGACGTCGTCGTAACCATCGTTATTCACATCGCCGGCGGCTACGGCCAGACCCATCCAGGCATAGCTTTGTTCGCCATCGGCCGTCCAGGCGGGTTGCAATTTCAGGCCATTCGACGACCCGTAATAGAGCCAGGCGCGACCTTCGTCCGTTTCATCATTGTCATATCGGTAGGCGCCAATAATAACATCGTCGTAGCCGTCGCCGTTGACATCCCCGGCTGGGCGAGCGCCGTAACCGTAATTGGCATTGGCCTGTTCCCCTTCTAAAGCCCATCCCAGAGTGAAGGTGATAGGCGGCGTCGCCGGTAACACATAGGTTGTAACCACATCCTGCCCCCTAGTGATAAAGCCGGCGCTTGTTCTGACGCCATACGTTTCGTTGACCACCGTATCGGTAGCCATTACGCTGAATTGCACCTGAGCCGCTTCGCCGGCATTCAGCACGGGCAGCGTCCAACTAATAACGCCGCCAACCTGGACGCCGCCACTGAGGTAAGTAGCCCCCAGGGGGAGGGTGTCTGTGACTATGACATTGCCGGCGGCAAATGCGCCCGTGTTGGTGACGGTCAGGGTATAGGTGATAGGCTGACCGTCATACACAATGGCCGGCCCTGTTTTTTTGACTAGCATTGGGGTTTGGTTGACAAGCGTGACCACATCTTCGTCTGATATAAACAACACATGATCAGGGCTGCCTGCCAGGAAACGGCCGAGTCCTTGATAGTTTTGATTGACAAGGGTTTGATAGGCGGTGACGACATAGCTAACCTGAATAGTCTCGCCAATCCCTAATTCAGACATATACCAATTCACCGAATGATAGGTTGCATCATAAATACCGCCGCTTACATAGAAGGCTCCAGGGGGGATGCTATCCTGAATGGATAAATTGTAGATGGGCTGGTTGGTAGGATTGCTAAGGGTGAGGGTATAGGTGATCAGGTCGCCGGCATTCACTATGTCTGGCGCCGTTTTGTAAAGGGGTAGGGGGTAGAAGAGATGAACAGAGCCTACTGAAACTGTTGTGACCGGTATTTCGCCATGGGCAAAAATGCCATTGTCGGCCGTTACGCCATACGCCCTGTTTGTTATTGTCCGTCCTCCGGTGTCTACTGAAAAATGAACCTGGGCTTGCTCGCCTGGCGCCAGATAAGGTATGTACCAGTAGACAACGTCGCCAACCAATGTGCCGCCGCTTTCGTAACTGGAGCCTGTGGGCAAGGTATCGGTGATGATCAGGTTGGTTGCCGTTTGGCCGCCGTTATTTTCTACAATCAATGTATAGGTAATGGTCCAGATTACGTCGAGGCCATTCGAATTGGGCCCGATTTTCTGAATGCTCAGGTCGGGCGGCGCAGCTCCATAGGAAACAAATAGGGTAGTATAATTTTGACTGGGAGGGCGTTCTGTGGCCATAACGCGCCGACCATCGCCAAATGAGTTGATGTTGGTGGCGATTATAGAGAGGGCATTACCGCTTTGCCAATCTGAACGATTGACAACTTCCTGGACAACCGGCGCTAAATCAGGACTGTTATGTTTCTCGTACCAGTTCCATATATCCTGAGCGGTCAGAGACCAGGTGACAGAGACGTTGGTTAACGGCCGTACATCCGGTGTGCTGATATCGGTGAAAGTTTGTGAGTCGCCACTGTCTTCGGCATGGAAGGCCACATTAATGTTGTTATCATAGAGGCCATCCACCGTAAACTCAATGTGCGCTTTTGTAATCTTCTGGCGAGGAGGGACCGGTACATTGGGGAAATGGAACCCGCTGACGATGTCGACGCCGTCAGCACACTCGCCAAAGTAAATTTCGTTGGAACTCAGACGATTCTGGCAGTAGCCGCCATGGGGATCCGGGAAGTGAACTGGGTTGATACCGGCGTCGTCGCTGTTTATGCCGAGGGGCACAGAAACCGTTGCCGTCACCACCGGGGGAACAGAGATTGTTTGGGTTACTACAACAACCACGGCGGCCGAATCGCAGAGAACAGGCGAGGGGATACCGTCATCACAAACCTGGTAGGCGTAAGCGGCAATGCCACTGTAGCTGATGGGCGGGGTGTACGAAATGACGCCGGTCGTTCCGTTAACGACGGCCGTGCCATAATCCGGTTCAGCAATAATTGTCAGTGTGGTCAGGTCGAGCGTGCCGTTGGGGTCGCTGTCATTGTTGAGAACATCTATGGTTACGGCCGTGTTCATTGCCGTCATGGCAAAATCATCCTCAATGACCGGAAATTCGTTCGTAGTTGACCATTCATAACTGAACACCGCCCCACTACGGCCGGTAGCCGAAGCATGGTAACGCGCCCCCACCGCCAGATGGTTGCCATACAGGGCCACAGCGATACCGAAATGGTCAGACGGCCCGCCATTGGCAG
>JAAEOP010000372.1 GCA_024223125.1 Chloroflexota bacterium
AATCCCATGAACTTTAATTTGTCATTCCCGCGAAGGCGGGAATCCACTCGACTAAAAAGATGGATACCTGCCTTCGCAGGTATGACAAGTTCGGGGTTTAATAAAATCCCCATTCCTTCGTCAAAATTCATCTTTACGGTAAATAATATGTGGATAGTATAGCGTGTGGGGAGTGTATTTAAAAATATCGCTACGCATTGCAACTAAAAGAAACGGGGGTAGCAGCTTCCCTTCATCGTCCGCTAGTAAAATGTTACGGAAATTGCTCATTGTATCCCTCGTCTACTCTTTAATTGACAACAAGACACGGCCGTCCACATCCACCTCCCCATCAGCATTTTTCACCGGCCAGCGGGTAAAATCGTGGGGATTGTATAGTCCGACAGCCAGGGCAGCCGGCGCTTTGGTCAGGGGCAGCATATGTTCATCGGCAATGATGATGTTTGTGGGCCAGACGGTTAAGGGGTAGCTGTTGGCAACTGGCTGGCTGTCATCTTGGGCCAATAAGTTGCCATTCTCGTCCAGGAGGTGAACGAAGACAGTGGCGTTTTGGGTTAACGGCCGTGTCGTCTGCCAATATAAAGTTACCCTTACCATCTCCCCATCAACTGGCTCTACAGCGTACCCTAGCAGCGAAATATCTTCCCCAATCTGGTGGCCGGCGGGCTGCGCCTGGGGCGGTAAATCTGTCAGCAGCCAATCAGCTTGGGCTAATAGTTGGGGTTGGAACCAATATCCTTCCGGCTCACCGCTGATGGGTTTGGTCAACAGTTGCAGCCGCCCACCCTGCCCGGCTAATGCTGCCAGATCGACATCCAGTTTGATGGGTTGCTCTCCGGCAATAACAGTTTGGGAGGCCAGTTCCTGATCGTTGAATAAGATGGTAAAACGCATTTCGCCTTGACCTTTGGCGGCAACGGCCGTATGAAAACGGCCGTTGTGCGGCACATCTAGCGCATAGGTCAAAACCGAATCAGCCGGCACAACAATAGCTGGCTGCCCGGCAATCGCCGTCTGCACAAATCGCTCATCCGGTTCACGGTTTGCTGTCCAAATAGCTAAAGTTATATCATTGACTACGCGCAAATTATGGGTGTCAGGAATGATAACGTGGGCGGCCGTTTCTTGCATCGTTAGCGTGGGATGAATGAGAGGTAAACGAACACGGCCGTCACCCACTTGCCAGATAAGAAAACCGGCCAACAACCCGGTCAATGTCCAACCAACTGCCTGACTTAAACTTTGGCCAGACGGCCGTGCCAGAACCAAATAAACCCCGCTCAATCCTGCCATGACTGCGAATAAAACCGCGAACCATTCCCCTTTAATAACTTTGTATTGCTGCAAACGAAGACGGAATAGATCAGGTAAGAGTTGTTCAGTCAGGGCGTCGAGAACGGCCGTACCCCGGACGTAACTGGTAAGCTGCAAATTCCCCGGACGGCCGTATTCATTCAGACGGATCGCCCCACCCAATTTATCGCCGCCGACGGCGTGGGTGATTGCGGGTTGTGCGGCCGTTGCTTCTGGGGCGCTCAATGTCAAAACAAAAGGGCGGTTTTCGGCCGTCGGAATCTGCGGAAACGCCAATCTATAAAAACCACCCTTTGAACCATGTGCCAGGGGAATGTCTGTCGTGTAAGTTGTACTGTCATCGCCGGTGAGTGTGGCTGTTACGGCCGTGTCCCTCGATCCCGCCAACCAAATTTCCACCATCGCCAAATCATTAGACCCACTGACAAAAGGTTGGGAAATATTGTTTGGTCCATAAATCGCTATGGGAAATGGAGTCGGGATGCCAGGCGCTTCTTGTGCTTGTGTCCACGGCCGCGGAAATAAATAGTGGGCGTCGTAGAACATGGGAACCTGTACTTGCGCCCCGGTACTCGTACTCCGCCAACGGGCGAACAGGATTAGCAGCAATAGAATGAGGAGGAGAACGGCCGTTATTAGCCAGGGCGTGCCGTGATTCGTAATCCGTAATCGGTAATCCGTAATCCGTAATCGGTAATCCGTCGTCCGTCGTCCGTTGTCCGTCGTCATAGATAATATCTCGGTAGAATGTAATTTAAGAGGGCGACAATATTGAAGAGTACCATGCTAATTCGCAGCCAGGTGTGAACGACGCTTTGCCACCGTTGGGGGGTTAAATACAGCAGTCCCATCGTAAAAAAGGTGAGCATGGGGATGATTGTGCCTAACCAGTAACGGCCTTGTAAGCCTCGGCCGTTGCCATACTGCCACCAAAATGTTAAATCATACACTTGTATGAGAACGACCGGCAGCAACAGCGTCAGGGCCAGAAAAATCCACACGGGAAGCGGGGCAGTGGTTTGGCCAGATTGCCAGGTTTGAAAACGAGGACGGCCGTGCCAGCCGCGCCACAACTTCAATGCCAACCCCGCCATCGCCAAAAAGGTGAGGAGCCGTAAAAAATGGTAAATCCAGGGAGCGACGGGCGTATCCAGCCAACCAAAATGCGCCCACCAGGTTGTAAACAAACCACCCCACACCGACTGATAGTAATCAAGCATATGTTGCAGTGGCGTATAATCGTAAAAAGGATTATTGATGATACGATGACCTTTCAACACCGGATTAAAATAAAATAAATCCTGGTTTAAGCGCAGACTGCGCTGCATCCACCAACCCACAGGAATAATGATGATGACATTCATCAACAGCGCCGCCCAAACCACGGACCAACGCCGTCCCTTGCCCCGCCACAAATCGTACAAAACGACCAGCGCCACCAACGGAGCAAAGCCGCTAATTGTCGGTTTGATGAGCATAGCGGCCGCAAACGTTAGACCCACAGCGGCCGCGTATTGATAGGAAAGGCGGTTGTGCAACACCAATAAACAAAGATAAATCAGCAGAGAATACAGCACAAAAAAGAGACCGTCTACGGAGACAACGGCCGTCATCTGTGTCAACTGTGGCTGGAAAGCAACCAATGTGGGGATGGTCAGCCGCATGATGGCATCTGTGGGAAAAAGGAGGCGAGCAATTAGATAAGCGACAATAACAATGGGTGAACTGACCAGGACGGCAAACAAGCGCTGTACCTGAAACCGCAGCAGTAAATCGTCACTGTATCCAACAAGCCGGTAGGGTACGGCCGCAATCAAATAATACAGCGGCGTAGCGTGCATCAATTTAGCCACCGTTCCCAATTCTGTGCTGGTACGCGCAGAGTCTGGCAGTTGGGCAAATTCAGCCTCTCGCAAACCGACCGAGTTGTCGCTCCATCCCTGCCGTTGTTCAGGCTGATAATCCAACCGCCCCACATCGGCTAGTTCACGAGACAATGTAATTTCGTCGGGTAAGATTTCGTCGTTCGTGTCAGGTAGACGGCCATTTTCCCCAATAAACTGAATCACGGCATAATGGTCATCCTCATCTGGCCCTTGCCACAGCGGAAAGGCCAGACTCCATAGCGACCCCTTCACCATCATAATGGCAAACAAGAGCAAAATAAGTAGCCATTCTTTGCGCGACTGGAGATTGGAGATTGGAGATTGGAGATTAGAGATCACGGGGCTGGCAAGGGCTGGCCGCTAATTATTTTCGTAAGTAGGCGGTGGTTCAAATAATGTCACGGAATCAATAGTTAGGAAATATGATTCCAGGTTTTCTTGTTCGAGAAATTCAATAGCCTCAGCAACAGAATCAAATTCAAATATCTTAACTTCACCAAAATTAGAGATAATCTCTATAATTACTTTTTCCACTTCGCGCGGAACAGATTCATCTAGAATAGACTCTATTCGTTGAAGCAATTTATCTCCAACAACTTGAATCATGGCTCTTCCGATTTGATCCTGTTCTTCATTTGTCAACTGATTGTAATTTTCCCAGGCAACGAATGCTTTTTCTTTTTCCTTCTCACCCCATCGAAAATTCACTCCGACTTTCTCCAATTGGTCACAGATGAAATCAAATGGAATCAAAAAAATAGTTACGTCGTGGCTTTCCATCATAGCGATAAAAGACTTACTCCAACTACCAGCTAAAATAGCAACGGAACTACGTATGCTATGGTAACGACGGCGAATAGCCGAATGAGCTGTACAAACCCAGCTTCCTTTATCTCTATTATGTTTCTTGTATCGGATGTATTTGGACTCAAACAGAATCAAAGGACGCATTGATGCATCAGCAATAACACCGTCAATATCATACTCATTGCCAAAATTATCAGCTAAGAGTAGCTTTTTGGCTCTATTACCTGCTTTTGTTTTACGAACGCCAGAAGTTAAATAGTGACATCCATATTCATCGGCTACATCAATTAAAAGGTTTTGCAAAGCCTTTTCCATTGAAGATCCAATTGCTTCCCCTAAAGCGCTTCCAGGATTAGCCACATTATAAAAGTTACTCATGTTTCCCCTTACTTAAAATGACAATAGACTCTCTTAACGCCACTGAATGTCTTTGTGGATTCTTTTTCCATTTTCCCCCACGAGTTCTTAGAACTTCTATATCACAGCTATCGAAACCAACACATAGCCCAATATCTCCAATCAGTTTATCTGTTGGTATGTGAACGCCATAAGGAGCAGAATCACCCAACACAAAAAGAGCTTTAGTTTCTGGCTTAAGCACACGGTATACATCTTTAACAATTTGGTGCATATCATTAAAGTAACCAGCTACCATCAAATCATAGCTCTTTCTACCCCCTTTAGTCAGGCGACGTTCGGAGAGTTCGGTTACGGCCGTTGCCACAAATTCCGCCACACTGGGACATTCCTCTATCAATGCTTCCGAAATTTCATATTTCGGATTCCTACGAGCAATTTGGGTAGTAGCCGAGGTCATCAACTTTTCGCGTATATCCCGTGAAATATCTCCCCAAGTCTTCGCCTCACCCCAAAAGTAGAGTTCCAGACGAGTTCTATCAGCATAATCGAAGTTATTCAAATATGGTGGCGACGTAAAAACATGATCTATGCTTTGGTCAGGGATTTTCCTAATTGTACTTCTAGAATCACCATTTATAAGGGTATGGTTTGTGTTTTTGTAACGGCCGTGAGACCAAATTTTTATTTCTTCAATATCATCTGCCATCTGCCGAGCCAGATTACTGAATTCTGTTAGCACATCTTTATCTAATGAACTAACTTTTTGTTTCTTAGGGGCAATATACGGCCAGCCAGTTGCCGCTGTAGAAACCTCTCGCAACAACGCTGTAACAACAACAAAGAAAAATTCACGTACACTGTCTAACATTTCGCAATCACTTATCAGAGTACGCAACGCTAACAAATCTATCAATGACCTTTCCTGATAGCATTTCAAAATCAATTCAGGAAACTCCTCTTCAATGTCAGAAGATTTATATGTTTTTGCTAAACGGGGAAGTTCAGTTCGTACTTTTTTGATGAACTCAAGCACATTCCCTCGTTCAATTCGCCAGTTCATCTTAGCTTTTGTAATTCTATATACAAATGGGTGAGCTTCGACACCGTATGAGTGCATTCCTAAAGTTTTAGCCGTTAAATTGGTTGTGCCAGAACCCATAAAAGGGTCATAAATTGTTTGCCCTGGCAAAATATCAAATCGCTCAAGCGAATGTTCAACCGCTTTATATGAGAAACCCGCCGGATACGTAAACCAGCGGTGAATTGGCGCTCTCAAACTATCTTTGAAAGTACCCCATTCTGAATTTTTCTTGTTTGTTTTCGGTTTTTTTTCTTCTTCAAATAAAAAAGCTAATTGTGTAGATGAATGCATAAGACCCCTTCAATTCAAAAACCTATTATTCATATTTATATTTTCTTCGCAACATAATAACAATGTGCCGACTGACGGCCGAACAACTTCACAAAAACACGCTCAATTTGTACAAAGAGGGGGGTCAACTTCTCCATGAAGGGGAATTGATCGGGTAGGATTTCCCACAGCCAAAAGATGACGCTGTATTGTTCTGCTTTTTCTACGCGGAATCCCCCACCTGTTAACTGCTGCTTCAAGTCTGCAAAATAAAAGGGGGCGTTGATTTCGTCGCCGAGCCAGTTGGGGTACAAGCGTCGTCCCCAGCGAATAATGGGATTGTCTTCGGCCGTTTCAATAAGAAACAACACCCCGCTCGGTTTCAAACAACGGCGCACTTCTCCTAAAGCTTGCCGCACATCTCCAATATGGTGCAAGACGTGTTGGATGTAAATGAGATCAAAAATTTCGTCGGCGAAGGGCAGTTCCAGACCAGAGGCCACAGCCACCGGGCCATGATGCAGCGCCAACTGGACACGCTCTGGCACAACATCAATACCGAAAGAAGCACGGCCGTATTGCCCAAACCGACTCATATTCCATCCCGACGCACACCCCAAATCCAAAATCATTCGGGATGACGGCCGTTGGATAATTTCCTTCTCAACCGCAAAATAAGGCAATACCTTGTACCGGCTGGGAGACCAATTTTCACCAAAAGTAACGGGTTTACGATAATCCATTTTTTCAGTATTCAATGTTCAGCCGTCGGTCGTCAGTCATCAGCCAGCGGTCGTTAAGAGGATGCTGATTACTGGAAACTGCTAACTGAACTGTGAATTGTAATGCCTGGACGATAATGGCAGACTCAGCCGCGCTCCAATCCTTGTTTTGCCAATAACGCAAACGTTCATTTAACAAAGCATAAGGCGGAAAACCGTGGGCGGCCCGGGTTCGTGTCTGTACAAATTGGGTTGCTTCTGTCATCGAGAGCAACTTGGTTTGATCCTGACCAGCGTCTAACTGCAATACGGCCGTTAACCGGGCAGAATCGGCAATACGCACAGTCGGGAGCAAGGAAGTCAGGCGCCATTTTGGCGGGGTGATCAGACGTTGTAAATAGATATTGAACGTGGCAGTCGGCCAGCGGCGGTCGCTCATTTGCAATCCGGTCTTGCGCCCGGCCGATGAGTAAAACAAGGTTTGAATCCGCAAAGTCACACTTTGCCGCCATCCCAAACCATTCGCCATACGCATCACAGCCGGGGTAACGGTGAGTGGTTTGGGGAAACTATAAACACGGCCGTCGGCCGCCAAAACTGTAAAATCATCCGCCATAAATTCATAGTTGGCTTGGGTAACGGCCGTCAGCGTCGCTTCTGTTTTACCTTTGTCCTCATTAGGTACAATAAGTGTGGCCTGGCCATCTTGGGCTACGCAGCCGCCGTAAACCAGGGCACAACCTTTGCGGATAAACGCCCAACGCAATACCGGTTCCAATACTGATTTATACAGCGCATACGGCGCTTTTTCCAGCGCTGGCGATACGACCACTTCTGTAAATTCACCGGGCATAATGGCTACGCCAAACCCAAAACGGCTCAGACGTTCATCGTAGGTAATTGCTCCCGGCTGCGGGCTGGGTGTGCCGTGCCGGTCTACACGCACAGCAATATCTACATGGGGCAGGGGCATGGCCGTCTCAAAATAAGTCAGTTCCGGCAAAGGCGCTTCCGACTCGATGCCTAGCAGTCCGTGAATGTTGTACCGATAAACGGCCGGCTGCCACATCGTCATGCCGCGCACAGAAAAAACCCATTGCTCCGAGGCCAAATAGCGTACCACCCCTTCAATCAAAATTGCACTAAAACCGGCCGAAAGCAGCGGCCATTGCCAACGACCCAAAAACAGAGCCAACAGCGGCAGTCGCGCAAATAGCAATGAAATTTGATTGCTGATAAAGAAACGGCGAAAGGAAGGCCAGCCCGCTACCGGATGCCCCCCGCCCAACACCCATTTTTCGGTAATGGTGAAACGGAGCAAAATGAAGAGTTCAGCCGACAACACGGCCGTGATCCAAAACGGCCATTTCGTAAACTGTGTCAGGAAAGCGAACAGGGCTGTGTCCAACAACATACTCCCCAGGGCTACCGCAATCAGACGGGGGAAAGATTGGTTAGCCGTTGCCCGCAGCCGCAGCAAATGACGGAAGAAACGCATCCCCTCGCGAAAATCTGCTTTACTATCTCCGTCATGACGGGCGCCAAAATCAAAATGGAGTTCTGACACGCGCAAACCAGGGCAGCGAATGAGAATCTCTAGCAAAATTTTGAAACCATCGGGACGAAGCGCATCAATGTTTACGGCCGCGCGCCGCACTAAAAACAATCCTGTCAACGGATCGGATACATTTTTCAGCAAGCGAGGGAAAGAGGCGCGGGCTAGCAAGGTTAGAACCTGGGAAGTCATGGCCCGTTTACGGCTAAGGCCCAACGGCCCCGTCAGACTGGCTTTGCGGCTGCCCACTACCACATCCGCGTCTGCTTCTTCTGCTCGCGCCAACAGCGCCGGAATGACTTCTGGCGGATGTTGCAAATCGGCGTCCATCACACACAGCCAACGGCCGGATGCTGCCCGAAACCCTTCCACGACAGCGCCGCTTAACCCATTGCGTTGTTCTGGCGGCCGGGTAATCAATTGGATGGGGAAAAGGAAATCGGCGGCAGCTTCTTGAACAACCTGGGGCGTCCCGTCGCTGCTATCGTCTACAAAAAGAACTGTAAACGGCCGTTCCCCCATCACCTGCGCCAACCGCTGCAACAAAGGCCGAACATTCCCCGCCTCATTCCGAGTAGGCACAATAATCGTCAACCAGTCTCCTTCTTCCATTCGCATACTTGCTACTTTCCACCTGCATACTTGCAACTTGCTACACCTGCACATCTTATCGTAATCATTCACTCCCCCAAGGTGCCCGGCACTTATAAACGAGTGTGCTACTCCGGTAGACTTGGTAATGAAGTGCCGGGCACCTGAATGGTTACATCTTATCTTGCTTCATAAAGAGCGTCCAACCAACCTAAGCATGAATTAACCAATGGTTGCCCACTGAAAAAACGTCGTTATCATTACCCGTTCATGGGGAGACCCTAAGGGTTTGGTATCTCAACAGCTATCCTACTCAAGGGCAAACCCTTAGGGTCTGTATAGTCATGAAAATGATTAACCGGAAAAATA
>JAAEOP010000373.1 GCA_024223125.1 Chloroflexota bacterium
GCCGCCCAAAAAAAGAGGCAGGTGGGGAAATGAGCCGCGTAAATCCGTATGGCAGCATTGAAAAACGAACTTTTGAAAGCGCCCTGATGCACTTGTTGGAAACAGAATATGGATTTTTCGGGGGCCGGCGTATCTTACGTTTAATGACCGAAGACGTGATGGCCCTCATCGAAGAGTTCTATCCGGCCACAGAGCGAGCCGGAAGCGGCAGTGTAATCTGGACCTGCACCGCCGACGAGGGCCAGAAAGCCGAACCGGGCAAAAGAACGGAGGAATACAAAACGGTGACGGTGAAATTGCCCTTGGTGGCCGTCGAGGATTTACGAGACCGAACAGAAAAGAAAAGCCCCCGCCAGAAAAGACACGCGCGGGCCAATGACCGGGATAAAAGACGGTTGGCCCGGCTGGCCAAATCGGCCGAAGAACAAGGCGGCTTACTGACCATCGCCGAATTGAGTGTGCTGCTCAACAAATCCTACGCCCTGACCGGTCAGTATGTGAAAGAATGGGCCGCAGAAACGGGAGAAATTCTCCCCCTGAAAGGTTATCGGATGGATCAAGGCAGCCGTCCGACGCACAAAGGAGAAATTATTCGGCTCTACGAGCAAGGGGTGGAGCCACCGGACATTGCTCGGGAGACCAGCCACAGCCTCAAAAGTGTTGACCGCTACCTGAAAGATTATGAGCGGGTGAAATTGTTACTGAAACGAGGAATGGCCATCGAGGAAATCAGCAGTACAATTGGACGGGGGAAATCAGTGGTGGTAGAATATATCAAGATTGCTCGCGAATTTCACCCCGATTTGTTTGAAACTCATTAGATAAGCATGGGGATCAGGACAGGTGTCCTAAACGAAAGTCTCATTTTCGATTTTCCAGCGGGCACGTCCGCCACGCATAAGCTGAAAAACATTCCATTTGGTGACCGTAAAATCAGTAATCCAGCAAAAATGTTGGGTTTGGTTCCCCTCAATTTCCCAATATTCGACAAAATTGACTAAAATATCTTGGTTAGAAGCATTCAAGGGGACTTGATTGACGAA
>JAAEOP010000374.1 GCA_024223125.1 Chloroflexota bacterium
AATTGTCAATTGGCAATTGTGAATTGTGGGGGCTGTGTTACAATCACGGGGCTTCAAAATCCTAACCACATACGGCAAAAACACATATGACCCAAGTACACCAAATCTATAAACTTCAAGAAACAGACATAGAAATTCGTGAAAAGAAGCAGCGGTTGGGGGTAGTGTTACAAACGCTGAATGGCCCCGGATGGTTATTACAAGCCAAAGAAAGGAACAACACGGCCGACGCCGATCTTCAACACGTCCAATCCCAATACAACATCCACAACCTGGAGCTAAAAAGTCTGCGTCAAAAAGCCAAATCCTCTGAAAACCGCCTTTACTCCGGCAAAGTGACCAACCCCAAAGAGTTGGCTGACCTGCAAGGGGAAATTGAGTCATTGGGGCGGCGCGCTTCTGTTCAGGAAGATGACGTGCTGGAAGCAATGATTATGTTAGAGGACGCCGAAACTGAAAAAGTGACCGCCACGGAGATGTTAACCCAGGCTGAAACCCGTTGGGAAAAAGTGTCGGTGGAACTGGAAACAGAGAAAACCGAGCTGGCTGTACGTTTGAACACCCTGTTGTCGCTGCGCCAGGAACAGGCCAAAGCGCTGACTGCCACCACGCTAATAGAGTATGAACATTTAGCGCAGAAGAAGGGAGGCACGGCCGTCTCCCGTGTGCGCGGCGAACTGTGCCTGGGCTGTCGCACCACTATCTCTGCCAACAAAATTAAAGAAGCCAGAGAGGGCAAAAAAATATACTGTGGCAGCTGCGGCCGTATTATTTACCCTTACTGATTCATCATCCATCGACCACCAAGGAAACTAAAAACGGGCCATCGTCTTGCAGGCAATGGTCCGTTTTTCTTGATTGATCGGTGAGAACCTGTATCGCACGTCCAATCCGTGTATCTATTAAATGTTGATCAAGAAGGAAATTAAGTCAACTGATCCGTATCCCCTTCGTAAGGTTCAATTTCTGTAGCTTCTGGCCCTTTGCGGGTTTCTTCCACATCATACAATATCCATTGACCTTCCTTAATTTCGGCCGCGTCCCCAACCGCACCAGATTTGTGGAAGAAGATTTCCTCACCGCCGCCGCGTACAATAAACCCATACCCCTTTTTGACGTTATACCATTTCATCCGCCCCACATATTTACCCGTTTGGGGGTCAATTTGAATCGTCAGCGGTTCGGTAAAATTGTTGCCGTCCGTTTTTTCAGTTGCTGGGCGAGATTGGCTTTGCGGCTTACTAGCCTGACGCTCACCCGACGCTACCTCATCAGGCAAACGCTCCAATGCCTCTGGTTCTACGGGCAGTCCCGCTTCCTGTAACTTCCGCTGCATACCCACCGTAAAAACAAACTTGTCGCCATTTTCATTTGTTGCCCATTGGTCTTTGAAATTCATTCAGTCATCTCCATTCGGTGTTCAGTTTTCGGTGTTCAGTGATTAAGGGTCAGTGTACTGATGATTGCCTATTGAACACTGACAACTGTTTACTGATAACTTCTCCCGCATTTTACAGCCATTTTCACAGATCGGCTATTTTTTCTTATCATCGTCTCCTAACAGGGAGTGTTGTTGGGGCGTTACGGCCATATCCTCTACACTCATTTCCGGCCGGCCGACCATATTTAAAGCCCCAGTAATTCGATTCCGTTCGCCAACATTAATCACCGAACGAGGCTTGGCAGTACGGCCACCAATCGTCCCTTTTTTAATCCTGATTTTGCACGTAGAGCCAACTCCCGTTCTTACCAGGATTTCGGTTTTTTCTGTGCAGACAACGGCCGCCACCACTTCGGCCGCATCTTTGGGCAGGCGCACATTGATCACCCCCTGCCCATGCCGCCTTTGTGTTGGGTAGTCAGTAAGCGGGGTGGCTTTGGCCAGCCCATTGTCCGTAATACTCCACAAAAAAGCGTCTAATTGAGCTACATCCATAGCCACCACTCCATCCGCTTCATGAGCCAGCTTTATGCCATAGACACCGCCGGCCGGCAACCCAGAGGGACGCACTTGATCTTCCTTAAAGCAAATGGATTGTCCGGCGGCCGTAGCCAAAATCACTTCCCGCGCCCCGTCTGTCAGCTGCGCCCAGCCCAATGAATCTTCGTCCGGCACATTCATCACTGTAAATGGCTCCGATGTAATGCCCGGCAAATCCTCAATACGCACTCGTTTAACCACCCCGCCCAATGTTGTCAGAAACAGGTAGCCCTCTGTGCCGCCCGGCAAAATCACCCCATCCACCAGATGGTCGCGGCGCGACAGACCGCTTAAATCGGCCCAATGGTTTCCTACGCCCATCTCCCGTGCCTGGGGTAATTGGTAAACAGGTAGGCTGACAGCACGGCCGTCGGCCGCAAACAAATACAATACATCCTGTGTATTTGCTTCCAGCAACGCCAATGGCTGTTCTTTCGGCTTCAATGGAATCTTCACCGGCTGCGGTGAGGTTGTGCGGGCAATTATTCCCTTCTCCCCAATCATCACCCACACCTGTTCATCTGGCAGTAAATCAGCGGCCGTCACCACTTTGCTTTCTGTACTGTCCACAATCTGCGTGCGACGCACATCTGCATACTCGTCCCGAATAGCCGCCAATTCATCCCCAACAACTTCCCGCATCATACCCGGATCGGCCAACAATTTTCGCAAATATTTAATCAACTGCTGCAACTCTTTATACTCATTCTGAAGTTTGCGCCGTTCCAGACCGGCCAGCCGCCGCAGCTGCATATCCAAAATCGCCTGCGCTTGAATCTTGCTCAACTTAAATTTCTTCCGCAGATTGGCTCGTGCCGTTTCGACGGTGCGCGAGCGACGGATAGTGTCTATGACTGCATCTAAATTATCCAGCGCCTTCAATAATCCCTCTAAAATATGCGCTCGATGTTCCGCTTTTTGTAAATCATGTTCGCTGCGTCGTCGCACTACCTCCAGCCGATGTTCCAAATAAAAACGCAAAGCCTGCTTCAACGTCAATACCCGCGGCTCCCCATTAACCAAAGCCAACAGCGAGAAGCTGAATGTACTTTGCAGCGGCGTCAATTTGAATAACCGTGCCAATACCTCTTCCGGCTCTACATTGCGCGTCGTTTCCAGAATAATCCGCATCCCATTGCGGTCAGATTCATCCCGCAAATCAGTCAGACCTTCGATTTTGCCGTCTCGGTGCAGGTTGGCAATGCGGCCCAGCAAATTGGTTTTGTTGGTCTGGTAGGGCAGTTCGGTGATGACGATACGAGATTTGTTACGTTCCATCTCTTCTACATGCGCTTTGGCCCGGACAATAAAACGGCCGCGTCCCGTGCCATAAGCGCTAGAAAAGGCGTCCGTTTCCGAGCCTTTCACCTCTCGATAGCGGAACACCAATCCCCCCGTAGGGAAATCTGGCCCTTGAATAAATTGCATCAGGTCAGACAGAGAAATATCATCCAGTTTCTGCCAATTATCCAACATATAAGCCAGCGCATCTATCACTTCCCCCAGGTTATGGGGCGGAATACTGGTTGCCATGCCCACAGCAATACCAGAGGCGCCATTGATGAGTAGATTGGGTAGGGTGGCCGGTAAAACAGCCGGTTCATGCAGCGAATCGTCAAAGTTAGGGTTGTAATCAATCGTCTCCTTTTCAATATCTTCCAGCATATCAAAGCCCATTGGCGACATGCGGGCTTCGGTATAACGCATGGCCGCGGCCGCGTCCCCATCAATCGAGCCAAAGTTGCCCTGTCCTTCTACCAACGGGTAGCGCAAAGAGAAATCCTGAGCCAGCCGCACCATGGCGTCATACACAGCCTGGTCGCTGTGTGGATGGTATTTACCCAGCACTTCCCCCACTACGCGGGCTGATTTTTTGAAGGAGGTATTGGGTCGCAAACCCATATCATACATGGCGTACAAAATGCGACGCTGTACCGGTTTTAGTCCGTCTCGTGCATCGGGCAAGGCGCGAGAAACGATGACACTCATCGCGTAACTGAGGTAAGATTCACGTACTTCTTTATCAATATCTATTGTTTTGACAGTTCCAATTTCCATCTTTAATTAACCTATTTTGCATTTAGTAATGAAATATTTGTTCTAGGTGGCGGGCGTAAATATAGGCAATTTCTAAAGGGCTGTCAAACAAGAGAAGGTTAGCAATAAAGGAAAAAGTTTTTCAGTTTGCAGTGTTCAGTTTTCAACAGGCACGGCCGTCAAATTGTCAAATTAGGTAACTATTCAGGTGTCCGGCACTTCATTACCAAGTCTACCAGAGTAGCACATTCGTTTATAAGTGCCGGGCACTTTGAGGGAGTGAATGATTACCAAATTAGTTATCGATGAGATATGATTGCGCCGATGTTATCATTGAGAGGAACTTCATCACGCTCAGCGAACTTGGCGCTTATGGGCGTGCTTTTTTTTGTCGCCTTCTTGCCTCGCCTGACGGCCGTAAACCGCTACGTTACCCCCGATGAACTCATCTGGGTTTTTCGTTCCGTCCAATTTCGAGAAGCATTATTGGCTGGCAATTGGCTAGAGACGCTCACCGCCGGGCATCCTGGAATCATCACAACCTGGTTGGGGGCCTTGGGTATTCAGTTACAACTGCTGCTGCGTCCGGCGGATACGGCCGTGTACGATTGGATTACCCACCTGGCCTGGTTCGCTCCCGATAACAGCGACATGCTATCCCAACTTTATACATTTTTAACATCCGGTCGCCTGTTGGCCGCTTTTGTCAACAGCCTGGGCATTATCGTCATTTTCTGGTTAACTCACCATTTATACGGCTTTACCGCCGCCTTTTTGATGGCCTTTTTCCTGGCTCTCGATCCCCTAGTTATCGGCTTATCCGGATTATTTCATGTGGATGGGCTGATAACGACCTTTGCCACTATCTCATTATTAGCTTTGGCTCTTACAGTAGCCGAGGAATCCAATCCTTGCTCTTTGGCACTAAGAAAGCGCAGCTACAATATTCATTCATCGTTGCGTACCCCGGTGTCTGTCATCTTCTCCGCCACTAATTGTTATGCTGCACTGGCTGGTTTTACGGCTGGACTGGCTGTGCTAACCAAATCCCCAGCTTTGCTTCTGCTGCCCATCACCGCCCTGTTTTTGTTGTTAAACGCGCTGCAAAATCGGAAGGAGGCTTTTTCCGGCCATCTCCACCATCTCATCACGCAAAGTATTATCTGGTTAACCAGTTTCAGTTTGACCATTCTCCTGCTATTCCCTGCCTTGTGGGCTTCGCCCTTGGCCGTCATACAAAAAATGAGCGGCAATGCCAACCGGCATATTGATGAGGCGCTGCGGCCCACATTTTTTCTGGGGGAGATGGCCTTTGAACATGGTCCTCTTTTCTATCCCCTCACCCTTGCTTATCGTCTCAGCCCAATCATATTTTTAGGGCTGTTGCTTGGAATCATCCTTATTGGGCGACACTTTTGGCGCAAAGATACACCCTCTCTCTGGTCACAGCTACCAACCTGGCTGTTTATTCTTTGGCCATTGGCTTTTGGGGCTGGTATCAGCATTGCCGTTAAAAAGTTTGACCGCTATGCGCTGCCGGCCGTGCCCTCATTAATCCTGCTCGCCTCGTTGGCCTGGACTCAAGTTGCCTATTATAAGAAGTCGCTAACTCGCTATCTTATCTTCGGTTTAACGGCCGCGCAGACGTTATTTTTGTTGTGGGCGCTTCCTTATCCACTCACGGCCGTTAATCCTCTTCTCGGCGGTCCCCAAATAGCCCAAAAGGTGATGGATGTGGGTTGGGGCGAAGCTGTCAGTATGGCTGGACAATGGCTGGCTGATCAACCAGATGTGGCTGAAGCCACGGCCGTCACCGGCATTGCTCCCGCCTTAGCCCCCTTCTTCCCTGGTCAAACCAGCCTGGCAAACGAACAAACCATCCCCCAGGCCACTTATGTGATTGTCTCTATTGATGGGAATATTGGGGAAGACACGGCCGCTGCCAACACCCCCGACCGCCAACTGCTGCACACCATCCATTTCAATGGTTTGGATCGCGCCCGAATTTATTATCAACCTAATCCGCAAACGGCCGTAACTCCCCTAACTCCCTGGCCACAACTGTTGAGCTTTGGCGACAATGTGCAACTGTCTGCTGTTGACGCCAGTCACCAGGGTGAAAATGTGCAACTGTTTACCCGATGGCAGTTAGTAGAGCCAACCAACAGCCGTTACACCCTCAAACTCACCTTGCAAGATGAAGATGGCATTCCCTGGATGCTGTTGGAAACGCCGCTTCTCAACGAGATTTATTTCTACCCCGAACATTGGGCCGAAGGAGAACGGCCGCAGTTACAGACCAATATCCCTCTGCCGCCTGGTTTGCCGCCAGGCAAATACCAGGTAGAAATTGCCCTATTTGACACTAATACCAGAATGCAACTGCCCGTGGTAGCCGATGGCATTTTTCAAGGAACAACGTATTTACAACCCGACCTGTACATTGCCCATGCAAACAAACAACCAACCGTGGCCGATCTCAACATACCGGTAGAGCAGTGGCAGAATTGGTTAAACGGCCGTCTCACCTTCCTCGGCCATTCCCAATTACCGGCCACACTTGTTAATGGCAGCACGGCCGTCCTCGATCTGTTCTGGCAATCCCATGCTGATCTGCCGCCCGGTTTGCAGTTGGCAGTCATGTTGGGAGATGGGGGGAGGATACGGCCGTTAAGCAACTATGATTCCGGCCAATGGTGGATGGGAGATACAGTTCACGAAAAAGTAGCCTTCACTGTTCCACCACAAATGCTTGCTGGTCAGTCAACGTTAAGTGTGCAGCTTTTGGATGCCGACGAGCAGCCGCTGGCCGACCCACTGACATTGGGCCAGATCGAGATTACTTCCCTGGATCGCCTGTTTGATTTACCACCCGACATTCCCATTCCTCGGCAAGACAGCTTTGGCGGCGGTATTCACTTGCGCGGCTTCGATTTACAATCCACCCATCTAACAGCGGGCGAATTGGCTGAGATGACGCTTTATTGGCAAACGGCCGTCCAACCCGACCAACTCATCACCGCTTTCATCCATCTCATCGGGCCAGATGGGGAAATTGTGGCCCAATCTGACCAATGGCCGGGTGGTCTGCCCGCCGATATTTGGGCCGAGGGACAGGTCATCATAGATACCCACACTATCCAATTGCCCCCCGACGCCCCGACCGGACAATATCAGGTGGCGATGGGATTGTACACGGCCGTAGACGGCGCTCGCTTACCGGCCGTCTCCGCAGATGGTCTTTCCTACGCCGACAACCAAATCATCCTACCCGTTACTATCATTGTCGGATCTCCATGAACCGTAAACCATTCGCCGCTTCTGCTGCCCTACTCGCTTTTTTACTGCTGGCTTTTGGGCTGCGTCTCTACCAATTAACTGCCCAAAGCATCTGGTGGGACGAGGGCATCAGTATGAATTTAGCTCGTTCCACCCTGGCCCAAATCAGCGCCGACCGGGTCAATAATATTCATCCGCCGCTCTACTTCGTCACCCTCAAATGGTGGACGGCGCTGGTAGGGTTGAATGGCTTCACCGCCCGTTATCTTTCTGTGCTGGCCGGGTTTGTGCAAGTAACGGCCGTTTACACAGTCAGCCGTCGTTGGTTTGGTCGGGGCAATTGGGGGCATAAAGGGGTGTGGACGGCCGTATTGCTCATCACCTTCTCCCCCCTCTCCATCATCTACAGCCAGGAAGCGCGTGTTTATGCCCTGCTACCCCTCATCTATCTGGGTCTGTTGGCATTGGCAACGGAACTAATTCGTAGTGACCACTTTAGCAGGCTGTCCGCTAAAGCGGCCACTACAAACAGGCGTTATTGGATACTGTTGGGATTATTAGAATGGATCGGCTTACATCTCCATTACATCGTCATTTTCATCGTCATCTATATTAGTTTGTGGCTGCTCATCACCTTCATCCGCCAGCAGCGTGGGGGCGATTGGCGCCGTTTGCTCATCACCCAAATTGTGGTGGGAATCTTTAGCCTGCCCTGGTACACGGCTGTCCTGCAAAACTGGACGACCGTGCAAGCCGAAGCCAACGCTGGAACCCTCCTCACCGAAGCCACCCCCCTCGATTTTCTGCTTAAGCAAGTTTGGGTCTTTCACCACACCGGTTTGGCCGGAACCGTTTCACGTTTGCAAATTATCTGGTCATCGGCCGTCATCACCCTTTTAATCATCCTTCTACTGCTGTGGCGAATCACAGAAAAATCAACCCGTAGAACGGCCGCACGTCTCTTCTTGCAATGGTTTCTCCCCCTGACGGCCGGGCTATTGGTGTGGAGTGTGCGCTCCTTCTCCCATCCCCGCTACATCTCCTTTACCGCCATCGGTCTGATCCCCCTGTTAAGTTTTCTCATTTATCCCCGGCCAGAAACAGGCCGGACATTGTGGCTAAAACGCATTTTGGGAATGGTACTCCTGGTCATTTTAATAGCCGTTTCCCTTTTCAGTTTGCATTTGTACTTTTTCGATCCGGCCGTAGCCAAAGATGATATGCGTGGGACGGCCACGTTTGTGCAAACGGCCGTCACCCCCCACGACCTCATTCTTGTACCCGATGCCGGGTGGGCTTTCCATTTTGAATATGACGGCGTGACGCCCATCATTATGCCCGGTTTGGGGGAATGGACTGCCTTCTGGAGCAAAGCGGGCGCCTGGACAGATCAGCCACGCCGCATCATCACTGTCATGCCCGACGCCGGTACACATGATTGGCGGGGAATCATTCCCTTTGCTCTGGAACAGTCAGGCCAACTCATAGAAACACGGCCGTTTGATGGCCTGACTGTACAAATCTACAACATAAACCAACCCATCCAATCCCCCCCATTCACCCCCACCAAGGCTCATTTTGGCCCACTGTATTTGAAGGGCGCCTGGGTAGAAGATGGAGCCGCGGCAGACACGGCCGTGACCCTGGCTTTGCAATGGCAGATGGTAGAACCAACGGACGGCCGACTACAAACCCAACTCACTCTCACCAATGAAGACGGCTTACCGCTGGCCGCCCAATCCCATTTGCTAATAGACAGCGACGGCCGACCAACAGAATCGTGGCCGGTTGGTCATGTTGTCACCACCACCCATGTTTTGCCCATCCCTCTGGGGTCGCCGCCTTTGGATTATCGTGTGCAGGTGGGCACGGCCGTCATCCAACCTGACGCTTCATTGCAGCCCGTAGAATGGCAAGATGCTGCCGGTACGCCACAAGGGCAACAGTTTACCTTACCGCAAACAATCTCCCTGACACCGCGAACGGACTCGGCAGCCAACCCGTACCAACTGCAACCGGGACTGCCCCGCCTGCCTGAACTGTTGCTTGTGGAAGAAGGATTGTTGTTAATGGCCATCGGCCAAGATCGCGGCCAAATCAGCCCCGGACAAACATTGCTTGTCTCGTTGGAATGGCTGACCTCGGGCGGTAATTTGCCAGACCTGCGCCCCCGTTTAACATTGGAACAAAACGGGAATGTTTTAGTAATAGATGATAAAGCTCCAGCCAACGGCCGTTACCCAACCACAAAATGGCAAGCAGGCGAAACTGTTCTGGAACAGCGGCCGTTACAAATACCGCCAGAAGCAAAAGCGGGTACGGCCGTCTTGATCCTCACTCTTAACAACGTCCGCCTACCTCTGGGCGAAGTAGAAATCATCAACGCCGATCACAATTTTGTCGCCCCCACGCCAATTATCCCCCTGGATGTCTCTTTTGGCGATGTAGGTCGATTAGTCGGGTATGACTTGCCCCAACAAGCGGTGACAACGGCCGAAACACTCCCCATCACATTGTATTGGCAGGCGCAAGACAGTTCCCCTACAACGCTGACACTGTTTGTGCATTTATTGGCGGATGACGGCCGTCTCATCGCCCAACACGATGCCCCGCCAGACAACGGCAACCGTCCCACCACCGGCTGGGTAACAGACGAATACATCACCGACTCCCACGCCCTGCCATTCCGCGAAGAAGGGTACACAGGGGAAACGCAAATCAGCGTAGGCTTTTACAATCCAGTTACAGGGGCGCGAGTGATGTTGGCCGACGGCCGCGATACCTTCATCCTCCCCCAATCCATCACTATCACCTCTCCATGACCCCAGTCACAGTAATAACATGACCCCACCATGACCTCTGGCACATCAATCCCACTCCCCGCTCATCTATACTAAGTGCAACTTACGTAGAGCGGTTTTCCAAATCGCTGGCGAATTGCAAATTCGCCCTACAATCAAAAACATGATCTAAATCCTTGGAGGATAAAAATGAAAACAAGACGTAAAGAAACAATAGGTGGCATCTTTTTAATTGGGATTGGTTTTCTGGTATTGTTGGCTCAATTCGGAATAATGCCCAACCTGGGATTGTTATTCCTGCCCGCATTGGGGGCTGTTTTTCTGGCCTGGGGCATTCTCACCCGTGAAGATGGCTTGATGATTCCCGGTGGCATTTTAAGCGGCATCGGTTGGGGCGTCATCGCCATGTCCAGCGATCTGGCTTTTTTGAATGCCGACAACGAGGGCGGCATCTTCCTGATTATTTTTGGAATGGGATTTGCTTTGATTACTTTGTTAACGGCCGTGTTCACAGACGAAACTCATTGGTGGGCACTCATCCCCGGCGGCATCCTGGCCACAATTGGTGTGGCCATCATGACCAATGGCGTTCTGCTAAACATCGTAGAACTGGTCGGAAAATATTGGCCTATTACACTCATCGTCCTGGGACTCTACGTCGTCTACAAAGCCATGCGCGGTGAAGAACCGGAAGAAAAAACGGTCGAAGAAAAAATGTAAGCAGCCCACCTGCTCTGACCCTATAAAACGAAAACTGCGCCAGTTTTGAAGCCGGCGCAGTTTTTGTTTAGCTCTCTATTTGATAGATTAGACATTATCGGAAACAACTTTTTTGACAGGATTAATAAGATTTACAGGAAGAAATAATCCTGTCCAATTTCTTATTTCCGACAAGGTATATTGTCTGATCATAAGTGTTAACTTAAGCGAAGACCTCGCAGGTTTTAACGCAAAACCTCAGAGGGGCGTAGATCATTTTGGAAACCTGCGAGGTCTTAAGTTAACGACAATGCTTGTTGCATATACTTCTCTAACGGCCGTCAAACACAATTCTAACATTCCCCCATACAATTAGACACAGGTTTTAACATAACCAAAAAATTGTAACCAAAATAAAAATAATCAATTGAGAGGTAAAGCAAAAAATGAGCAAAATTATTGGAATTGATCTAGGTACAACCAACTCCGTTGTCACCGTCATGGAAGGTGGCGACGCGGTCGTCATTCCCTCCGCAGAAGGGGGTAACACGACGCCCTCCATTGTCGCTTTTACAAAGAAAGGGGAGCGGCTGGTCGGCACAACTGCCAAACGTCAGGCAATTGTGAATCCGGAAAACACCATCTATTCTGTTAAACGGCTGATGGGACGGCGCATTGACGACGCCGGGACTAAAAAAACACAAGGCATGGTTCCTTACCAAATCGTAGCTGGGCCGCAGCAAGACGCCCGCGTGAGTTTGCCAGTAAACAACAAAACCTATTCCCCTCAGGAAATCTCGGCATTCACTCTGCAGAAATTAAAGAGAGATGCTGAATCCTATCTGGGCGAGACCGTGACCAAAGCTGTCATTACCGTGCCCGCTTACTTTAATGACAGCCAACGTCAGGCCACCAAAGACGCCGGTAAAATCGCCGGACTAGAAGTGCTGCGTATTATCAATGAACCGACAGCGGCCGCACTCGCTTACGGTCTGGACAAAAAATCAGACGAGAAAATTCTGGTCTTTGATCTGGGCGGGGGCACATTTGACGTATCAGTGCTGGAAGTGGGTGATGGCGTTGTAGAAGTACAATCCACCAATGGCGACACCCATTTGGGCGGCGATGATTGGGATGAACGCATCGTCACCTGGATGATTGATGAGTTCAAACAGGACCAAGGCATTGATTTGAGTCAAGATCGTCAGGCGTTACAACGTTTGCGCGAAGCGGCCGAAAAAACCAAGATTGAACTCTCTTCGACCATGCAGTCAGAA
>JAAEOP010000375.1 GCA_024223125.1 Chloroflexota bacterium
GCGGGAATTATTATTGACATTGGGGGTGACGGCGGTTATCGCGGGATGAGGAGGAAACAGCCGTTTCCTTCTCTCCAACCGCTTTCTGCACCATTACAGAGTTTCCCTATTTTAATGGTATCTCATCCAGGGGTAATCTCGATATATGTGAACAAGTCGTGTTTGGTGTCTGCCCTATTGAAAATTTGCCACATTTGTTTAAGCCGTGCTGGAAATATCGTGGGGACCAAGATAGAAGGAGCGGCATTGGGGATGTATATCTCAAAAAAGGGCATCTTCGAAGGCCATCAGGGGGAAATCCGCGTGGACAACACCCTGGGAGAGGGAAGTTGCTTTGAGATTGACACCTCCGCCCAATAATTTCCAGCGATGCAAGGAATCTCCTTGCGCTTAAACTTTATAAAGCAAGTCCAGGTATTTCTTAAGCATATCAGCGATCACACCGCGCAAAGGGAGGGAACTCGCCATGCCGTACACAGGCGCCATCCCCCCTTCTTCATCGGGGTGCTGTAGAACGTAGGCGACAGCATCCCGTAAATCTGCCAGGAACTTTTCTGCCACGCCGGGCTGCGTGTGTCTTAGCGTTGTGCAGATGTGTATCGCTGAGGGTTTGTGAAGACCATTCAAACTCCAACGCGCTTTGGTCATGTAATCCATAACCTTAAAAATATCCACCACCTCTGACGAAAAAGCGATTACAAACAGCGGGTCTCCCAACACATATAGCTCAGGAATAGCTTTGATTCCCTCCCGGATAACAGAGGCTGTCTCCATAATTTTCTTGGCAGCTTCCGTATACCCTTCCTGCCCCATTGACAACATCGCGGCCCAACAGGCTGCACTTAGCGCTCCCGAACGGCTGCCAGCCAAAGTGGGAGAAAAATACAGCCCCCCCGGCCATTCGGTGGTTGTGTAATATTGGTAATGGCGCAGCTCCTGCCCGCGATAAAGCACCACCGACGTGCCTTTCGCCGCGTAACCGTATTTATGAGTGTCCGCAGATATCGAAGTAACGCCAGGCAAACTAAAATCAAAAGGCGGGACACCATAGCCAAGTTTTTTTGCCCAGGGGAGAACAAATCCGCCAAGGCAAGCATCTGTGTGGAACCCGATCCCGCGTGCCCGTGCCAGTTCGGAAAGTTCCTCAATAGGATCAATTGTGCCGTGCGGAAACGATGGCGCCGACCCCACAACAACGATGGTATTACGAGTAATCGCTTTTCGCGTGGCGACTGTATCGGCGCGAAAATCATCGTTCACGGGAATACGAACCATTTTGATCCCAAAATACTGCGATGCTTTGTCAAATGCCGCGTGGACTGTGGTCGGGACAATCATCTCTGGACGCCTGATTCCCCTTTTATCTCTGGCATAGTCTCGATAGGTTTTCATCGCCAGCAAAATACTCTCGGTCCCCCCTGACGAAATTGAGCCGACGATACCCTTTTCTGGGTCGTCGTCGGCAACTGCTCCTGCCCCCAAC
>JAAEOP010000376.1 GCA_024223125.1 Chloroflexota bacterium
AATGAATTGTGAAGTGGGGATTCATTCACCATTCACAATTCATTGTTCACAATTCATTATTTTTTCCATCAAACTCATATAAACAGGCCAAGCGCTGCCGCCACGCCGCCGCCAAAGATGGATGCGGAAAAGTTGACCAGATCATTATTAACCCACGACCATCCTTTGTACGGCCGTGTCGTTTGCCCATGATGCACTTTCTTTTCCGTCTCCTGATGGCAGATGTCACAGATGTAAATTTGCTGCACAGTAGCGCCTAACAAACTGTCGAACAGGGAACCGCACAGGCCGCCAATGCCGCCCGCCAACAGCAGCCCCCATTGCCCGGTCAGAAGCACGGCCGCCAGCCCAATGAGCAGCCCGCCGGCAAAGGAAACGGCCGTGCCAAAAGGAGAAATACCGCCCGATGTACCGATGGGGACAATACGGCCGTTGCTAATCAGGCGTGGCGGCCGTTGGCTAAGTGTGCCTAATTCGGTGGCCCAGGTATCGGCTGTTGCTGTACCCATCACCCCGCAAAATATGGGCAGCCAGATGGGAAAGGGGAACAAAAAACTTAACAAAGCCACAACAGCCCCCGCGCCACCGTTGGCAAAAACCTGTCCCATATCTCGCTGATGACCTTTGTCAAACTTCTCGGCTACCGCTTGCTTTTCCGTTTCCTTATAGTGGGAAAGTAGCGTGGAGCTAATGAAAAATATCGCCAGCAGCGCCCCCCACTGCCAGCCGCCAAAACCAAATATCAGTGTGCCCACAATCAATGCCCCCACTGCCCCAGAGCGGGAAAGCGACCCCCGCCATACGGCCAGCGCCGCGACGAGACCGCTCAGGATGAATGCTGTACTTAACTGTTGCATCATAACAATGATTTCCCAATCTAAATGGAGCAAGTTTACCAAAGCCCTAACAGGTTTGAAAGTTGATGACGCGAATTCACTTTTTATTGCCTGAGAATACTCCATCTCAGCCCCCAACATGACAGTTGCCACCTTTCAAATAGTCCAAAAGTCATTTACCTTGCTGTCCGGCTCCGTTACAATGGTGACAGTTAAAATCCCACTATTATTTTTCGCCATAGTTAACATTGCACCCACGTTTAACAAATAGATAAGGAGAACCCTCATGAGTGAAAATCTGAATCCCTTTGCTATAGCCCAGGCTCAATTAGATGAAGCGGCCCAAGTGTTGCAGTTGGAGCCGGATATGCACGCCTTTTTGCGTCAGCCGATGCGTGAATATCATTTCACAATTCCGGTTAAGATGGATGACGGCCGTACCCAAACCTTCAACGGTTTCCGCGTTCAATACAATGACGCTCGCGGTCCGGCCAAAGGGGGTATCCGTTTTCATTGGGAAGAGACCATTGATACGGTGCGTGCTTTAGCGGCCTGGATGACCTGGAAGACGGCCGTAGTAGACATTCCCCTCGGCGGCGGCAAAGGGGGCGTCATTTGCGACCCTCGCGCCTTATCTCCGGCCGAATTGGAACGGCTCAGTCGGGGCTTTATGCGTAACATCGCTCGCTACGTAGGCATCAACAAAGATGTGCCCGCCCCCGATGTATACACCAATCCCCAAATTATGGCCTGGATGATGGATGAGTACCGTGTCCTCACCGGCCATCACGAACCGGGCGTTATCACCGGCAAACCGCTGGAACTGGGCGGCTCGGCCGGACGCGGCGACGCTACCGCTCGCGGCGGTATTTACACGGTGCGTGAAGCAGCCAATGTTATGGGGATGGATTTAGAAGGTAAAACGGCCGCTGTTCAAGGATATGGCAATGCCGGCACCTTTGCCCATTTACTGGGAGCCAACCTGCTCGGCCTTAAAATCGTGGCCGTCAGCGATTCACGCGGCGGTGTGTTTAATTCGCAGGGCTTTGACCCCGAAGAGATGATGCGCTTTAAGCGGGAAACAGGCAGCGTTGTTGGCTTCCCTGGCACAGACAGTTTGACCAATGAAGAGCTGCTGGAACTGGAAGTGGATGTATTGTTCCCCTCGGCTCTGGAAAATGTGATTACCGGCCGTAATGCGGCTAACATCAAAGCTAAAATTGTGGCTGAATTGGCCAATGGCCCCACAACGCCGGAAGCGGATGACATCTTGCTGGAAAACGGCATCTACGTCATTCCTGACTTCCTTTGTAATGCGGGCGGTGTCACCGTTTCTTACTTTGAGATGGTGCAAAATGGGTACCAATATTATTGGACGGAGGAGATGGTACACGAACGGCTCGATCATAAGATGACGACGGCGTACCATGCAGTCCACAATATGGCCCAGCAGCACAATGTTGACAATCGGGTAGCCGCTTATTTGGTGGCGGTGGATCGGGTAGCAACGGCCGTGCGTTTGCGTGGCTGGGTTTCGTAAACTATGTAGACCTTCGAGGCTTGGCAGATCTCGAAGGTCTTTTTTTGTTTGGGGTGGAGAGAATGGGGGCACGGCCGTAGGTGTAGGTCGTAACTAATTCAAGTCATTTGGTTTATTCGCACCTTTATCTCCTCTACTCGGATGCTATGTTTTTCAGCGTCCTGATGCCCAATACTTTGCTTATAAGCAACTTCAACAGACATCAATTCAACAGCCTGATCAGGGTTATCTGCTTCGTATATTTCTCCAAGGCACCACGCAGCATAAGCTTCCCCAGCCGTCCAATTGAATGATTGAGAGAGTTTTATTGCTTTCTGGTAATTCTCAATGGCCATGTCCCTATGCCCAGCAGCCTTGTACGCAGAAGCCAAGCACGTTAGAGTCGTTACGATGGTCATAGGATTGTTGATTTCTTGAGCAATTTTTAACGACTCATGACTGTATTCAATACTCTGTTACTGAGTTTGGAAAGCAAGTTTGGTGATGGGCCTAAAGATGCCCACAATACCCCATCTGGAAAAGCGGTTGCTATGTCTTTGTCATGGGCCAATACAGCAGTCAGGGTTGTTTTACCAACACCGGGCCAACCGCGAACGGCCGTTAAAACTTGTACTCTCCCCTCCCCATTACTGTTTTTACAAAGACGCGACTTCAGTTCTGTAATGGCATCTTCTCGGCCAACCACACCGCTATGAATTATTGTACTCATTCAGGGGGCTGCCAAGACCCTAAGGGTTTTACTCCTGAGAGCACCCGTTAGATTGACCGAAAAACCCTTAGGGTCTGAATGGATATGAATTATTTGACGGCCGCAATTTCACAAGGCATCAACAAGGCAGACCCGCTCATGCACAACCATTCTGATGATCTGGTGACTGCAGCGTTTGTGGGGGTAACGGCCGTGTGGCAAGAGAAATTACGGCCGTAACGGGTGTGGTTGGGTAGACCAGCGAGTAACCATTCAGGTGCCCGGCGCTTCATTACCAAGTCTACTGGAGTAGCACACTCGTTTATAAGTGCCGGGCACCTTGGGGAGTGAATGGTTACGGGTACTAATACAAATTGTATGGTTAC
>JAAEOP010000377.1 GCA_024223125.1 Chloroflexota bacterium
GCAGCAAGTGATACGCACAGCAACATTGCATTTTTTTGAGCAACAGAAACTTTAGAGACTCTTCTGTGTTATTGGATAAGTCAGGAACGAAAAAATAGAATTTAGGAGGCCGCGCGATGGGAGTCGTAGCTATCATTCTCGCTTATATTATTGGTGCTTTACCAATGGGGTATCTCGCTGTCAAATACATGACAGGAAAAGACATTACGGGTCACGGAAGTGGCCGTACTGGAGGTACAAACGCAATGCGTGCCGGCGGTTTTTGGGCGGGGTTGGCAACTGCCCTACTGGACGTTAGCAAAGGGTTTGCCTCTGTTTGGATTGCCAGGTGGTTAATGCCAGAGTCTATTTGGTGGCAGATCATCTGTGGTGCAGTGGCTGTGTTTGGGCACAATTGGTCTGTTTGGGTTTATCTGTTGCGCGGCCGCTTTTCGGCTGGGGCAGGCACAGGGCCAAACGTTGGGGTTGCAACCGCATTCTGGGCGCCCTCTGCCCTCGTTTTATTCCCGATTGTTGCCCTTTTTATTCTGGTTGTGGGATACGCATCTGTTGCCTCCCTGGTGGCCGCGCTGCTTATTCCCATTCTCTTCTTGCTGCGGTTTATTTTTGTGGGGACCCCTTGGGAATATGTGATTTACGGCCTGATAACATCC
>JAAEOP010000378.1 GCA_024223125.1 Chloroflexota bacterium
CGGGACTGGGGTGGTTACTGATAGTTCGGTGGAAGGGGATTGGCGCTTGCCGACGAAAATCGAGTTGAATGGGTTAGCTAATAGTGGAACAGAAGATGTCAGGACAGGAGAAGTGCGTGCTTTTACTGGCATCCAGGTGAGTTACTACTGGTCGAGTACTACCTTTGCGTCGGATCCGAGCTACGCCTGGGACGTGACCCTGTTCGATGGCGACGTGAGCGACGACAGTAAGGCCCTCAACTCCTACTACGTGTGGCCGGTGCGCGGCGGACAATAAGAGGTTTTGGCACTTTGAGGCTTTGGGTGCTTTGAGGGGGGGGCGAAGCATAGCATCGCTAGGGGTGTCGCAATTGGGCCAGAAACTCCGGTTACCTGTTCTGCCAGACCCCAGCTTGGCTAGAGCCGGTCTCAAGGATTTCTCCTCCCTTTGGGCGTTGATTGAATGAATGACTTGTAAATTGAAAATATACTGCAACAATATAAGACCTGACAGGTTTGGCTAGGGAGCAAATGATGAAAAGTAAAAGAATGACAACCGTACTTGTATTATTCACCGCCCTGTTTTTAGGGTTGATCAGCGTGGTCTATGCGGCGGGTAACATCGATAGTACCAATAAATGGGCCTGGGCCGGTAACGCCGGCTGGCTCAACTTTAACCCCACCCACGGCGGCGGGGTCACGGTCTATGATGATCATCTGGAAGGTTACGCCTGGGCCGAGAACATCGGCTGGGTGCGGCTGGGTACGTATACTGGCGGGGGAACGCACACCTACGCCAATGATGCCGCCGGTAACTATGGGGTCAACCGTGCTACCGACGGCAAGCTGTCCGGCTACGCCTGGAGTGCCAACGCCGGTTGGGTCAAATTCGACCCCAAGGACGAACAGGTGACCATTGACTCATCCACCGGTGAGTTCGATGGCTACGCCTGGGGTGAGAATGTGGGCTGGATCCATTTCAAATATACGGGGGCCAATGCTTACGGGGTGGTGACCGATTCCAGTAGCAGCGAGGTTTATCTGCCAGTTATCATCAAGAACTAAGAACCTGACTTAATGTCTTGTCAGTAGTATACTGGCTATTACAATTGTAAAACTACAAGGCCAAGAACAAGCCATATAACAAATCGTTTCAAGCGAATTGGCAAGCTCGGTTTTTAATCAACCGTATTGAGCCAGCAAAGGCATATTCAATTGGAGTAACATCGCTAAC
>JAAEOP010000379.1 GCA_024223125.1 Chloroflexota bacterium
CCGTAATTACCGGCGGCATCATTGGCGTAGGTGTGCGTTCCCCCGCCAGTGTACGTTCCCAGCCTCACCCAGCCGATATTTTCGGCCCAAGCGTAGCCTTCCAGGTGGTCATCATAAACCGTGACCCCGCCGCCGTGGCTGGGGTTGAAGTTTAGCCAGCCGGCGTTACCGGCCCAGGCCCATTTGTTGGTACTGTCGATGTTGCCCGCCGCATAGACCACACTGACCAACCCCAAAAACAGGGTGGTGAATAATACAAGTACGGTTGTCATTCTTTTACTTTTCATCATTTGCTCCCTAGCCAGACCTGTCAGGTTTTGAAAACCTGACAGGTCTTATATTGTTACAGTATATTTTCAATTTACGGCTCGTCCACATCTCCGGCCATTTGCAACTTCAAACCGTCACTTTTGAAACGGCCCGTTCGGCTACGCTCAAGACAGGCGCGGGCATCTTCATCCATTACCTGCTTAAAGGCCCCTACCTGCATCAGTAAAAGACAATCAGGGGCTTCTTTTTTAGTTCTTTGTAACGGTTTACCAACTTTGGAGAGAAAACCATCTACTTGCTACCTCTTTATCTAAGATTATTATCTATTTTTAAAAAATTTGATTCTAAATCGGTGGGGGGTGTGGGGAGAGGGCCCCTCAAAGGACTCAAAGTGCCAAAACCTCTTATTGTCCGCCGCGCACCGGCCACACGTAGTAGTTGAGGGCCTTACTGTCGTCGCTCACGTCGCCATCGAACAGGGTCACGTCCCAGGCGTAGCTCGGATTCGACGCAAAGGTAGTACTCGACCAGTAGTAGCTCACCTGGATGCCAGTAAAAGCACGCACTTCTCCTGTCCTGACATCTTCTGTTCCACTATTAGCTAACCCATTCAACTCGATTTTCGTCGGCAAGCGCCAATCCCCTTCCACCGAACTATCAGTAACCACCCCAGTCCCG
>JAAEOP010000380.1 GCA_024223125.1 Chloroflexota bacterium
CTCCCAAAAAATCAGGTAAAGTGTACGAATTTGATTTCTACTATCGCCTCACTCCCGGCGAAGACCCGCCAGAGTTGGAGACGCTGCTGGACTCTATCGTCCAGGCAAAGGGGCGGAAGCGGCGGGACATCATTCGGGCGGCTCTGTTGGGTGGGTCGCAGCAGGCCCAAGACGTGGCCACGCAGGTCGAAAACAGCGAAAGCGCCGGCCTGTTTGATGAGATGTTCGATGATTTCTAGGGCCAAACCAGCAGTATAAACGGTGTTCCCATTGGCAGCGTTCCCATTGGAACGCAAGCTACTTCGCTTCACAAATGCCAAAAATCTGAGAGCGTTCTGCCAACACACCCTCTATCGATATCATCAAAAAAGCAAACCGAGGACCAAACCTGTTGACAACACCACCGACCGACCAAGCCCAACCTACCCCTGAGACTCTGTGGAAAATGGTCCTTGGCCAACTCCAGCTTCAGATGACCCGGGCCACCTTTGAGACCTGGTTGAAAGACACCTATGTTGGTGAAGCCCAAAATGGAACATGGAAAATCGCGGTCAAGAACAGTTTCGCCAAAGATTGGCTGGAGAACCGGCTGTTCAATACGGTGATCAGAACCCTCAAAAATTGCTCCGGTCAGGATGACATTACCCTGGAGTTCTTTGTCTCCGAGAATGGAACCCAACCCCCGGATATCCCCCTGACCGAAGTTGACCCCGCTGCTTGTTTACCAACCGACCTGGCCTGTCCCGATTACAGCCAGTTTGTGCCTCACATCAAAGACATCAACCGAAAAACGGGCTATATTGCCCTCGACAAATACTACGTTACCTACTGTGAGCCCTACCTGACCCGGCGCTGGAAAAGCGCCGGGCGTCGGGCCTGGGTGCTGTGGGAAAAACTGATTACGCTGGATAACAGAAAAGTGACCGACGAG
>JAAEOP010000381.1 GCA_024223125.1 Chloroflexota bacterium
CCATTGACATCATAAGCGCTGGTTGTGGTCAGATTGAGGACGCCGCAATCTTCCGTTTCGGTTGTGCGCCGGTTGAGCGCATCGTAAGCATAACAGGTGACAACGCCGATGGTGTCGGTGACGGCCGTCATATTGTTACTAAGATCATACTCGTAGGCAGTAGTTAAATTGAGACCGCCATCATCCTGGGTGCGGGCTGTAAGACGACCGTAACCATCATAGACAAAGCGGGCCACATAACCATCGGCATCGGTGATGTTCTCCAACAAGCCATCGGCAGCATACGTTCGGGTAATAACGTACCCGGCCGGATCAATGATGTGTATCAACTGGTCGGCGTCATCATAGTGGTAGACAGTTTGTTGGCCGCGGCCGTCAATCTCTACAGCTCGCTGCCGGTTAATGTCGTAGATGACGCTGTTCTGCACCACCAGACTGCCATCCGTTGTCCGTTCTGATAGAAGCTGGTCTAGCGGGTTGTAAGTGTACTCCAACAAAACATTGCGGCCGCTGCTGTCTGGTGTGTAATCTACAATCTGTTGCCGGAGATTGGAGCGGCCGTCGTACAGATTAACAATAGTAATATTCACCGCATTTGTCTGACTGATAACCCGGTTCATATTGTCATACAGATATTGGGTTGTTTCGCGGCCGTCAAAACCGACGCTGGTTTGGGGATTACTGGCGGCGTCAAAATTCTTATACGCAGTGGTCAACCCCTCGCCGCCCACATCATAAATGATCTGGGTTAGCAGACCGGGCACGGGCGTTACGCCAGGGGCGAAGAGGGGATTGCTGCCGTTAGCCGCTTCGTCTGGCGTACCCTGGGTATACACGTACTGCGTTACCATACCCCGCGGATCTGTTTCCGTTTCTAATAAGCCCCAACTGTTGTAGGTGTAATGGGTGGTGGGGGTAACAATCTGTCCAAAACCATCATCCACTGGCGGCTGTTCTACACGGATAAGATTGCCGACATTACCGGCGCCCTCTTCATAATCGTAGGTGTAGATGGTCGTGTAACCGCGGGGATCGGTCTCTGTTTTAACCTGGTTGAACTGGTCTTCGTAAGTGTAAACCCAACTCTGGGCCGGAACGTTGGTCAATTCGAGATGGCTGTATACCTGGCTGCATTGGGCCGCCGCCAGCCAATCCTCCGTCAGCCGGTTGCCGCTGCTGTCGTAAGTGTACAGAACACAATCGCCATCGGGGTAATCTATGCGGGTAATGTTGTTGCGGATGTCGCGGGTGTAGGAGATGGTACGGCCGAGACCGTCTGTTTCGTCCAGCCAGTTCCCCCATTTGTTGGTATGGCCGCTGCGGCCGCCACGGCCGTAAACCACACTATCTATCAGGTCGGCCGATTTGGGCGGCGGCGGCGCCGGGTTACTGGGGTCGCTGGGAGGCAGGTTGTTGATAAGCTCGTAACCTGTGTCTGAGGGGGCAAAAGTGCGTGTTTCATTGATCACATCAATCTGACCGCTGTTCTGATCATACACGGTACGGGCCGGTTCAATGAGGCTGGTGATACGGCCGTAATTGTCATAGGTTTGCTGGGTAATGGCCCCATTCTGATCCGTGTAATGGGTCATCAGATGTTGGGCGTCGTAGGTGAACTGCTGCGCGGCCCCGTCTGGCGTGGTGAAGGTACGCAGATTGTTGTGCTGATCTATGGCAATGGCCGTTACCCGACCAGCCGGATCGGTGATGCTGCTGAGTGTGCCATTGACGTAGGCAAAGGCCCAGCTCCAGCGCGGTGTCGTTTCACCGGGAGGGATAATGTTCATGGTGGCCACGCTGCCGTCGGCATTGTAGGTATAGGTTGTCATCCGGCCGTCGGGGTCGAGGGTAGTATCATGACGGCCGTCGCTGGTGAAGTGAACTTGTGTCCCATCCAGATAATGGCGGGTGTAAGTTGACCCATCCCAAGCCATTGTGGAGTAATCGGCTGCGGTACGGCTGAGAACGCCCAGGTCTAATACTTCTTCCAGCAGCCAGGGATCAAAGAGAACGCCGTCACTCACCTCTACCCCTAATCCGCCCGGGTTGAGCGTGGGATGATAGGGGCCTGTGGCGTCGTCCCAATAATTGTAGGTGGCGGAAATCACCTCCCCTGTCCAGGAGGTCGCATTGTAAATGCCATAATCGGCAATGTTGATGAAGTTGCTGATGGAGATTTCCAGACCGTCGCTGTAGTAGGCATAGATACCATCGTTGCTGCTGTCTTTAATGGTGAGATGGTCTAATGTGGGGGCGCTGTAGTAAAGATACAAAGCGCCGCCCCAACGACCGCCGCCTTCCAAAGTGACAAAGCTGAGATGAGAGCTGTCGCTGTCTGTAAGAACATTGCCGCCCCCGATTTTCAGATTGTCCCAATAGCCAACCGAACCATCCACGGCTGGTTTGAAATGAATGAGATTATCTATATCGCCAACGGCCGTGAGCGAACCATCTACATTCAAATCAACTCCAAAACCGAAGATGACATCTACACCGGGATCAATTGTCAGGGAAATACCGTCTGACACAGTAATGTCGCCAATGACATGGTAGGTGGTGATGCCCACAGGCAGAGCTGCCCAAGCCGTATCACGGATGATTGTGCCCCCGCTCCATTCAATTTCGTTACGGAGATTGCCACTCCAATCCACATTGTTCATGAGGGTGTTGGCGGGCAGGCGGGCGGCCGTGCCGTTGGCCTGAATGGCGCTGTCAGACAGGCTTAAACTGTTGCCGCCCGTATCATAAATGCCATAGCCGCCGCTGCCCTGCACAGTCACATTGGTCAGGGTGTATTGGTCAGTGTAGTAAAAATAAAGTCCATGTGAACCGACATTTTCAATGAAGGTAGAATCTACGGTTAAATGTGGATTATCACTCCAGGAATAGTAATATGCTTCTATGCCCATGCCGCTGCTGTTGCGAATAGTGAGGTTTTCCAGGGTGGGGCTGCTACGGTAGATATAGAGGATGGGATTAGTCCAGTAGCCGCCCCCTTCCAGAGTGACGTAGCTGAGATGGGAACTGTCGCTGTCTGTCACAATGGAGCCGCCGCCAATTTGCACATAATCCCAATAGCCGCTGGTGTTGCTGACGGCAGCAGTAAAGGTGATGGGGTTGGTGGGTGTGCCGACGGCCGACAGCGCCCCATTCACAAACAATCCCCGATATTGGGCCACTAGCACATTGACGCCGGCACCCACTGTCAAAGTAACACCGTCATTAACAGTAATGTCACCGACAATGTGGTAGGTGGTTATACCGGCCGGCAGTCTATTCCAGGCTGTATCCTGGGTGATTGTGCCTCCGCTCCATTCGATTTCATTGCGCGTGTTGCCTGTCCAATCTACATTATTGAGGATGGTATTGACAGGCAGCCGGGCGGCCACGCTGTTGTTGTTGATGTTGCTGTCTTGAATGGTTAGACGGCCGTAGTAGGCATAGTAGTACGTATATATACCATAACCAGCATTATTGAGGATGTTTAAGTCAGCAAACAGGGAATTGATATTTGAGGATTGGTAGAGATAAATTCCATGACCGCCATTGTTTTGTACAGTCACATTGGTTAGGGTGACGCCAATACCATAATCGATATGAATACCTTCGCCGCTATTGTTTTCGATGACGGCCGTATCCAGGGTAAATCCATTGCCATAGTTGTTCCAATCATAAGCATAGATACCTTCACCGCCACTGTTGCGAATGGTGACATGGTCTATAGTAGGGCTGCTGCGATAGATGTACAGAATGGGGTCAGACCATTGGCCGCCATTTTCCAGCAGGGCATAACTAATATGGGAACTATCGCTGTCGGTAAGGACAGCGCCACCGCCAATTTGCACGTAATCCCAATAACCGGGCGTATTGCTAATGGCGCTGGTGAAGGTAATGGGATCGGTGGGCACGCCAACGGCCGTGAGCGCCCCATTAACATACAGCCGTTCGCTGGCGTCAAACAAAACAGACACGCCCGCCCCCACCGTCAGCGTATACCCATCGGCTACCGTTATATCATCAATAACATGATAGGTAGTGATCCCCGCCGGGAGCTTCACCCAATCGGCATTGTGGGTAATTGTGCCTCCGCTCCACTCGATTTCATTGCGGGTATTGCCAGTCCAATCTACATTGCTAAAAGTGGTGTTGGCTGGTAGCCGGGCCGCCACGCCATTGTTATTGATATTCACATTTTGCAGTGCCAATACATTGCTTGAGTAATCATAAATGCCATAGTTGGTATTGTTATTAATGGCGACATTGTTAAACAGAGATTGATTACTGTTCCCCTGGTAAAGATGTACGCCATCATCCCCATTACCTTCTATGGTGACATTATCCAGATTGAGGTTGTCCACGTAGCTGGCATAAATGCCGTCCAGGCTGTTGTTTTGGATGGTGACGTTGGTAATTGTGTAAGTACCGTAGTTACCCAGATACATCCCTTGTTCGCCGTTGTTTTCGATGACTGCCGTGTCCAACGCAAACCCTTTCTGATCATTATAGTAATAATAGGCATACAACCCTTCACCGCCGCTGTTGCGAATGGTGATGTGGTCCAATGTGGGGCTGCTGCGGTAAATATGCAAGGTGGGATTGTTGTTGTAGTAGTAGTTGTAACCGCCGCCTTCAAAGGTAGCATAGCTCAAGTGCGACCCATCGCTGTCGGTTAAAACAGAGCCGCCGCCAATTTGTACATAATCCCAATAGCCACTGGTGTTGCTGACGGCGGCCGTGAAGGTAATAGGATCTGTAGGTGTGCCAACGGCCGTAATCTGCCCATTCACAAACAAACCAGTATATTGGTTGAAAATAACATTGACACCGGCTCCAACTGTCAGTGAAACACCATCGGCAACTGAAATATCCCCAACGACGTGATAGGTGGTGATGCCAGCCGGCAGACGAACCCAATCGGCCGGCTGCGTCAATGTACCCCCGCTCCATTCGATTTCATTGCGGGTATTGCCCGTCCAATCCACATTATTCATCGCAGTGTTGACCGGTAAGCGGCCGGCCACGCCATTGTTGGTCAGGTTCACATTTTGCAGAGCCAGACTGTTATTGCTGTTATTGTCAAAATACCCATACCCAGCATTGTTCGTCA
>JAAEOP010000382.1 GCA_024223125.1 Chloroflexota bacterium
CCATGGTCACTCCGGCGGAGGGCCCATCTTTGGGTGTGGCCCCGGCCGGAACGTGCAGATGAATGAAGCTGTGTTCGAAAAAATTTCGAGCCGAATCATCATCCTTTAGCAATGAACGGATATAGGTGTAGGCAATTTCCGATGATTCTATCATGACCTTGCCAAGCTGGCCGGTTTGTTTAAATCCGGGGCCGCTGGAAGGTACCGGCGTGGCCTCAATATGCAGGGTGGCCCCGCCAAAGCTGGTGTAGGCCAAACCGGTAATCACCCCCACCCGCGGCGCTTTGTAAACCCGTTCTTCTGAGAATACGCGCCGGCCCAGCAGATTGCGCAGAGCATCCTGTTTGATTTCCACTTCTTCTACTTCTTCCTGAACAATGGTTTTGGCCGATTTGCGCAGAATCTTTTTGATGTTGTTTTCCAGGCCGCGCACGCCCGCCTCTCTGGCATAACCGTTGATAATGGCCCGCAGGACATCATCTGGAATAATGACCTGGTCATCGGTCAGGCCATGGAAATCTAACTGCTTGGGCAGCAAGAATCGCCGGGCAATTTGCAGTTTTTCTTGCAGAATGTAACCGGACAGACTGATGACCTCCATCCGGTCGAGCAGCGGCCGGGGGATGGTCTCCAACTGGTTAG
>JAAEOP010000383.1 GCA_024223125.1 Chloroflexota bacterium
CCGCCAAAGGTGTGAACGCCCCAGAACACGCCATAAAAATCACTTCGCAAGGCGATCTGATGTCCTAAATCGGCATGGCACAGCAGTGTTTCCAAATCGGCGACCGGTTCCAACGCTCCTGCCTCCTGCTCCTCAATTTGGGCAGCCAGGGTATTGAGCGTTTCTACCGCGACGGTAATGGAACAGATGCAAACAAACATTTCAGATAAGCGCCTTCCCGGAAGGTGATGGGATGATCCAGAGCATGGCCGGTACGCTCGATTTCTTGCAACGGCCGTCCCCCTCGCCGCGCCACCTGATGAACTGTCTGGAAAAAAGTGTCTGCATCTACTCGACTAGAGCAAGAGGCCATTACCAGAATGCCATTGGGGGCAAGCACCTCCAAACCGAGACGTACTAAACGGCCGTAAGCCCACAACGCCCTCTCAACCTCAGTCTGTTTTTTGGCAAAGGATGGTGGATCAATGATGACCATATCAAAACTCTGCCCTGATTGCGCCATTCGAGACAAGGATTGAAAAGCATCCCCCAACAGAATTTCATGTTCACAGGCTGCTACACGAGCATCTGCCTGATTCAGCTTAAAATTGCGAACGGCCGCCGCCAATGCCGGCTGACTCCTATCCAGACTAATTACCTGCCGTGCCCCGCCCCGCGCTGCATATAAGGAAAAACCACCCGTGTAAGCAAATAAATTCAACACTCTTTTACCAGTCGCCATTTTTTCCACCCGCGCGCGGTTATCTCGCTGATCCAGAAAAAAGCCGGTCTTTTGTCCTTGAATCACATCCACCTCAAAAATCAATCCATTTTCAAGAAAACATTCCGGTTCTTTTGTTGGTTCACCAGCTAACAGTTGGCCGTCAGTTAATCCGTACAATTCCTCTGGATGCTGCTGTAGGCTCCGGCTGAGACGCAAGACTGTCCGGCTAACGGCCGTCGCCCCCATCAATCCCGCCAACACATCCCCCAAATAAGGCAGCCAGGCAGTCGTGTATAGTTTGATAACGGCCGTTTCCCCATACCGGTCAATTACCAACCCCGGCAAGCCATCATTTTCCCCATGCACCAGCCGATAGCCGGTACTGTTGGTTTGTAATAGAGGGGTACGGCGAGCTGCGGCCGCGGCCAACTGCGCCCGTAACCAAATTCCATCAATCGTCACCGGGTCTCCCACATGCAAAATTCGTACCCGAATCGGCCCCTGCGCATCATACAAACCAACTGCCAAAAAACGGTTTTTACGATCAAAAATAACGATGATGTCTCCGGCACGGCCGTGCATGATAAATGCCGTCAAATCATAAAAAATAACCGACATATCAATATTGGCCTTGCGCATTGCCTGCTCAACCAGTTCCAACCAGATGATTTCCAGATGTGGGTAAAGAGCGTCTAATGTGCGATTGAGCCTATCGTCATTGAATTTTAGTGCAGGAACGCCGAGAATATGCACTAATGTTGTTCGTCCCACCCAATCAGCGACGCGGTAAAGGGGTGATGGGTACATAAGTCGGTTCAACACCAAGACCAAGACAACTGTTCCATGGTCTACTTCGCGTTGTGTAGGACAGTGCCGATTGATGATATGGCGAACTTGCAAGCTTTCCAGCAAAGCGTACAACATGGGCAACGCCCCTATTTGGTAATGCATCTGCCGTTTGGTCAATAAATCGACAAGTTGCGCCAATGTCGTTGCCCCCTTCATTGCTAATCGAGTTCGACGGGCAGCCCATTTTGCCTGTCGGCAAGCGTGTTTCCATGCTTTGTACTGGCGTAAGGC